>CBIHRX010000123.1:0-18296 GCA_966212555.1 uncultured Massilia sp.
TTTGCTGCTACGCCGTAACGCGCTGGACCCCCGGGTGGGGGGACGCCGAGCCCGGGCGCGCGGGCCCGCGTTCCGCGGCGGGGGGCACGAGCGACAACGACATTGCAGAGTTTTGCTATGCTGGGCGGCACCGACACGTTTTCGCACGTCATGACATGGGCATCGCCATCGCCGCCTGCGCATTCCTGCTGATCGCCACGACCGTGATCCACTACGAGGTCCTGCGCCTGATGACGGCGGCGCTGCCCGCGCTGCGCATCCCGCCGCGCCTGCGGCTCGTGTTCGTGATCGTCGGCGCGTTCGGCGCGCACTTCATCGAGATCCTGCTGTACGGCCTCGCCTACTACCTGCTCGCGACCCGCTTCGGCGTCGGCCAAATGGGCGATCCCGGCCCGCTGCCGTTCACGCGCTGCCTGTATTTCTCCGCCGAGACCTACACGACGCTGGGCTACGGCGACGTGCTGCCGCACGGCGACCTGCGCCTGCTGGCGGGCATGCAGGCGCTGAACGGGATGCTGCTCATCGGGTGGACGGCGTCGTACACGTATCTGTCGATGGAGAGGCTGTGGGACGACACCGGCCGGCGGCGTCATGTCGACGATGCCTGATCCGCGCCCTACCGGTTGTCGTGCATCCACGACCGGGCGCCGGGCGCCGCCGGCTGTTCCGCGCGCATCGCGGCCAGCAGTTCATTGCGCGGCACGCCCTTCTCCAGCCTGGCGAGCCAGGTCGTCGCCCACGCGGCGTTCCCGGGATCCCACTTGTTGCGCGCCAGCGTATTGAACACCTGATACGCGCCGGCGGCATCGCCCAGCCATGCCTGGGCCAGCGCGGCCGCGCGCGCGAACGCGGCGACGTCGTGCCCGTGGCGCCACGCGTCGACCGCCCTGCCGATGTCCTTGTCGCCCGGTTCCGTGTCCATGAGCCCGACGCGGAACAGCGCATACGATACATCGGGCGCTTCCGGCGCCAGCAAGGCGGCCTGCGCCAGGCTGGCACGGGCCGCCGCCAGTTGATCCTGCCTGTCGGGGCCTCCGCGTTCCGCCAGCTTCGCGTGCGCCAGGCCCAGCAGATACTGCGGCTCGGGGTTGTACGGATCGTTCTCGACGGCATGTGTCAGGTAGCCGAGGGCATCGAGCGGATCGCCCCACTCGACCTGGGCGCGGCTCAGCGAGACCTGGGCAAAATCGACGGCGGGCGCCTGCGCCGCCTTCTGCTGCACACGCGCCAGCAACGTCTTGCCGGCGGCGGGCACGGGGCAGGTCTTCAGCGCGGCGTTGTCGAGCACGAACTCGCCCTCGATGCGGCTCAGGCGGGTGAAGTCGATGTGGGCCCGGGGCAGGTCCGGCACGTCGACCTGGAGAATTTTCATGGACGCCTGGCGGTAGCGCCACATCGCCGCGTCGAGTTCCTGTCCCGACAGGCCGAACAGGTCGGCAAACGCGTCGGCGGGGTCGGCGCCCTCGTTGACCCGTTCGAGATATTTGCCCATCTTGTCGCGGTTCTGCGCCGACGAGAGCATGTAGTGCACGAGGTTGAACGAGCGGGCGAGGAACTCCCATTGCCGGTAATACCCGTTCGTGCCGATCTTGAACGTCCCGGACGGCGTACGGTCGTGCAGGACGTCGTCGAACCGCACGCGCCTGATCCGGCCCTCGTCGATTTCCTGCAGCAGATTGTAGGACGTGCCGGCATCGCGTCCGACCAGCATCTGGTTCTCGGTAAAGCGCATGCCGCCGAAATACGCGTCGAAGCCCGCAAGGAACCATGCGGGCGCGCGAATGCGGGTATGGCGGCGCAGGAACACATCGGCGTACACCACGAAATTCGTCATCAGCGTGTAGTCGTCTTCCGGACGAAGCAGCGATGCGTTGTCCAGTTTCCAGCTCTTTGCCTTGCTGAACGTGAACGCCAGCGTCCCGGATGCGCAACGGCTGGTCAGGCTGGCGGTGGAGCCGTCGACCGCGCCCAACTCCGGCGGCAGGTCCGGCGGCCCCTGGAAGTACAGCGTGAACTTGGGCAGCGTTTCCCGCGTGTCGAGGAACGGCTTCAGGTACAGGCGCAGTACGGCGTCGAGCCGTTCCAGGTTGTTGACCAGTTCGATGACGTCGTCCGGATCGTCGTTCGAATACACGATCAGGTGCTGGCTCTCGATCCGGAACCACGCCGACGGGTCGCGCACGCCTTTGATGACGACCGTGGACGGGTCGTGCTTGCCCTTGACGACCACCTTGGGCGGCTCGTTCCCGAAGGCGTGCGCGGGCACGAGTGCGATCGTCACGAGCAGTGGAACGACGTACTTGTGGATAGCCATGCGCGCCTTTCTTTTTTTGGGGGACGGACAGCGACTGCGAACATAGCAGATACGGCGCCCGCGGAAATGCGCACATTCCCACGACTCGGCCGCGCTCTCCCGGCACACGATTGCAAGATGAACGATGCTCAAGTCTACGTTAATGTTAAATTAATGAGACACCGATTCACATGCATACGTAAACCTGTTGCCGTACGGCAATATGACTGCCATAATTTAATAGTTTGACGCTCGAACGAACACCTCGCCTCGCCGCGAGGCTACGGGCAAGGCGACGGGGACGCCCGGGATGCCCTTGAACGTGACATTTTCGGGGCGCGCTGTCGTGATGCGATGCCATCACGGCCGGCGCGCCGTTTGAAGGTTCATTAATGAAGGCTACCGATGAAAAATACTTCCAGGATGTTTGGCCGCACCCGTCTTGCCGCTGCACTGCTCATGTTGAGCACAACCGTGCTCCCGGGTTACGGTGTGGCGCAGGCCACCGGTTTCACGCATCCGGGCACTCCTCTTACCCTCTCCGATCTCTCGACACTCAAGTCCTACGTCGACCAGGGCAGGCAGCCCTGGAAATCCGCCTACGACCAGCTGGCGAACGACGGCAAGGCCAGGCTCACCTACGTCATGGCGGGCCCCTACGCGACCGTGAGCCGGGCTCCCGACGTGAATCTCTGGCCATGGCGCAACGACATGATCGCGATCTGGAATCTCTCGCGGATGTGGTACTTCACCGGCAACAAGGACTATGCGAAAAAGGCGCACGACATCCTGATGCAATGGGCCACCGTCCAGACCGAGTTCGCGGGCCGCGAGTCGATGCTCGACCTGGGCGACTACGCCTACATGTTCGTGGGCGGCGCGGACATCCTGCGCGGCACGTGGCCGGACTGGACGGACGCCGACACGGCCACGGTGAAAGCATACTTTGCCAATGTCCTGATTCCGGCATCGAACCCGTATGGCGACAACATGTTCGGCGCCGCCAACAAGGGCGCGCTGGCCCTGAACGCGCTCGGACTGATGGCCATCTTCAATGACGACACCGCGTTGCTGAACCGGGTCGTGGCCCAGACCCGTACCCTCGCCCACATCGGCCTGCGCAGTTCGAACGACATCGGCATGCTGGGCGACTCGCTGCGCGACCAGGGACACTTCCACGGGCAGCTCAAGTCGCTGGTCATGCTGGCCGAAGCGCTCTGGAAGCAAGGCATCGACATCTACGCCGATTTCGACAACCGCCTGTTGGCGTCGGGCGAATATTTCGCGCGCGTGAACGAGCTCGAACCGACGCCCTTCCTCCCGTTCGGCACCACCGATGCCTACTACATCGCCGACAACACCAATCGCGGATGGGGCGGCGGGAACATCGCGCTGAACCAGATCCATGGCGCGTACGTCGTCCGCAAGGGCATGCAGGCGCCGTACATCGCGCAGCGACGCCAGTGGATGCCGGTCGACAGCGGCAGCTTCATGTTCCTGAAGGACACCGACACCTCGACGGCGACGCCCCCGCCGGCACTCGCCCTACCCGAGACCGCGTCGATCACCTCGGGCTTTTCCGATGCCGATATCGGGGGCGCCTCCCCGGCCGGCAGGTCCTCGTACGCCGACGGCACATGGACCGTGGCCGGAGCAGGCGCCGACAGCTGGGGCACGGCCGACAGCGGCCACTTCGCCTACCAGGCCCTCACCGGCGACGGCGCCATCGTCGCGAAAGTCGAGACGATCCAGAACACGAGCCCGTATGCGAAGGCGGGCGTCATGATGCGCACCAGCCTGGCCCAGGGCGCGCCGCGCGCCACGATGCTCGTGACGAACCAGGTCAAGGTCGAACAGAACATGCCGAACCTCTCGGTGTACGGCGGCACGAACTACGGCAACAAGGCGCTCCCGATCGCCAATACCGTGCCCTCTTACTGGGTGAAGCTCGAACGCATCGGCAACATGATCACCGGCTATGTGTCGCCCGACGGCACCAACTGGGCCGCGACCGACGTCGGCCGCATCGACGGGCCGCTGCCCGACACGATCTATGCCGGCCTGACGGTCGTCTCGCACGCCAACGGCACGCTGAACACGTCCACCTTCAGCAACGTCCAGGTCACGGGCGGCGATGGTGCCGCGCCCGCCGTCGTCCCCGGCGCACCGGCCACGCTGCTGGCCGAGCCGGGCGATGGCGCCGTGCCGCTGCGCTGGCAGCAATCCTTCGGCGCCACCGGCTACACGGTCCAGCGCGCGACGACCAGCGGCGGCCCCTACACCACCATCGCGGCCAACGTGACGG
The DNA here is from genome assembly GCA_966212555.1 of uncultured Massilia sp. Classification (GTDB taxonomy): domain Bacteria; phylum Pseudomonadota; class Gammaproteobacteria; order Burkholderiales; family Burkholderiaceae_D; genus Telluria. The sequence goes on from CBIHRX010000123.1 coordinate 4,599, forward strand.
GCGGCAGCTACACGGACACATCGGTGACGAACGGCACGACCTACTACTACACCGTCGTGGCGACCAATACCGCCGGCACGAGCCTCAACTCGTCCGAGGACAGCGCCACGCCGGTACATCCGCTGGTGAACGTCGCCACCGGCGGCACGCCCAACGACAGCAGGAACAACGCCGCCAACGCCGGCAACGCCTTCGACCGCAACTCGGGGTCGTACTGGTTCTACTCGGGCGTGATGGGCTGGCTGCGGTATGACCTCGGCCACACGGAGACGGTCCAGCGCTACACGGTCATCAGCGCCAACGACAAGGTCGGGCGCGATCCGAAGGACTGGCAGTTCCAGGGGTCCAACGACGGCATCAGCTGGACGACGCTCGACACGCAAAGCGGCCAGGCGTTCGCCAACCGCTTCCAGCAGAACAGCTACACGGTCGCGAATCCGGGCGCGTATCGCTGGTACCGGCTCAACATCACCTCGAATAATGGCGACACCGCCTTCACGGATCTCGCCGAGATCGGGTTGTACGCTGCGAAGCCGTAAGACCTGATCGACGTCCGCCTCGACGCCGTGTCCATTGCCGTGGACACGGCGTCGGACGTCTTGATCTTTCCTAAGAGATATGCTTGATCTATATCATTTGGAATTCTTTCATTCCTCCGGACAATGCATCCCGACTGAGCTGAAACTTTTTAGGGAGCAAAACGATGGGCGACGGGAAGAAAACCATAACAATCGACGATTTGCCGCAAAAGGGCCGCCGCCGATTCCTCGGCAAGGGCACCATGCTCGGGTTGGCCGGCGCGGGCGTTGCGGTGCTTTCCGGTTGCAAGGAAGATGACGCGGCAAAAGCGGCCGGCGGCGCCCCGGCGGCGGCCAAGTCCGCCGGCCCCGCCCACGAAATCGCACCCGGCCAGCTCGACGACTACTACCTCTTTTCCAGCGGCGGCCACTCGGGCGAAGCGCGCATCATCGGCATTCCGTCCGGCCGCACGCTGCGCCGTATTCCCGTGTTCAACGTCGATCCGATGGTCGGCTGGGGCATCACCAACGAATCGAAGGCGATCCTCGGCACGAATCCCGACGGCAGCCTGAAATACCTGACGGGCGACACGCACCACGTCCACGGCAGCTACAAGGACGGCACGTACGACGGCCGCTGGCTGTTCATCAACGACAAGATCAATTCGCGCGTCGCACGCATCCGCATGGACACGATGGAGTGCGACAAGATCACGCAGTTGCCGAACGTGATGGGCTTCCACGGCCTGTTCCCCGACAAGCGCGATCCGGTCGACCCGGCCATCAATTACACGACGCGCGTCTTCTGCGGCGGCGAATTCCACATCCCGCTGGCGAACGATGGCCGCGACCTCGACGATCCCAGCAAGTGGGGCGTACTGTTCTCGTGCGTCGATGCCGCGACGATGGACGTGCGCTGGCAGGTACGGATCGACGGCAACTGCGACCTGGTGGCGACGTCCTACGACGGCACGCTCGTCGCGTCGAACCAGTACAACGTCGAGAATGCCGCCGACCAGGCCGGCATGATGGCGGCCGAGCGCGACGCCTGCGTGTTCTTCAACGTGGCCCGCATCGAAAAACTGGTCAAGGACGGCAAGTTCACGAAGATCGGCAACTCGAACGTGCCGGTCGTCGATGGCCGCAAGGCAGCCAATGCCGATCCGAAGACGGCCATCACGTGCTATGTGCCGGTCGGGAAGAATCCGCACGGCGTGAATGCGAGCCCGGACGGCAAGTACTTCGTCTGTTCCGGCAAGCTGTCGCCCACGGCCACGGTCATCGAACTCGCGCTCGTCACCAAATGGTTCAACGGCGACCTGAAGACGGAACGCGACGCCGTCGTGGCGGAACCGGAGATCGGCCTCGGCCCGCTGCATACGGCGTTCGACGGCAAGGGCAATGCCTTCACCACGCTGTTCCTCGACAGCCAGATCGTCAAGTGGAACATCGCCAATGCGATCGCGCAGTTCAAGGGCGACAAGACGGTCAAGCCGGTCGTCGACCGCGTCGACGTGCATTACCAGCCGGGCCACGGCTACATCTCGATGGGCGAGACCAAAGAAGCGGACGGCAAGTACTTCAACTCCGGGAACAAATTCTCGAAAGACCGTTTCCTGCCGGTCGGCCCGCTCCATCCCGAGACCGAGCAACTGATCGACATCTCGGGCGACAAGATGCGTATCGTGTCGGATCACACCGCGTATCCGGAACCGCACGACGCCATCATCGTGCGCCGCGACATCGTCAAGACGCGCCAGATCTACAACATCGACGATTTTCCGAATGCCGTCAAACCGGAGAACGCCGGTATCGAGCGCAAGGGCAACAAGGTGCACGTGCGCCTGATGTCGCAGGCGCCGACCTACAGCATGCCGGTCATCAAGGTGAAAAAGGGCGACGAAGTCACGATCACGCTCACCAACCACGACAAGGTGGAAGACCTGACGCACGGTTGCGCGATCCCGAACTACAACGTCAACTTCATCGTGAATCCGCAGGAAACGAAGTCGGTCACGTTCAAGGCCGACAAGCCGGGCGCGTACTGGCTGTATTGCACCCACTTCTGTCACGCGCTGCACCTGGAGATGCGCAGCCGCTTCCTCGTGGAAGCCTGAGCGGGCAACCAACAATACCGGTAGTTCGCAGTACTTCGCGGGATGGAAGCCGCATCGCCATCCCGCGTCTTTTCCCATTCGAAGTGAGACGTCCATGTATCGCAGCCGTTTGCCGTACCACCTTGCGCTGATGCTCCGGATCGCGCTGTGCGGCCTGCTGCTGGCGTCCGGCGCCCGGGCGTCGATGTACAACGCCGAACTGTCGCAGGAAACCATGAACGGCCCGGACCTGTGCGCCGGCGCGCCATGCCGCGACGTCATGCCGGCGGCGCAGTCGTTCTCCAAACGCAAGGGCATGCCCAGCTACGTCGAGGCGTATGCCGCCGACGGCGGCCGGCAGCGCCTCGTCGGCTACGTGTTCCTGTCGACCGACGTGGTCGACATTCCCGCCTATTCCGGCAAGCCCGTCATCACGCTGATCGGCATGGATACGCACGGCATCATCACCGGCGTCCGCATCCTCAAGCATTCCGAACCAATCCTGCTGGCCGGCATTCCGGAATCGGTGCTGACGACGTTCGTCCGCCAGTACGTCGGCAGGGCCGGCGATGCGAGGTTCGAAATCGGCCGCAGTAACGAGAGCGACGGCGACGACAAGGAGGGGCTCGACGCCATCAGCGGCGCCACCGTGACGGCGATCGCCGAAAACCAGGTGATCGCCCAAAGCGCGTACGAGATCGGCAAGCAGGTCGGCATCTTCAAGGGCGAAGCGCGGCCGCGCGCGCATTTCACGCCGCTGAACGACACCCTCGACTGGGCCGCGCTGGAGAAGGAAGGCGCCGTGCGGCACCTGCTGGTGCAGGCCGGCGACGTCGGCGCCGGCGACAGCGGGCGGCCGTACATGGATTTGTATTTCGGCTATCTGAACGTGCCCACCATCGGCACCAGCCTGCTCGGCAAGCATGGCTACCAACGGCTGATGCAGGACCTGAAAGAGGACGAGCATGCGATCTTCATCGTCGCCACCGGACAGGTGTCGTTCAAGGGATCGGGGTTCGTCCGCGGCGGCATCTACGACCGCATCCAGGTGCGCCAGGACGCGGGCCGCTTCACGTTCCGCGACACCGATTACCAGAACCTGTACCACCTGGACCCGGCGGACGCGCCGGGTTACCAGGAATCGGGCATCTTCATCATCCGCTCCGCCAACTTCAATCCCGCATGGCCGTGGCAGTTGAGCTTCCTCGCCAACAAGCTCGATGCGCAGACGCGCGCCAAGGTATTCGCGCATTTCGACCAGGATTACTGGCTGCCGGCCCGCTATCTCGAAGGCGGACGGCCGAAGGTCGCGATCCCGGAACCGGCATGGAAACGGGCGTGGACGAGCAGGAAGGTCGAGATCGCCCTGTTCGTGCTGATGCTGGCCGCCACCGCCATCTGGTATGCGCAGCGCGACCGCCTCGTGCGCGCGTCGAACCGCAAGAGCAAGCCGTGGATTGCCATCCCGCGCCACATGCTGTGGCTGGCCGCGGTCGGGTTCATCGGCCTGACCCTGAAGGCGCAGCCGAGCATCACGCAGGTGCTGACCTGGTTCCATTCGCTGCTCCACCAGTGGAAGTGGGAACTGTTCCTGTCCGACCCGTTCATCTTCGTGTTCTGGTGGTTCATGATCGTCACCGTGTTCCTGTGGGGACGCGGCCTGTTCTGCGGCTGGCTGTGCCCGTTCGGCTCGCTGCAGCACCTCGCCTACCGCGTCGGCCAGCTGATCGGCCTGAAACGCTTCCAGCGCCTGCTGCCGAAGGCGTGGCACGACCGCCTCAAGTGGGTCAAGTACGTCGTGTTCGCGGTGCTGGTCGGCGTGTCCTTGTATTCGATGGACATGGCCGAGACGCTGGCGGAAATCGAGCCGTTCAAGACGACCTTCCTGGTCGGCGTGTGGAACCGCCCGTGGCCGTACACGACCTTCGTGGCCGTAATCCTCGGCATCTCGATCCTGAGCGAGCGGCCCTATTGCAAGTATGTGTGCCCGCTCGGCGCCGGCCTCGCGCTGCCCTCGATGTTCCGCGTGTTCGGCCTGAAGCGGAAAAAGGAATGCACGACCTGCCACGCCTGCGCCACCGGCTGCGGTTCGCACGCGATCGACGCCAAGGGCAGGATCGATCCGAAGGAATGCCTGCTGTGCCTCGACTGCATGGTGATGTACTACGACGACCATGCCTGCCCGCCGCTGGCGAAGGAACGCAAGTCGCGCGAACGCGCCGGCCTGCCGTTGACGCCGATCGACGCGAAGGGCTACTTCATTTCGCTGGACGACGTGCGGCGCGCGCTGGCGGACAAGGCGAAGCGTTCCTCATGAGCCCTTTCCGCATCGGCAGCGCCTGGATGATCGCCTGCCTCGCCCTCGCCGCCGGTGCACACGGCGCCGTGCTGCAGGTGAAGCCCGGCGAATCCGTCGCGGCGGCCGTGCGGGCGGCCCGTCCCGGCGACACGGTTCGCGTCGCGCGCGGCACCTACGACGAGCACCTGACGATCGACAAGCCGCTGGTCCTGCAGGGCGTCGACCGCCCCACCCTCCGCGGCGCGAACCGGGGCGACGTCATCCGCGTCCGCGCGGCCGACGTGACGATCGAGGGATTCATCGTGCGCGACAGCGGCATCGACCTCGGCGCACAGAACGCCGGCATCTACATCGAGCCGGGCGCCGACCACGCGCTCGTGCAGGACTGCGAACTGGTGGCCAACCTGTTCGGCATCTGGCTGGAACAGTCCGCCGACTCGACGCTCCGGCGCAACGTGATCACCGGACGGCGCGACCTGCAATCGGCCGCGCGCGGGAACGGCATCCAGGTCTACAACACGAGCAATGCGCACGTCATCGACAACCAGGTGAGCTTCACGCGCGACGGCATCTACGTCGATTATTCGCGGCACGCGCTGTTTCGCGGCAACCGCATCCACCACGTGCGCTACGGCACGCACTACATGAACACCAACGACAGCACGTGGGAAAACAACGAGGTCTACCGGAACCGCGGCGGCCTCGCGCTGATGGAGGTGCGCAGTCTCACCGTGCGCAACAACGTCGCCTGGGGCAACGAGGACCACGGCATCATGCTGCGCACGATCCAGGACTCGGTCGTCGAACACAATGTGGTGGCCGGCAACGGGCGCGGCTTCTTCATCTACGACGCGGAGTACAACACGGTCAGGAACAACCTCGTGATCCGCAATCGCACCGGCATCCACCTGACGGCCGGTTCGAGCAACAACGCGATCGACGGTAACGATTTCATCGACAACGAGGAACAGGTCAAGTTCGTCGCCGCGCACGACGTGGAATGGGGCCGCTCCCGGGGCAACTACTGGAGCAATTACACCGGCTGGGACCAGGGCGGCGACGGCGTCGGCGACGTCGTCCACGAAGCGAACGACGTGGTCGACAGGCTCAACTGGCAGTACCCGCTCGTCAAGCTGCTGCTGACCAGTCCGGCGATCCGCACGCTGCGTTTCGTGGCGCGCCAGTTCCCCGTATTGCGGGCGCCGAGCGTGATCGACAAACACCCGCGCATGCGTCCCTGGAGCCGCAACTGGAGCAAGTGGAATGACAAATAATGCTATCGACGTCAGGCACGCCGGCAAGCGCTTCGGCGACGTGGTCGCGCTCGACGACGTCAGCCTGGCGATCGGCACCGGCAGGATGGTCGGCCTGATCGGCCATAACGGTGCCGGCAAGAGCACCCTGTTCAAGCTGATGCTGGGCCTGCTCGTGCCGGAAGCGGGCGAGGTGCTGGTCCACGGCGTGCCGACCGGTGGCCATGGGTTTCGCAACGTACGGCGGCGCATCGGTTACCTGCCCGAGACCTTCGTCACCTACGACAACCTGACCGGCCTGGAAGTGCTGCACCTGTTCGCGGACCTGAAACATGTCCCGCGCGCCGCCTGCGCCGGCGTGCTGGAACGGGTCGGCCTGGGCCAGGCGGGGCAGCGGCGCGTGCGCGGCTACTCCAAGGGCATGCGCCAGCGTCTCGGGTTCGCGCAGGTGTTGCTGGGCGCGCCCGACCTGATTTTCCTCGACGAGCCGACCAACGGCCTCGACGCGGAAGGCATCCACGACTTCTACCGCATCGTGCGCGACGTGCAGGCGCAGGGGGCCACCATCGTCATCACGTCGCACATCCTGGCCGAGATCCAGGAACGCGTCGACGAGCTGGTGATCCTGCAGGCCGGACGCATCGCGGCGCAGGGCACGCTGGCCGCATTGCGCGCCCGGATGGCGCTGCCGTCCGAAATCAGGATCGCATTGCGCCATGGCGAAGGGTCGCGCGTCCACGCCGCGCTGGCGCCGCTGGGCGGCCTGGAATTGACCATCGAGCGCGATTGCGTGCGCGTCGCGTGCCCGCCGGAACAAAAGCTCCCGGTGCTGCACAGCCTCGCGGCGCTGGCCGACGCCGTGCACGACGTCGCCATCCACGAACCGTCGCTGGAAGACCTGTTCCTCGGCTATGGAGGCGCACATGGGCGGCATTGAGTGGTCGCAGGCGTTCGTCATTGCCGGCAAGGAGTGGCGCGACCGCATACGCAACCGCTGGGTGGTGGCGGTGGCGCTGATCTTCGCGTTGTTCGCGCTGGCGATTGCCTGGTTCGGTTCGGCGCAGCAGGGCACGGTCGGCTTCCGCGGCATCGACGTCACCGTCGCCAGCCTCGTCAGCCTCGTCATTTATCTCGTACCGCTGATCGCCCTCGTGCTGGGTTACGACGCGATCGTCGGCGAGAAAGAGCGCGGTTCGCTCGAACTGCTGCTCGCGATGCCGATCACGCGGTTCGAAATATTGCTTGGCAAATTTCTCGGCCTGTCGGCCGCGCTGGCCAGCGCGTCCGCGCTCGGCTTCGGGGCCGGCCTGCTGGCGCTGGGCGGGCAATTGACGGCGCGCGGCGTCCATCACTATCTCGGCTTTGCCGGCAGCGCGATCCTGATGGGCATGGCGTTTTTGAGCCTCTCGATGCTGGTCTCGGTCGTGGCGCCGGACCGTATCCGCGCGTCCGGCACGGCGATCGGCCTGTGGTTCTTCTTCGTCCTGATTTTCGATCTGCTGCTGCTGGGCGTGCTGGTGTGGAGCGAAGGCAAGCTCGGCAGCGGCGTGTTCGGCATCCTGCTGATGCTGAACCCCGCCGACGTCTTCCGCCTGCTGAACATCTTCGGCTCGGAGCAGGTGCAGAGCATGTATGGCCTCGCGACCGTGATGCCGGACACCCTTACCAATCCGGCCGTGCTCGTTGGCGTGATGCTGGGCTGGATCATCGCGCCGTTCATCGTCGCACACTGGAGATTCAAGTGAACATACAAACCCTCACCAGGCAGTTGGCCGGCCTTGCCGTCCTCGCCGCGCTCGGCGCCTGCAGCCAGGCGCCGCACAACGCGCATCCCCTGGAACCGACCGACGACACTGTCTGCGTCCTCGACGGCATGGCGCTGAAGGACGCCGCCGGACCGAAGGCGCAGATCCACTACACCGAAGGCAAGCCGGATTTCTTGTGCGACCTGAACGAGCTGTTCGACGTCGTCCGTTCGCCCGAGAGCAAGCGGACCGTCGCCGCCGTGTTCGTGCAAGACATGGGCAAGGCGGACTGGGATCACCCGCAAGGCCACTGGATCGACGCGAAGACGGCGGTCTACGTCGCCGGCAGCGGCAAGCGCGGCTCGATGGGCCCCACCTTCGGCGCGTTTGCCAAAGCGAGCGACGCCGAGGCCTTCGCCGCCAGGGAGGGCGGCAAGGTGCTGCGCTTCGACCAGGTGACCGCCGCCATGGTGCACGGGGCCGCGGGGAACGCCGCCGCGGCGCACGACGACATGATGCATTGAACCGATTTTTCAGCCCACTTATCACGAAGAGGAAAACATGAACGCTTGGAAATTGCTGCCGCTGACCATGGCAATCGCACTGGCCGCGTGCGGCCAGAAGAGTGCACCGCCCGCCCCGGCAGCGGCGGCCGAACCCGTTGCTGCCGCCGCACCGGCCACGCCGCCCGCCGCGGCACCGGCCGCCGCCACGGAACCGGCTGCGCCCGCGGCCGGCGGCGGCGACCTGGCGCTCGGCGAGAAAGTCTTCGGCGCCAACTGCGTGTCGTGCCATGGTGCCGGCGTGCTGGGCGCACCGAAGGTCGGCGACAAGACGGCCTGGGGACCGCGCGTGGCGCAAGGCAAGGAGACGCTGTACACGCACGCCCTCGGCGGCTTCAAGATGATGCCGGCCAAGGGCGGCAACCCGGCGCTGAAGGACGAGGAAATCAAGGCCGCCATCGACTACATGGTCAGCAAGGCTGGCTGATCCCATCACTCCTGATACGGCAACGACCATGAAGACGACCATCCGGCTGGTAACTCTCGTCGCGGCAGCATTGGTGCTGCTCGCGCTCGTGCCGGGTTGCGCCCGGAACGACACGGTCCACCGTATCCAGGGGCACGTCTTCGGCACGCAGGTCGAGGTCAGCATCTACGGCGAATCCGAACAGCGCGCCCAGGCGCTCGGTGCCGAGGTCCTGCGCGAATTCGACCGGCTGCACCACAAGCTGCATGCATGGCAGCCGAGCCAGTTGACGGCGCTGAACGATGCGATCGCGCGCGGCGAGGTCTTCGAGTCCGACGCCGAAATGGTCGACCTGCTGAAATCGGCGACCGTGCTGTCGGCGCAATCCAACGGCATGTTCAATCCCGCCATCGGGCACCTGATCCGGCTGTGGGGCTTTCAAAGCAGCGACATCACGGCGCACGGCCCGGACCCGCAAGAGATCCGCCGCTGGGTCGACGCCAATCCGCGCATGACGGATCTCGTATTCGACGGCACCCGCATCTCGAGCAGGAACAAGGCCGTGATGATCGACCTCGGCGGCTACGCGAAAGGGTACGCGCTGGATCGTGCCGCCCGACTCCTGCGCGCCGCGCACGTGAAGGCGGCGCTCGTGAATACGGGCGGGAACATCATCGCCATCGGCCAGCCCGGCGCACGGCCGTGGAAGGTCGGCATCCGCGACCCACGGGGCGACGGCGCCATCGCGAGCGTCGAACTGCACGACAACGAAGCGATCGGCACCAGCGGCGACTACCAGCGTTATTTCATGAAGGACGGCAAACGCCATCCGCACATCATCGATCCGCGCACCGGCCAGACGGTCGACCTGGTGGCCTCGGTGACGATCATTGCCTCCGGCGGTACCGACGCCGGCCTGCGCTCGGACGGCAATTCGAAGCCGCTCTTCATCGCCGGGCCGGCACAGTGGAAAGCCATGGCGCGACACCTGGGCTTGCGGGAAGTAATGCTGATCGGTGCGGACCGGCAGGTCGAGATGACGCCGGCCATGCAGGCGCGCATGGCGGCCAGATGACCGTCATTGCCACGCGTCGCGCGCCATGACGGGAACGCCCAGTTGCTCGCACAGCGTCGCGAACTCCGCTTCGTGACCCTGGGCGCACAGGACGACGTACCAGTTGTCTCCGCCCTCCCCCAGCACCGCCATCGCGGCGCCATGGTCGAGGGCGTGGTCGTGCAACGCGTCCAGGATGACGCCGATGCGTGCCGGACCGCGCGCCGCGTCGGCGGGCAGCGCCAGCGGGGGCGGTGTCCATGCACTGCACAGGGCCGCCGCCTGGTCCGCCACGGTGGCGTCGTCCTTCAGGTCCGCGGCGATGCCGAGGCCCACCGACGCCAGCGCCGCCATGACCGTCTCGAGCTCGGGCATCGTCTTGCGCTTGCCGAGCGCTTTCCGCGCGGCCGCCAGCGCATCGGGCCGTTCGCCGCACACCAGATCGATCCAGCGCGCGTACGCGTCCGTTTTACTCAATGCATACGTTTTCTTCGGCTGCGGTCTCGCCCGCTCCGGCAGGCCCGCGGCCGGATCGCTCACATGGGTGCGCCATGCGTCGCGCGTGTGGCGAACGTGGGCGCGGTAATAATCGACCAGCTCGCGCGGATAATACGGCAGGTGCCGAAACGCACTGTCGTCGACGTCGAACGCGCAGACGGCGAGGCCCAGCGGGAACGGGACATCGTCGAACGCGACTTTGCCCTCGACGACGTGCTCGCGGTAGCCGTGCGCCTTCATCAGCTTCGGCCACTGCGCCATGTAGGCGGCGAACGCCTGGGACCACGTCGACGGCGGCTGCAGCAGGATGCTCACGAGCTGCTCTTCGCCCTGCATCGCCTCGTCCTTCGGATCCGGCGCGCGCACGTACGTGTCGTCCGGCGTGAACCCCTTGCGGATCATCGCATACAGCACCGGCGTGCAATCGGGCGTGAACCAGTCGTCCAGGCGCGCCATCCCGGAACCGTCTTCGTCGAAGCAGACGAGCGCGAACAGCAGCATCCAGCTGGCCCGCTGGTCGAAGTGCATGCGCAACTGGTGCTCGGGGAAGAACCGTGCACACAGTTCGCCTGCCTGCCGCAGCACGGCGCGGTAGTCGCCGTTGAAATGGTCGCGCAACGACGCGATGGCGTCGCCGCGCGCGTAGCGCTGCATCAGCCCGCGCGCCAGGTGACTTGGCACAAAGAGCAGGGGAACGGGATAGGGCGGGTCGTCCAGCGCGCGCTCGATGGCCCATCGCGCCGAGCCCTCATGGTCGTCGACGTGATACGTGCAGGTCTCGGCGCTGGCGCTCAGGTTACGTGGTTGGCTCATGGCGAAACGTTAAAAAGAACACAACGTCATGATAGGCGAAACAGTGTGCTCTGGCGGCGCAAGCGCCCATTCATCACTTCATTGGAAGAATATATTGCTATCAACTAGTAATTAATGTGCTAATCTGATTCCGCTTCACTACCAATCGATTGAAGAAATCGTTTCGCACACATCGCCAAAGGAAAAAAATGAAAAAGAAATGGATGGTCGTACCGTGTTTCCTGCTGCTGACCACGATGGGCGCGTATGCCGCCACGCCCGAGCCGCCACCCAAGGTTGCCGTCGACAGCGCGATGCGTGTGCAGGCGATCGATGCGCTCGTGGCAAAGCTGAACGATCACTACGTCTTTCCCGACAAGGCCAGGCAGGTCGAATCGGTGCTGCGCCAGCGTCAGCGCGACGGCAAGTACGATGGGATCACGGATGGCGAACAACTGGCAAAACAGCTCACGGCCGATCTTGCCGACGTCCTTCATGACAAGCATCTGTTCGTGGGATTCGACCCCGGACTGGTGCCACCCGACCGTGAAGTCGGACCGCGCCCCACGTCGCTGGCCGAGTGGGAACGGCTCGCTCCCCCTGAGGTGCGCGAGCGTGTGCTCGCGTCGAGCCTCGGCGTGGAAAAAGTCGATCACGTGACGCCCAGGATCGGCTACCTCGACCTTTCCGGCGTCCCGCCGCCCTTCCTTGTGGCCCCAAAATATGCGGCAGCAATGGACAAGCTCGCCGACACGGACGGCCTGATCATTGACCTGCGCAACAACCACGGCGGCACACCGGACGGGGTGGCTTTATTGGTCAGCTATTTCGTCGACGAGCGTACGCGCCTCAACGACATCTGGGAGCGCGATACCGGCGTCGCCACGCAGCATTGGTCGGTCGATCAGCTTGACGGCAAGCGCTATGGCGGCAAGAAGCCGGTCCTGATCCTGACGGGTCCCGGCACGATGTCGGCCGGCGAAGACTTCGCCTACACGATGCAAGCGCTGAAACGGGCCACGCTGATCGGCGAGCGGACGTGGGGCGGCGCCCACCCCACGCGTCCGTTCCGCCTCGCGGACCATTTCTTCGCCGCGATACCCAGTGCGCGCACCGTCAGTCCCATTACCCATACCAACTGGGAGGGCGTGGGCGTCGCACCGGATGTCGCAGCGACGCCGGACAAGGCGCTTGCGCTGGCGAAGGACATGCTGCAACGGCGGCTTCAAGGAACGAATTGACCGTGGATCCGGCATAAAAAACCGGGACACACGGTCCCGGTTTTTTCACAACGTGCAGCTTCTACATCAACGCTTGCGCGGCGGCGGCAAGTCCGTGCAGACGCCTTCGTAGGCTTCTGCCGCCATGCCGATCGACTCGCCGAGGGTCGGGTGCGGGTGGATCGTCTTGCCGATGTCCACGCCGTCCGCGCCCATCTCGATGGCCAGCGCGACTTCGCCGATCATGTCGCCGGCGCTCGTGCCGACGATCGTGCCGCCGATGATGCGGTGCGTCTCGGCGTCGAACAGCAGCTTCGTGAAGCCTTCCGAGCGGCCGTTGGCGACGGCGCGGCCCGATGCGGCCCACGGGAAGTGGCCCTTCTCGACCTTGATGCCCTTCGCCTTCGCTTCGTCTTCCGTCAGGCCGACCCATGCCACTTCCGGATCGGTGTACGCGACCGACGGGATCACCTTCGCATCGAAATAAGCCTTCTCGCCGTGCGCGGCTTCCGCGGCGACGTGGGCTTCATGCACGGCCTTGTGCGCCAGCATCGGCTGGCCCACCAGGTCGCCGATGGCGAAGATGTGCGGCACGTTGGTGCGCATCTGGCCGTCGACCGGGATGAAGCCGCGGTCCGTGACTGCCACGCCGGCCGCTTCCGCGCCGATCTTCTTGCCGTTCGGGCTGCGGCCCACGGCCACCAGCACGAGGTCGTAGACCTGCGCTTCCGGTGCCGGCTGGCCTGCCTCGGCGGCTTCGAAAGAAACCTTGATCCCTTCCGGCAGCGCTTCCACGCCGACGGTCTTGGTCTTCAACATGATGTTGTCGAAGCGGGCCGCGTTGAACTTCTGCCAGACCTTGACGGCCTCGCGGTCCGCACCCTGCATCAGGCCATCCATCATCTCGACGACGTCGATGCGCGCACCCAAGGTCGAGTACACGGTCGCCATCTCGAGGCCGATGATGCCGCCGCCGATGACGAGCATGCGCTTCGGCACCTGGCGCAGTTCCAGCGCGCCGGTCGAGTCGACGATGCGCGGATCTTCCGGCACGAACGGCAGTTTGACCACGGCCGAACCGGCCGCGATGATCGCCTTCTGGAACGCGACGACCTTCTTCGCGCCATCGGCACCGGTCACCTCGATGTGGTTCGGGCTCAGGAATTTACCCACGCCCTGCACGACGTTGACCTTGCGCGACTTGGCCATGCCGGCCAGGCCGCCCGTCATCGTCTTGATGACCTTGTCCTTGTA
>CBIHRX010000124.1:0-17887 GCA_966212555.1 uncultured Massilia sp.
TGGCCGCGCGCGGCATGTTCGACACGTCGTGGACGGTCCTGTCGATCTTTTTCACGACCGCCTCTTTGCGGGCGGTGACGGTTACCGTCGGGGCGGGCGGATCTTCGGCGCGGGCCCACGGCACGGCGAGCAGGATCAGAAGGGGGAGCAGAGGTGCGGAAAAACGGGGCTTGGTCACGACAGTCCTTTCATCTGGCGAACCAGATTGTCGGAGACGATCGCGCCTGGCGCGCGACCTGTGTGACCGAATTGCCGCTTGGCGTGATTGAACCGCACCCAATCACTTTGCGTATAAGCCGTCGTTCCCGCGCAGGCGGGAACCCGATCGTTCCCGGCTCAGCCGCAAAACTTGGGTCCCTGCCTCCGCAGGGACGACGGTAGGCGCCACCTCAGTGCCCCTCGTGCCCCCCACGTTTGGCCGTCCCGATCACTTTCCCGGACGGCGGCGCGGCCGGCGCGCTGACCGCGTCGGGCACGGGCCCCGTCCACTCGCGCGCCACCGTGCCGGCCGGGTGCTTGTACCAGCCCGGATCGCGGTAATCGCCCCGCGCCAGGCCTTCGCGCACCTTGAGGACGGTGAACATGCCGCCCATCTCGATGTCGCCGAACGGACCATTACCGCTCATCATCGGTAGCGTGTTTTCCGGCAGCGGCATCTCCATGCCGCCCATCGATCCGCCCTTGTCGCCCATGACCATGTAGCCCGGCACGAGGTCGTTGATCTTCTTCGCCACGCCGGCCTGGTCGACGCCGATCAGGGTCGGCACGTCGTGGCTCATCGCGTTCATCGTGTGGTGCGATTTATGGCAGTGGAAGGCCCAGTCGCCCGGATTGTCGGCGATGAATTCGATGGCCCGCATCTGGCCCACGCCGATGTCGACCGTCACCTCGGGCCAGCGCGCGGCCGGCGGGATCCAGCCGCCGTCCGTGCCCGTCACCTCGAAGCGGTGGCCGTGGATGTGGAACGGGTGGTTCGTCATCGTCAGGTTGCCCATGCGGATGCGCACCTTGTCGTCCTTGCGCACGACCATCGGGTCCGTGCCGGGGAAGGCGCGGCTGTTGATGGTCCACAGGTTGAAGTCCAGCATCGTGTTCACGTTCGGCGTGTAGTTGCCGGGTTCGATGTCGTACGCGTTCAGCAGGAACACGAAGTCGCGGTCGACGGCGTGCTGGCGCGGATTCTTCGGGTGCGTGACCCAGAAGCCCATCATGCCCATCGCCATCTGCGTCATCTCGTCGCTGTGCGGGTGGTACATGAACGTGCCGGCGTAGCGTGCGACGAATTCGTAGACGAACGTCTTACCGGGCGCGATGGCGGGCTGCACGAGCCCCGCCACGCCATCCATCCCGCTGGGCAGGATCTGGCCGTGCCAGTGGATCGTCGTCGCCTCCGGCAGTTTATTGGTCACGAAGATGCGCACCCTGTCGCCCTCGACGACCTCAATGGTCGGGCCCGGGCTCTGGCCGTTGTAGCCCCACAGGTTCGCCTTCATGCCGGGCGCGATTTCGCGCACGACGGGTTCGGCCACGAGGTGGAATTCCTTGACGCCGTCCTTCATGCGCCACGGCAGGCTCCAGCCGTTCAAGGTGACGACGGGGTTGTACGGCCGGCCGCTCGTCGGATGCAGCGGCGGCTGGGTGGCGGGCGACGACTGGACCGGGGCTTCCGGGATGGCGGCCGCGCCGGCCTTCGACACGAGCGAGGCGCCGACCATGGCGCCGGCCGCGCCGGTGATGAAGTTTCGACGGCTGGTCATTCTGCTTGTTCCTTTTGCTGCGGTGTCAGTCGGGTGCCGAGCGTGGCTTCCAGTTCGGCGTGGGCGGTCCAGAACGATTCCAGCGCCTCGATGTAGGCGCCGACCGCCTCGGCCTGCGCGCGCGCGTCGGCCAGCAGGTCGTGCGGACTGGCCAGCATGCCGTTGTAGCGCAGCAGGACTTCCTTGCCGATCTTCTTGCGCAGGGGGAGAATCGTGTCGCGGTAATGCTTCGCCACGTCGTACGCGTTGCGGTACGCGAGATAGCCTTCGCGCGCCTCGCTGCGCGCCGTGACAGCCGTGAGCGCGACGCGGTTCACCGCCTGCATGTACGTGGCTTCGGCACGGGCCACGCGCGCGCCGCCCCAGTCGAACAGCGGCAGTTCCAGCGACAGCGAATAGCCGCGCTCCGTCGGTTCTCCGGTCTGTGTCTTGTTGGCATAGCCCAGGTCGAGCACGTTGATGAAGCGCGTCGTGCGCGTGAGGCCCAGGTCCGCCGCGGTGGCGGCCGCCTCGGCCTGCGCGGCCTTCACGTCCAGGCGCTGCGCCAGTGCGATGCGCTCGACGTCTGGCAGTTCCGCCGGCGCGGCCGGCAGGTCGGGCAGCTGGCCGGGCAGGGCGTAGCCGGCGTCCTGGCCCCACAGGCCCAGCGCGCGCGTGAGGCGCTCGCGCGCGCTCGTTGCGCGCTTGTCCGCGCGGGCGACGTCGCGCGCCGCTTCGGCCAGGAAGACCTGTTCACGCGCCAGTTCGAGCTGGTTCGTGTTGCCCACGTTCGCCATGCGGCCCGTCAGTTCGGCGCCCGCTGCGGCGGACGCCTGCACGCGGCGCGCATACTCGAGTGCCTGCCGGCTCGCCACCGCTTCGACCCACGCGCTGCGCGTCTCGAGGGCGTGGCGTTCGATGGCGGCGCCGACGTCGCGCTTCATTTGTTCGAAGCGGCGCGTCTCCATGCGCGCGGCCAGCGGCGTCGTGAGCAGCCCGACGAGGTCGAACGTGATGCCGCGCTCGATCTCGAGGATGCCGCCGCCGGCCAGCCGCGTGAAGTCGAACGACGGATTGCGGGGCCGCGCGGCCTGCGCCAGGTCGGCCTGCGCGATGCCGACGTTCCAGTACGTGGCCTGCAGGCCCGGATGGTTGACGAGCGCGATGCGCACGGCCGTGTCCATGTCCAGCGGGCGGCCTTCCTTGAACACGGGCAGGTCGCGCAGCGCTGCGGCCAGCGCGCCTTGTCCGGCGCCGTCGCGCGTCAGTTGCGGCGTGGTGCCGATGCGGGCCTGCGTCGTGGCGGCGACGTCGCCGAAGCCGCCGTCCGGCGTGACCGCGGCGCAGCCGGCCAGCAGGGCCAGCGCGGCCACTGCGCCTGCACGCGATAAAAGTCGTTGTCGCGGGTTCACTTCATCTCCTTGTGGACGTCGTGATTGGCGTCGGTGTCGCCGCTATTCATGTCCATGCCGGCATGATGCGCGTGGTCGTGCGTAGTGGCCGCAGGCGCGGCCTGGCCACCGTGCATCGCGGGCATCGTCAGGCGCATCGCGTTGCGCCCGCCGACGGTGGCGTTGGCGTCGCGCCAGGCGCGGTCGGGGGGCGCGGCGGGCGCCGGTTCGGTGCGGTAAACGATGGCCGGCCGGGCCCGGGTCGCGGGTACCGGCGCCTGCGGATCGGCGACGCCGGCGGGAGCCGTCTGCGCGCCGGCGTGCGCGTAGACGGCGCCCAGCAGCGCCGCCAGGGCGTACGTCTGGATGAATCGTTTCATGTCGTCCTCGTTGCGAAAGCGTGAATGGCACCGCCGCGCACGAGCGCAGGCGGCGTGATACGGCGTTCAGGCGACGAGGCGACGGGGCGGGCGTTCGAGCAGGGGCGGGTCGACACTGGCCAGTGGGCCGGCGTGGAACGGGATCGCGATGGAGGGAGGCGGGAACGCGGGCGGGACCAGCGGCACGGGCACGAGCGCGACGACGATGCAGCAGTCGCCGCAGACGCTCCGATGCTTGTGCTTGTGATCGCCGTCGCCGGCCTTGGTCGCGGCCGTGTCGTGGCAGCTCTTGGCCACGGGCGCCGCGTGCATCGCGGACTGCGCAGCCGGCGCGCTCACGGACGGCAGCATGCGTGCCGCTGCCAGGCCCTGGAAGGGCAGGGCCAGCAACAGCAGCCAGACGATCAGCGAGCGCATTACGGTCTTCATCGCGGGCATTCTAGCACGGCCGGCTGTTGCATTTCGATGCATCCGGGGCGCAATAAATGATGCAAGAATGGCCATACATGCTAGCATATTGTTATTACAACCAGAACAAACGGGAATGGGATGTTGAGGCGCATGTTCGCGACACGGACCATGCACAGCCAGCGCCAGGTGGGCGAACGGGCCGCGCAGGTCATCGACCGGGTGATCTTCGACATGGGCGTGGACCGCCTCGTGCAAGGCTCGTTCGGGCTCGACCGCCACTGCCGCCCGCACTTCTCGAGCGCCCCCGCCGTGCCCGGCCGCGCCGGCGTCACGGTGGCGCTGGCGCAGCTGGCCGAATGTGCGGCGCTGTCCGCCGTGGCGAGGCGCAACCCCGATCCGGCGGTGCTGCGGATGTACACGGCGGCCGTCGTCGACGGCTTGTTGCGCGAGTTCCGCGCCCGTTCGCCGCGCTTCCGGGCACTGCCGGCGGCACAGGGCGATCAGCGCATCGCCGAGCGCAGCGCGCCCGATTCGAAATAGATGTGGCGGATGGCCGGATACACCGCGGCCACCGCCTTCTCCAGGCGTTCGATCGCCGCCTCCACTTCGTCGATGCGCATGCCGCGGTTGAAGCGCACGGCCGCCGTCAGCAGCACCTCGTCCGGCCCCAGTTGCATGCTGAGCAGCTTGCCCACGTCCTCGATGGACGGGTCGGCGCGCAGGATCTCGCACACGCGCCGCGTGGCTTCCGTGCCGATGCCTTCGCCCACGAGCAGCGCACCCGTCTCGCGCGCGAGGGCGAACGCTGCGCCCACGAGCAGGAGGCCGATCAGGACCGACGCGGCCGGGTCGAAATACGGATTGTCGAACAGGTGGCCGAGCAGGATGCCGGCGGCGGCGATGGCGAGACCCAGCAGCGCGGCCGTGTCTTCGATGAACACGGTGAACACGGAGGCATCCTTGCTCGCGTGGACCGTCTGCCACAGCGAGGCGCCCGCCTTGCGCCGCTTGTTCAGGGCCTTGCGCGACACGTTCCAGCTATAGCCCTCGAAGCACGCCGACACGCCCAGCACGACGTAGTTCCACATCGGATCCTCGAGCGGCTCGGGATGGCGCAGCGCGTTGATGCCGTGGTAGATGGAGAGGCCGCCGCCCAGCGAAAACACGGACAGCGCGACGAGCAGCGCCCAGAAATACAAGGCCTTGCCGTAGCCGAACGGGTGGCGCTTGTCGGGCGGCTTTTCGCTGTTGCGCTCCCCGACCAGCAGCAGGAATTCGTTGCCCGTGTCGACGGCGGAGTGGATGCCCTCGGCCAGCATCGCGGCGCTGCCCGTGATGGCGGCGACGATGAACTTGGCGGCGGCGATGCCCAGGTTGGCGAGGATCGCCGCGTAGATCACCTTGCGCGAATCGCCTGCTTCGTTGTTTGTTTCCGTCATGGTCCGTGAGCGCTGATATCATCCTGTCTATGTCGAACCAAGTGTAGCCAATCCGGGCGGAGCGGCTTGCACGGCTGGGAGCGGGTGGATGAGCGTACGTAATCTCAAGCAACTGTTTGCCCCAAAGTCGGTGGCCCTCGTCGGCGCGTCCCGGCGTCCGGGGAGCGTCGGCGCGACCATGCTGCACAACCTGCGCGAAGGGGGCTTCAAGGGGCAGCTGTACCCGGTGAACCCGAAGTACGACACGCTGGACGGGCTGCAGGTCTGGCCGGACGTCGCGCGCCTGCCGCAAGCGCCGGACCTGGCCATCATCTGCACGCCGCCGTCCACCATCCCCGGCATCGTGCGCAGCCTCGGCGAGCTGGGGACACGCGCGGCCATCGTGATGAGCGCGGGCGTGTCGACCGCGCGCGACCTGCGCGGGCGCAGCATCAAGCAGGCGATGCTCGATGCCGCCAACCCGTATTTGCTGCGCATCCTCGGTCCGAACAGTTCCGGCCTGCTGGCGCCCGGCCTCGGGCTGAACGCGAGCATCGCCGTGGGCGGCGCGGCGGCGGGACGGATCGCGTTCGTGTCCGAATCCGGTGCGCTGATGGCGGGCGTGCTCGATTGGGCGCGCACGCGCAACGTCGGCTTTTCCACGTTCGTCGCGCTGGGCGAATCGTCCGACGTCGACTTCGGCGACGTCCTCGATTACCTGGCCACCGACCCCGGCACGTCCGCGATCCTGGTGCACGCGGAAAGCGTGCGCTATGCCCGCAAGTTCATGTCGGCCGCGCGCGCGGCGGCGCGCAGCAAGCCCACGCTGATGCTCAAGGCCGGCCGTTCGCTGGAAGCGGCGACGGCCGGCGCCTGCCTGTCCGGCGTGCTCGCGCGGCCCGACGACGTGTACGACGCCGCGATCCGCCGCGCCGGCATGCTGCGCGTGTACACGACGGACCAGCTGTTCGCGGCCGTGGAGACGCTCGCGCGTGCCAAGCCCCTGTTCGGCGAGCGGCTGGCGCTCCTCGGCAACGGCGCCGGCCCCGTCGTGCTGGCGAGCGACGCCCTGCAGTACGGCGGCGGCCAACAGGCCGAACTGGCGCCCGCGACGGTGGCGAAGCTGCGCGACCTCGTGCCCGAATGGAGCGGCAGCGGAGAATTGAACCTGCGCGGCGACGCGCCGCCGGAGCGCTACCGCGACGTCGTCGACGTGCTGCTGCACGACCCGCAGGCCAACGCCGTCGTGATGATCCACGCGCCGAACGCGGTCGTCGACCCGGCCGACGTGGCGCGCGCCGTGGCGCCGCTGGCGAAGGCGTCGTCGCGCAACGTGCTCGCGTGCTGGCTCGGGCTGCAGTCCGTGGGCGAGGCGCGCACGATCGCGTACGAGGCGGGCATGCCGGCCTACCGCACGCCGGAAGCGGCCGTGAACGGCTTCCTGCAGATCGTCCACTTCCGCCGCAACCAGCAGTTGCTGATGGAAGTCCCGGCCTCGGTCGGCGACGGCGAACCGGACCGCGAACGCGCGCGCAACCTCGTGCGCGCCGCGCTGGAGCGGGGCCGGCGGACGGGCCGCTACCTGCTGGACGACCCGGATACGAAGGCGATCCTGGACGCCTACGGCATCCCGACCGTACCCACGCGCGCGGCCGCGACGCCGGACGAGGCGGTCGCGATGGCCGCGGAGATCGGCTATCCGGTGGCGGTGAAAATCCTGTCGCCGGACGTGGTGCAGAAGTCGGACGTGGGCGGCGTCTCGCTCGACCTGGACACGCCCGACGCCGTGCGCGCCGCGACCGAACGCATGGCGAAACGCCTGGCGGAACTGAAGCCGGACGCGCGCCTGGACGGCTTCATCGTGCAGGCGATGGCGCGCAACCCGGAAGCGCACGAACTGATCGCCGGTGCCGCCACCGATCCCGTGTTCGGTCCCGTGATCCTGTTCGGGCAGGGCGGCCTGGCGGTGGAAGCCGTGAACGACCACGCCGTCGGGCTGCCGCCGCTGAACACGGTGCTGGCGCGCGACCTGATTTCGCGCACGCGCGTGGCGCGCCAGCTGGCCGGCTACCGCAACCATCCGCCCGCGGACCTGGACGCCATCGCCGCCGTGCTGGTGCAGGTGGCGCGCCTCGTCGCCGAGGTGCCGGAGATCGTCGAACTGGACATCAACCCGCTGCTGGCCGACGCCAACGGCGCCGTCGTGCTGGACGCGCGCATGCGCATCGCGATGGCCGACCGCGCCGGCAACGCCCTCGACCGGCTCGCGATCCGCCCGTATCCGGCCGAACTGGAAGACGTCGTGCCGTGGCAGGGCGGGACGATCCTGCTGCGTCCCATCCGCCCGGAAGACGGCGCCGCCCACGTGGCGTTCTTCAACGCGCTCACGCCGGACGACGTCCGCTACCGCATGTTCGTGCGCGTGCGCGAGCTGCAGCCGGCGCAGCTGGCGCGCTTCACGCAGATCGACTACGACCGCGAGATGGCCTTCATCGCCACGCGCACGGGTCAGGACGGCCATCCCGAGACGCTGGCCGTCGCCCGCGTCGTGGCCGACCCGGACAACATGAGCGCGGAATTCGCCGTGACGGTGCGCTCCGACCTGAAGGGAAAAGGGTTGGGCGTGATGCTGATGAACAAGCTGATCGCGTACTGCCGCGCGCGCGGCACCCGCGAGATCGTGGGCGAGGCCTTGCCGCAGAACGCGCCCGTCATCGGTTTGGTGAGAAAGCTCGGGTTCACCGTGGGGCCGGTGGACGAGGACGAAGGCGTGCGCAAGTTCTGGCTGGAGTTGCGGTGACAAACCGTGAATATTCTACGAATTCAGTCACGTAGAATCGGTGCGGTCAACCGAATGGAGGCAAGATGGCCGAACTGATCGTGCGCAGGCGCGCCGCGTGGTACCAGGACCGGATGCGGGACTACATCGTCCTCGTCGACGGCAGCGAGCGTGGACGCGTGGGCAACGACGCCGAAGTCCGCGTGCACGTGGCGCCGGGGCGGCACAAGGTGCAGCTGAAGATCGACTGGTGCGGCTCGCCGGCAGTCGACGTCGACGTGCCGGAGGGGAGTGCGCAGGTGCTCGATTGCGGTCCGAACGCGACGCCGCTGACCGCGTTCTACTACGTGATCTTCCGCGCCGGCCGTTACCTTACGCTGCAGCCGGGTGCGCGCAGCGATGCAGTGCCGGACCTGCGCGATCCGTCGCCGCTCAACGCCTGAACCGCACGTCTTCCTGCACGACGGGCGCGTCGCGGTGGGCGGCTTTCGCCTGCTTGTCCTTCTTCGGCTTCTTCGGCTTCTTGACGATCTCCCCGCTGGCATTCGTCTGCGGCACGCGGTGCTCGGGCTCGAAGCCGGCTTCCTCGTTGCGCTGCAAGGTCTGCTTCGTCAGCGCCTCGATGGCGGCCAGTTGCTGGACTTCGTCCGCGCACACGAGCGACACCGCTTCGCCGGACGCGCCCGCGCGGCCCGTGCGGCCCGTGCGGTGCACATAGTCTTCCGCCACCATGGGCAGGTCGACGTTGACGACGACGGGCAGCTCTTCGATGTCGAGGCCGCGCGCGGCGACGTCGGTCGCGACGAGTATGCGGACTTCGCCCGCCTTGAAGCGCTCGAGCGCGCGCAGGCGCGCGGGCTGCGGCTTGTCGCCGTGGATGGAGTCGGCCGCGATGCCCTTCGCCTCGAGCAGGTCGACGAGCTGGTCGACGCCCTTGCGCGTCTTCACGAACGCCAGCACCTGCGGCCAGCCGTGGCGCTTCAGCAGGTGCAGGAACAGGTCGGGCTTGCGCTTCTTGTCGACCGGGACGATCCACTGGCGGATCGCCTTCGCCGTCGTGTTGCGCGGCGTGGCTTCGATGCTGACCGGATCGACGAGCAGCTTCGTCGCGAGTGCCCGGATCGGGTCGGAAAACGTGGCGGAGAAGAGCAAGGTCTGGCGGCGCTTGGGCAGCAGCGCGAGCAGGTGGTCGATGTCGCGCGCAAAGCCGAGATCGAGCATGCGGTCCGCCTCGTCCAGCACGAGCGTCTGCACCTGGTTGAAGCGCACGGCGTTCTGGCGCTGCAGGTCGAGCAGGCGGCCGGGTGTCGCGACGAGGACGTCGACGCCTTTACGCAGCCGCATCATCTGCGGATTGATGCTGACGCCGCCGTACGCGATCATCGTGCGCAGCGGCAGCCCGGCCCCGTAGGCGCGCACGCTCTCGTGCACCTGCTCGGCCAGTTCGCGCGTCGGCACGAGGATCAGGGAACGCGCCGAATTGCTCGTGACCTGGACGCCGTCCATCACGAGCCGCTGCAGCAGGGGCAGGGCGAAGCCGGCCGTCTTGCCGGTGCCCGTCTGGGCGGCCGCCATGACGTCGCGGCCGGCCAGCACGGCGGGAATCGCCTGCGACTGGACGGCGGTGGGCGTGTTGTAGGACAGCGAGGCGAGGGTGCGCGTGATCTGGTCGATCAGGCCGAGCGATGCGAACGACATGGTGGTGGCAGCGGGATTGTAAAAGGCGACAGTGTAACCTGTCGCGAGCGAGGGAGTTCGAAGAGTGCGATGGGTATCATCCTGATTCCGCTGTTCCTGGCGATGCTGCTGGGCTTTTCTTGTCGGGGCATCCTGCTGGGTATGCGCGCCGTACTGCAGGCGCAAGGGCGGCTGACCGCGACACTCGTCCTGCTGGCGGCGACCGTCTGTCTCGGACTGTGCGCCGTGGTGTTGCCGTTCGCCCTGGTGGCGGGTGGCCGGGTGTCCGCGTGGGGATTCATTTTCATCGTGATGGCGTGCGTCGCCGGCATCCTCGGAATGGCCGGGTCGTATGGCAACGCGCGCTTTCGCGCTACCGGCAGGCCGGTCGCCGGGCTGCTCGGTGCCGCGTCGTTCCTTGGCGCGGGCAGCTTTCCGGTGATGTGGTTCTGGCTGGCGCCGCGGCTGGAGACGTGGTTCCGGGTCGGGTGGACGTATTGATCCGGCCTCTTCACGTGAACGCGAAGTCCACCTCCGGCCTGCGCCCCGACACGATGTCCGCGATGGCCCGCCCCGACCCGCACCCCATCGTCCAGCCGAGCGTGCCGTGCCCCGTATTCAGGTACAGGTTCGCAAAGCGCGTACGGCCGATGTACGGCACGTTCGACGGCGTCAGCGGCCGCAGGCCGGCCCAGTAGGTCGCGTTGCCGTAGTCGCACGCGTCCGGGAACAGCGCGCGCACGCGGCGCGTGATCGCGTCGCAGCGCACGGGGTTCAGGTCGCGCGTGTAGCCGTTCAGTTCGCACGTTCCGGCCACGCGCAGGCGGTCGCCGAGGCGCGAGAACACGAGCTTGTGGCCGTCGTCCGTCAGCGAGACCGTGGGCGCCGCAGCCGCGTCGAGGATGGGGTAGGTGGCGGAATATCCCTTGCCCGGATAGATCAGCAGGCGGATGCCCAGCGGCGCCAGCAGGCCCACGGAAAAACTGCCCAGGGCGACGACGACGGCGTCCGCAAGCACGACGCGGTGCCGGCCGTCCGCATCGATGATTTCCACGCCGCGGATGCGGTCGCCTTCGGCCAGCAGGCGCGTGACCGTCGTGCTGTATTGGAAGCGGACGCCGGCCGCTTCGCCGCGCGCCGCCAGCTGCGTCGTGAAACGGTGGACGTCGCCCGATTCGTCGGTGGCCGTGAAGTCGCCGCCGACCAGTTTGCGGCGGACGGCCGCGAGGGCCGGTTCGATCCGCACGGCCTCGTCGGCGTCGACCGTCATGCGCGGGCAGCCCAGGTCGCGCATCGCGGCGGCCGCGTGACAGGCCCGCTCGAATTCCCGCTCGTCCGTGTAGAAGTGGAGGATGCCGCGCGTGAGGTGGTCGTACTCGATGCCCGTGCGGGCACGCAGCGCCTGCAAGCTGCGCCGGCTGTACTCGGCCAGCGCGACGATCCGGCGCAGGTTGGCGGCCACGCGGCCAGGTGCGCACTCGCGCACGAATTGCAGGCACCAGCGCCATTGCAGCGGGTCGGCTTGCAGGCGGAACAGCAATGGCGCGTCTTCCCGGCCCAGCGACTGCACGACCTTGAGCAGCCCGGCGGGCGTGGCCCACGGTTCGGCGTGCGAGACGGAGATCTGGCAGCCGTTCGCGAAGCTCGTTTCCTGCGCGGGGCCGCCCTGGCGCTCGATCCGGGGGCGGTGGTGCCCCGCGTCGCCAAAATCCCCGGCGGCGGCGGGGCCGACCCCGCCGGCGCCCCGGACGATCACGTTCAGGGGCGCGGGACTCCAGTAAAAGCGGGATGATGCATCGGTTCCTCGTTGGTGCGACGGGTGGAGCCGGCAAAGGGGAACCGGAGCCGGTGCGCGACCGGAATCCGCATGCTTCCCTTCGCTGGCATTACCCAGATCAGGTTCGGAGGGTGTGTCTCACCCGCGGCCGCGGTGGCGGCTGCAGGACCCCTAGCGTTGCCTTATGGCAGGGAAGATTCTAACACGAGGATGCAAAGGGACGCCGGCCCGGGGACGGGTCGGAAGCGGGGCAGGCCGCGCGGCGGGTGCGCGGTCAGGCCGAGGCGGCGATGGCGGCCGTGGCCAGCGTGACGGTGGGTTTCACCGGTTCGCGCCGGTCCTGGCAGGCCACCAGCATGAGGCAGGCCAGGAGCAGCAGGCTCCAGCGTGCGCGATGGTGGTGCATGATGGACCTCCTTCGGCCCGATCTTAGCGCGATGCCGGCGCCAGCGGCGCGCCGGAGCGACAATGTAAGTATGTGTTGCAACGAATTGTGCTTGACGTTTCGTTTGATAAACTTCAGTTAAACACTACAACGAGGTCATCCTATGAAAGCCCTGATCTTCGGCGTCGCACTGTGCGCCGCGTCCCTTCCGGCCCTTGCCCAGACCAATGTCTCCATCAGCGTCGGCCAGCCCGGCTTCTATGGCCGCATCGACATCGGCGACTTCGTCCCGCGCCCCGTCGTGTACGCGCCGCAGCCGGTGATCATCGCGCCGGCGCCGCACTACGTGGCGGAACCGGTCTACCTGCGCGTGCCGCCGGGCCACCGCAAGCACTGGTCCAAGTTCTGCGGCCGCTACGGCGCCTGCGGCCGTCCGGTCCTGTTCGTGCGCGACGAGTGGTACACGAACACGTATGTGCCGCGCTACCGCGAGCATGTCGGCTACCGTGGCGACTACCGTGGCGGCCCGCGCGAAGTGCGCGTGGTCGAGCGCGTGGAATACCGCGACGATCGTGGCCACGGCCACGGCGGCGACTGGGACCGCGGTCACGGTAACGGCCATGGCAACGGGCATGGCAACGGCCACGGCCACGGTCACGGACGCGGCCACGACTGATCCGTGCCGGGTGGTCGCGCCACCCCGTAGTAAACTGCCTGCGTGAGCCCGGTAACGGGCGCGACCGACGGAGGCAGGCTTGCAAAGCGATATCGTGATCGTGGGCGGCGGGGCGGGCGGACTGGAACTGGCCTGCAAACTGGGCCGCAAACTGGGACCCGACAAGGTGACGCTGGTCGACAGCCGGCTATACCACGTATGGAAACCGTCGCTGCACGAGGTGGCGGCCGGCACCCTGGACATTCACCAGGAAGGCCTGTCGTACCAGATGCTGGCGCACGACCGCGGCTTTTCCTTCGTCTACGGCGCCATGACGGCGCTGGACGCGGCCGCGCGCCACGTCACGATCGCCCCCGTCACCGCGCCGAGCGACGGCGAAGAGGTGCTGCCCGAACGTAAGCTGGGTTACCGCTCCCTCGTGATCGCCGTGGGCAGCACGTCGAATTATTTCGGCGTGCCCGGCGCGCGCGAACACACCATTTCCCTGAATGCGACCGAGGACGCGGAACGGTTCCGCCTGCGCCTGCTGCGCCTGCTCGCCCAGGCCGAGCAGCAGAAGGAGGATGGTGCGGGCGGCGACTCCGGCCTCGACATCGTCATCATCGGCGGCGGCGCCACGGGCGTCGAACTGGCGGCGGAACTGCGCGAAGCGTCCGGCGTGTATGCCGCGTACGGCTTCCGCCGCCTGCAGGTCAAGCGCGACGTGCGCATCACGCTGCTGGAAGGCGCGCCGCGCATCCTGGCGCCGCTGCCGGAGCGCGTGTCCGCCGCGGCCGCGCGCCTGCTCGACCAGCGCGCCATCCGCGTCGTGACGGATTGCCGCGTCAACCGCATCGACCCGAAACAGGTCAGCGACAACAAGGGCAACGTCTACCCGGCCGACCTGTGCGTCTGGGCGGCCGGCATCCGGGCGCCGGAATTCCTCGGTTCGCTCGGGCTGCCGGTCGCGAAGGGGGGCCAGATCGACGTGGATGCGCACCTGGCCGTGAAGGGCGTCCCCGGTGTGTACGCGCTGGGCGATTGCGCCGCGTGCACGGACGGCAACGGCAAGTCCGTGCCGCCGCGCGCCCAGGCCGCCCACCAGCAGGCCGATTATCTTTTGAAGACCTTCCTGCGCCTCGACCGGGGCGAACCGCCGCAAGAGGCGCCGTACGTCTACCGCGACTACGGCTCGCTCGTGTCGATCGGCCGCGAGACGACGGTGGGCAACCTGATGGGTTCGCTACGGGGCGCCAGCCTGTTCGTGGAAGGGTTCATGGCGCGCATCATGTACATGAGCCTGCACCTGATGCACCACAAGGCCGTGCTGGGGTCGTTGCGCACGGGCCTGATGGCGTTCGCGCGCTTCCTGATCCGCCGGACGACGCCGCTCGTCAAGCTGCACTGACGTCAGGCAGGTTGCTTCGGGAAGATCAGCGTGAGCGCGGTTCCCTTGCCGTCGGGGCCGGCGCCGAGGGTCAGCGTGCCGCCGAGCGTGCGGACCCGTTCGCGCAGCATGCGCAGGCCGTGGCAGCTCGCCGCGGGGGACGCGCCGGCGCCGGGTCCGACGCCGTCGTCGCGCACGGTCAGCATCGCCTGGTCGCCGTCGTCGTCGAGAATCACGTCGACCTTCGTCGCCTGGGCGTGTTTCACCACATTGCGCAGGCCTTCCTCGGCGCAGCGCAGCAGCGCCACGCCCTGGGCGCGCGTGTAGTCCGGGTCTTCGTCCGGCATGCTGGCCTTCGCCTTGATGCCGTGTTCGCGGCTCCATTCCTGCACCAGTTCCGCGATGGCGGACTTGGGGCCGAGGAATTCCAGCTTGTCGTTCCAGAGCGCCAACTGCATCTTGCGGTTGGTCTCGATGATGTTGTTCAGCAGTTGCTTCATTTGCGCCGCGCGGTCGCGCTGCGGCTGTTCCTGCAGGTGCTGCGACAGCAGGCCGAGATGCATCGTCAGCGCCGTCATCGACGATCCGAGGCTGTCGTGCAGCCGGCGGGCCAGCTGGCGTCGTTCTTCGTCCCAGCAGGTCGTCATATGGGCCAGGAGTTCGGCCAGCTCGGCGGCACGCGCCGCAGGCTGGCTGTCTTCTCCGGAATCCGGCGGATGAGGTTCCGAAACTTTCATGGAGGCAACCAAATTATGTTTCTCGGGATGATACAACAGCTTGGGCCGGGACGGCGCAGGAATCGTCTTTGTGAGTTCCCGTACAGTCCGATGTTGCATTCCCGGTCATTCTAGGGGCTCTGGCCGAGCGCCGATAACCCCCACCGAAGGAGTCAACATGAGCACGAGAACCCATTCCGGCGCACAGGCCGGCACCCAGTCCAATGCCATGGCCGCGGGCCAGGACGCCATCGCCCTCCTGACCGCCGACCACCGCGAAGTCGCCGAGATGTTCGAGCAGTTCGAGCAACTGGGCGACCGCGCCACGACCAGCAAGGAAAAGCTGAAGGACAAGATTTGCAAGGCGCTGATCGCCCACACGACCATCGAAGAGGAAATCTTCTATCCGGCCGTGCGCGCGGCCAAGGTCGAGGAGGGCGAGGACATGGTCGACGAAGCCATCGTCGAGCACGCCTCGGCGAAAGACCTGATCAAGCAACTGCAGGAAATGCAGCCGGACGACGACCTCTACGACGCGAAAGTGAAAGTGCTGAGCGAACAGATCGAGCACCACGTCCAGGAAGAAGAGAAGGAAATGTTCCCGAAGGCGAAGAAGGCCGGCCTCGACCTGCTCGCGCTTGGCCAGGAAATGGCGCTGCGCAAACAGGAACTGATGTCGACGCTGTAAGGTGGGCACCCCGTGCCCACGCGTGACGCATGCGGTTGGTTGGCGTAACGCGTGGGCGGAGGCCGCCCACCCTACGTCTGTGTGACCAGCGGCTGACCCTCGTCGCGCGGACGCAGCGCCGGGTCGGCCAGCTGGTCGAGCAGGGCGTTGACTTCCACGGGCTTCACGAGATGCAGGTCGAAGCCCGCGTCCAGCACGCGGCGCTGGTCTTCTTCGAGCCCGTACCCCGTCAGTGCGATCAGCCGGATCGCGCGCGCCGCCGGGTCCTGGCGCAGGCGGCGCGCGACTTCGTACCCGTCGATGCCGGGCAGGCCGATGTCGACGAGGGCGACCTCCGGCCGTTCCGTGCACGCGATCCGCACGCCTTCCAGGCCGTCGCCGGCCTGCAGGACGGGATAGCCGAACGACGCGAGCATCGTCGCCATCATCTCGCGGCCGTCGTCGTTGTCTTCGATTAGCAACACTTTCGGCTTGCCCGCCTCCTGCGGCCGGGCGCGCGCGGGCGCGTCCGCGGGTAGCGCCGCTTCGGTGCGCGGCAGGCGGATCTCGAACGTGCTGCCGCTGCTGTTGCCGGGGCTGCTGGCGCTGACCGTACCGCCGTGCAATTCGACGAGGCGGCGCACGAGCGACAGGCCGATCCCGAGGCCGCCTTGCGAGCGGTCGATCGAGATCGCGCCCTGCACGAACACGTCGAACACGTGCGGCAGCAGGTCCGGCGCGATGCCGACGCCGGAATCGCTCACGCGCAGCACGACGTCCGTGTCGATCGATGCGACGGTGATCTCGATGCGGCCGCCGGCCGGCGTGTACTTCAGCGCGTTGTCGATGAGGTTCGTCGCGATCTGTTCCAGCCGCGTGGCATCGCCGTCGACCCAGGCCGGGGACACCTGCGCGTCGATGTCGTAGCCGGCCGTGCGGCCCGTCGCGCGGAACGTGTCGAGGCAGCTCGAGACGAGCGTCGCGATGTCCAGGCGCTTGCGTGACAGCAAGATCTTGCCGGACATGGCACGCGACAAATCGAGCAGATCGTCGACGATGCGCGACAAATGCTGGCTCTGGCGCTGGATGATCAGGCGGGCCCGGGCGATCGATTCGGCGCCGACGCCGGGCATGCCCAGCAGCGCACCGGCGCTGCTGATGGCGGAAAGCGGGTTGCGCAGCTCATGGCCCAGCATGGCGAGGAATTCGTCCTTCGCGCTGCTCTTGCGTTCGGCCGCGCGCCGCTCTTCCATCTCGCGCACGAGACGTTTATTGGTCGTGGTCAGCTCGGTCGTGCGCTGGGACAGCTTTTCGGCCTGGCGCTTGAGTTGCTCGTTTTTCGTCGCGAGCGCCACGAACACCTGCACCTTGGCGCGCAGCACCTGCGGGATCACGGGGGTGAACAGGAAGTCGGCGGCGCCGCGCTGGTAGGCCTTCAGGCGGTCGATCTCGTCGGCGAGGAAGGCCGTGACGAAGATGATCGGGATGTCGGCGGAGCGGGGGCGCTGGTGGATCGCCTCGGCCGTCTCGAACCCGTCCATGCCGGGCATGTTCACGTCGAGCAGGATGACGGCGAAATCGTGACGGAGCACCTCGCGCAGCGCATCCTGGCCGGAACGGGCGGACAAGACCTCGTAATTGCATTCGTCGGCCCATTGCTCCAGCAGGCTCGTCAGTGCAAGCAGGCTGGCGGCGTCGTCATTCACGACGAGAATCTTCGGTTTTTCGGTGAGGGACACGGCGTTTGAACGAGGATCGGAGACGGATTCACAAGCTCAGCAGAATAGCAGAGCATGCCGCTTTGCAAAATATTTTGATAAAAACTGTTGCAATTCATCATGATAGCACGGCCCGTCCATACCCAAAAATCAATCGTGCGCGGCCACCGGCGGGGCATCGTTCGGTGCCGCACATACCGTGTCAAGACCGTATGCGATAGTGGCAACGTGTCAGGGGCCCACTTGAAAGGACAGACATGAATATTCAAATCATCGTAAACGACACCCATCACGATAAATGTTTCCGCGAACTGGTGCACCAGCCCGTGACGGCGTTGCGCGACGTCACCCAGCAGCAGGCGGACGCGTTGCGTGATGCGTTCGGTATCAATACCATCGCCGACCTGGCAGACCTGAAGGTCGTGAAATGGGCCCGTGCGATCCGCACGATGGCCAGCGCCGAGGCCGAGCCGCGCGAAGCCGTGGCCAAGGAAACCTTGCTCGACGATGCCGTGGAAATGACGTTCCCGGCCAGCGACCCGGTGTCGGTGGCATCCAGCATCACCCGTATCGAGGTGCCGCCGGAAAAGGTGGACGCGAGTTCGGACCACCAGAACGCGGCCGCGATCGAGGTGCACAACGAGCAGGCGGTCGGTTGCCGGGCCCTGGGCCCGGGCGGAGAAAAGACGGCCGGAGCGGCGTAAAACCTTGCGGGGGGGGGGGCGGCGGCGGCCCCCCCCCCGGCGAGCCACAAAACAACAAAAACGACCCCATGGAACCCCACAGAGAG
>CBIHRX010000125.1:0-17870 GCA_966212555.1 uncultured Massilia sp.
TTTGACCTTGCAATAGAACTTGGTCACCCACGTCGACACGACCATCGCGATGATGGCGGCCGCGACGCCCGTCGACAGGAAGGCGGACACGGTTGCCGTGTCGCCGTGCAGGTAGTACTTGGCGTAATAGATCGCGACGGAACCGCGGATCACGTAGCCGATGGTGCCCGTCACGCAGACGGCGCACAGGATCAGCCACTGGTCGTTCTGCGCGAGCACCGCGATCTGTTCCAGCAGCGGCTGGCGCTTCGTTTTATAGACGACGCGTTCCGTCGTCGTGAAGAACGTGAACAGGAACAGCACGACACCCAGCAGGGCCATCACGGCCATCGCCGCCTGGTAGCCGGCGGCCTGGTTGCCGTTGCCCCAGCGCTGCGCGAGGATCGGCACGACGATCGTGACCATGAACGCGCCGACCTTGGCGAGGAACAGCCGGTAGCCGTTCGCGGACAGGCGCTCCTGCGGGTCGCTCGTCAGGCCGCTGATCAGCGAGATGTACGGCACGCCGACGCCCGACGTCATCAGGGTCATCAGGATGTACGTCGAATACGCCCACACGAGCTTGGCGTCGTAATTCCAGTCCGGCGTGCTGAACACGGCGTATACGGACAGGCCATACGGGATCGCCAGGAACAGCAGATAAGGCCGATAGCGGCCCCAGCGGGAAAGAAAACTGTCCGTCATCTGGCCGACGATGAGGTCGGAAACAGCGCCCACGATCTTGACGAGCACGAACAGCAGCGCGAGGTCGGTCGTCTTGAGTCCATAGACGTCCGTATAAAAGAAAGTGATGATCAGCATCATCGACGAGATCACCACGTTGAGCGCCATGTCGCCGGCGCCGAAGCCCACTTTTTCGAGGGTGGAGAGTTTCTGGGTTTGCATACGGACGTCCTTCCAAACGAACAGGGTGCTACGCGGATTTCCGAGCAGCACCCTTATTATTGCCTAGCGATCAGGCTCCTGGATCAATGTTTCCAGCACAGCGCAACACCGGGTCCGATGCCTGGGAGTGCGGCGGCAGTAGCGCGCAATGTGAAGGTGCGACATGCGGGCGCGAAACGGCCCGTTGCGGTGGGTTCCATACGTCTCCTATTACTTGTAAGTATTGTTATGTTTCTGAAAGCGCTAGAAACGCTTTCTGAGCTGGCATGCTGCACAGTAATGTTAGGCGGTCGACTGAGAACGATCCAATCAATTTTTCCGCAACTTCGATATCGTTTTTTGTATCTTTAAACGTACATAAAGGGAGGTGACAACGATTTCACGTGGCAAAATACGAGGCATCTACACTTTCTAACAACCCATGTCGGCGACATTTCCCGCGTTCCGCGACCTCATCCTGGATACCGATCCGGACGCCGTGGGCACGCCCGCGCAGATCCCGGACGGCTTCCTGCTGGCGCGCGCCGGCACCGTCAGCGCCCACTACATTCCGTTCGATTACGTAAACCGCGCGGCGCGCCTCGTCCTCGTCGGCATCTCGCCCGGTTTCGTGCAATGGAAGAACGCCGTGCGCGAGGCGCGGCGGCTGCTGGCGCACGGCGCGGCGCCGGACGATGTATTACGGGCTGCCAAGTACACCGGTGCGTTTTCCGGCGCGATCCGCCCGAACCTCGTCGCCCTGCTCGACCACGTGGGCCTGCAGCGCTGGCTCGGCATCGCCAGCTGCGCATCGCTGTTCGGCGCACACGCCCACCTGATGCACGTGACGGCCGTGCTGCGCCACCCGGTGTTCGTCAACCAGAAGAATTACAACGGCGCGTCCCCGAACATGCTGACGACGCCGCTGCTGCAGGCCCAGCTGCTCGACTATTTCGCGGCCGAAGCGACCTCCCTGCCCGACGCCGTGTACGTACCGCTGGGCCCGAAGGTCGGCCTCGCGCTCGACTGGCTCGCGGCGCGCGGCGTGCTGGATGCCGGCCGCATCCTGCACGGCATTCCCCACCCGTCCGGCGCCAATGCCGAGCGCATCGCCTACTTCCTCGGCCGCAAGGACAAGGCCGCGTTGTCGCGCCAGACGAACGGCGCGCAGATCGATGCGGACCGGCTGGCGCTGCGCGCGCGCATGGCCGCGCTCGGCGTCGATTGACGCGGCATGCATGGCGCGCGACGAGGGTTCCGCGTGCCGTCGCAAGCGGTCTGATCGCACAGGCAACTACATGCGGACACAGCTGTCTTTCGTGCTGCATGTCCACGTCACGCGGCGTTACACTGATAACGTCCAGCCCCAAGGTAGACGATCATGCAGAATTGCTCTCCTGAAGAAGTCCGCTCCCTCATCGACAAGATCGAACAATTGCCGGCGCCGTTCTTCAAGCGACTGATCGAGGCGAGCAACACGGGCATCATCATTTCCGACGCCAGCCTGCCGGACAATCCCATCGCCTACGTCAACCCCGCGTTCGAACGGATGACGGGTTACGCACTGTACGAAGCCGTCGGCCGCAACTGCCGTTTCCTGCAGCGCGACGACCGCGACCAGCCCGAGATCGCGCTGCTCCGCCACTGCATCGAGCACGCCGAGATCTGCACGGCGCTGCTGCGCAACTACCGCAAGGACGGCAGCCTGTTCTGGTGCCGCATGCACTTGTTCCCCGTCCACGAGAACGGGGCCGTCCCCTCCCACTTCGTCGCCTTCCTGCAGGACGTGACGGAGGTGGTGGAAGCCCAGCAGGCGGCCGTGCAGGCGCGCGAACGCCTGACCACCGTCCTGGAAAGCATCTCGGACGGCTGCGTATCCCTCGACCGCGAGTGGCGCTTCACGTACGTCAACACGCGCGGCGCGGCCTGGATCGAACGGCGCCCGGAAGACCTGATCGGCAAGAACATGTGGGAAGAGTTCCCGGAAGCCGTCGGCGGACCGTTCTACGACGCCTACCAGCGTGCGATGCACGATCGCGAAGTCGCCCGCTGCGAGAACTTCTACGTGCCGCTGGGCATCTGGCTGGAATTGCGCGCGTACCCGTCGCGCGAAGGCGTCACCGCGTTCTTCGCCGACGTCACCGAACGCAAGGAAGCGGAGGCGCGGCTCATGCACATGGCCACGCACGACAGCCTGACGGGCCTGCACAACCGCTTCAGCTGCCTGCGCGCGCTCGACGAGGCACTGGCACGTTCCGTCGAGGACGAGCGGCCGGTAGGCGTCCTGTTCGTCGACCTCGACCACTTCAAGGAAGTCAACGACGCCCACGGCCACCGCGCGGGCGACATGGCGCTGCAGGAAATCGGCCGGCGCCTGGCGAGCCTCGCCGGCGCCGGCATCACGGTCGCGCGCATCAGCGGCGACGAATTCGTGGTCGTCCTCGAAGGCATGGACGCCGACGCCGCGAAGGGCGTGGCCGCGGCCGTCCTGCACCACCTCGCCACGCCCATCGCCGTCGACGGCCATTTCGTGACGGTGGGCGGCAGCATCGGCGTCGCCATCGGCAACGGCCGCGAGTACTCGGCCGACGAGCTGCTCAACAACGCGGACGCGGCCATGTACGAGGCCAAGGACAATGGCCGCCACACGTACGCCGTGTTTTCGACGACGGCGCGCCACCTGCTCAAGCAGCGCCTGGAGCTCCGCCAGGAAGTGTTCTCGGCCCTCGAACGGCGCCAGTTCGTGCTGTTCTACCAGCCGCAGGTCAGCGCCGCGAACGGCGCCGTCGTGGGTGCGGAGGCCTTGCTGCGCTGGGAACATCCGCGTCTCGGCCTGCTCGCCCCCGACCTGTTCCTGCCGATGCTGGAAGGCTCGCCCGCGATCACGGCCGTCGGCGCATGGGTGTGCGAGGAAGCGTGCCGCCAGGCGCGCGAATGGGAATTGCTGGGCTACCGCCTGCGCATGGCGGTGAACGTCTCGCCGCGCCAGCTGATGGACGAAAACCTGCCGCCGCTGCTGACGAACCTCGTCACCCACTACGACCTGGCCCCCGAGTGCATCAAGCTGGAAGTCACCGAGAGCATGCTGATGCAGGACATCGACAAGGCGGCGTCGGTGCTGCGGCTGCTGCAGCGCGACGGCTTCCGCATCGCGCTCGACGACTTCGGCACGGGCTACTCGAACCTGTCGTACCTGCGCACCTTGCCGATCACCGCGATCAAGATCGACCGTTCGTTCGTGCGCGAGATCGAGCAGGACCGGCGCTGCCTGGACATCGTCAACGGCGTCATCGCCTTCGCCAAGTCGCTCAAGCTGGATGTGATCTGCGAAGGCATCGAGACGGAGGTGCAGAAGGAAGCGATCCGCTCGACGGGGTGCGACGTGCTGCAGGGCTATTTGATCGGCAAGCCGATGCGGGCCGAGGATTTCCGGGTGCTGCTGCTGGCGCAGAAGACCGCGCCGCAACAGGCGGATCCTGGGTGCCATCAACCGGACTGATAGCGCCAGAACCGTCGTCCCCGCGAAGGCGGGGACCCATGCTGAACTTCCAGAGTCAGTCACTCGGAAACACCCGGATGTCTCCGGTGTAACGGTTCCTGTTGCTCAGTATGGATTCCCGCTTCCGCGGGAACGACGTAGTCGATTCACGCAATATGCGCGTCCATCGGCACTTCGGCCGCAGTCCTGTCCACATGCCGCTTGAACGCATACAGGCTCCCCACCATCAGCGCGATCGGCACGAGCGTCAGGTAGAACGCGAAATGCCCGTTCACGTGCCCGAACACATACCCCGTGATCAGCGACCCCGTCGTGCCGCCGAGCGCCGAG
This sequence comes from uncultured Massilia sp., assembly GCA_966212555.1. Lineage (GTDB taxonomy): Bacteria > Pseudomonadota > Gammaproteobacteria > Burkholderiales > Burkholderiaceae_D > Telluria. The sequence continues at coordinate 4,694 of CBIHRX010000125.1, forward strand.
AAGATCACGAGCAGCCCCGTCATGGGCGCGTGCTGGTGGCGCGGCAGGGAACTCAGCATCACGGAATTGATGCCCGGGTAGATCGGCGCCATGAACAGGCCGATGAGCGGGAACAGGAACGCGGCCACCGGCGCCGTTGCCCACGTCACGTCCGGATCGTGGGCGATGCCGTGCGTGAGCGGCAGCGACAGCAGCACCGTCGCGCCCATCGCCAGCATGCACACGGTCAGCACGGGATACCAGTTCAGGCGGCGCATCACGACGCCGGCCAGCAGGCGGCCCACCGCGAGGCAGCCGGCGAAGATACTCGTGACCTGCACGCTCATCGTGGCGGGCAGCATCAGGATCTCGTTGTTGAACGTGGGGAGCCACGAACCGATCGCCTGCTCGACGAGGACGGACAGGAAGGCCGTCAGCACGAACACGTACACGAGCGGCCGCGCGAACAGGCGCAGCATCGCGATGAAGTCGGCGGCCGGGCCGCGGCTGTCCGGCGGCGCGGCGCCCACTTCGTCGAATCCGGTCGCCAGCACGAGCCCGAACGTGGCCGCGCACAGGCCGGACAACAGCCAGTACACGTTCAGCCAGCTCGTGGAGGCCGGATGGTCCGCATCGATGAAGTAGCCGAAGATCCAGTACGCCGACAGCACGCCAACCATGAAGAAGCCTTCCAGCATGTTCGTGATGCCCGCATGGTGCTTGCGGTCGCGCGCGACGAGGCCGATGGTCGAGTACACGGACACCTTCACCAGCGCGAACGCGACGCCCACGCACAGGAACAGCAGTTTCGCTGTCGCGAACGCCGGCATGAGCGGCATCGCCAGCGTGGCGGCCGTGACGATCGCCAGCGCCACCAGCATCGCCTTCTTGTAACCGAAACGCGGCAAGGTCGACGCGACGAAGAACGACACGATCGCGATCGGCAGGTCCTTGAAGCCCTCCAGCACGCTCGCCGCGCCCTTGTCGACGCCATAGGTGTGTATGACCTGCAGGATCACCGTGCCCACGCTGTTGAGCAGGATGGCGAACACGAAGTAGATCATGAACAAGGCCAGCAGGATGCGTCGTTGGTTCACGTTGTCTCCAGTTTTTATATGGTATCTCTTAGTAGTCCTGCAGCCGGAACGCTGCCATCGACGGTATCACACGGTCCGCGCGATGGAGCACGTCCGGACTGCCGACACCGACGGCGAACATGCCCGCATCCTTGATCGACGCGACGCCGGCGGCCGCATCTTCCACGCCCAGGCAGTCCGCAGGCGTCACGCCCAGGTGCGCGGCCGCGGTGAGGAAAATCTCCGGATCGGGCTTGCCGTTGACGATGGTGGCGGCGTCGACGACGTCGTCGAAGCGGTCGCGGATGCCCAGCCGGTCCAGCACCGTGAATGCGTTGCGGCTGACGGACGCGAGGCCGATCCGCAGTCCCGCCGCGCGCACTTCCTCCAGTGCGCGCAGGGCGCCCGGCAGCAGGTCGTCCGGCGTCATCGTCGCGATCAGTTCCTGGTAGTGGCCGTTCTTCGCGTCGGCCAGCGCCCGCTTTTCTTCCGGCGTGTACGTGCGCTGTGCGCGCGCGAGGATCAGTTCCAGGGAACCCATGCGGTCGACGCCCTTCAGCTGTTCGTTGAACGCTGCGTCGAACGGCGCGTGGACGCTGTCCGCGAGGCGCTTCCACGCCAGGTAGTGGTAGTGCGCGGTGTCCGTGATGACGCCGTCGAGGTCGAAGATGACCGCCTTGAATCTCGTGCTCATTGTTGGTTCTCCATGCGGATGTGGGTGCGCTGCGCGTCCAGTACGAGCGTCGTGCCGGCGTGCGCGAACGCCAGGCTGTCGCCGCGCAGCAGGCGGTAGTCGGTGCCGGCGGCGTCGACCGCCACCTCCAGCAGCGCGCCCCGCACCTGCGCCTTGAAGCGGTAGCCCGTCCACCGGTCGGGGAGCGTCGGCGCGAAGCGCAGGCCCGCTTCGTCGAGACGCATGCCGGCGAAGCCGTAGGCGACACCGAGCCACGTGCCGGCCATCGCGGCCGTATGCACGCCGTACTGCGTGTTCGCGTGCGTGTTGTCGAGGTCCAGGCGCGCGGTCTCCATGAAGTAGGCATAGGCCTTGTCGCGGTAGCCGATCTCGCTCGCGACGATGCTGAAGATGCAGGACGACAGCGAGGAATCGTGCGTCGTCACGCGTTCGTAGAAATCGAAGTCGCGGCGCTTGTCGTCCAGGGAGAACTGGTTCGACAGCAGGAGCAGCGCCAGCACGACGTCCGCCTGCTTGCACACCTGGTGGCGATAGATCACCAGCGGGTGGTAGTGCAGCAGCAGCGGATAGTTCTCCTTCGGCGTGTTCGCGAAGTCCCACGGTTTCTTGGACAGGAAGCTGTCGTCCTGCGCGTGGATGCCGAGGCCGTCGTCGTACGGCAGCACCATCGCGGCACTCGCGGCGCGCCAGGCCCGGATCTCGGCCTCGTCCAGGCCGATGGCCGCCGCAATGCGCGCATAGTCGGCCGGACGCTCGGCGCGCAGGCGCTCGGCGACGTCCGCCGCGAACGTCATGTGCATGCGCGCCATCGCGTTCGTGTAGTAGTTGTTGTTGACGATGGCCGTGTACTCGTCCGGTCCCGTCACCGCGTTGATGCAGAAGCGGTGCGCGCGGTCGTAGCTGCCGATACCCGTCCAGATGCGCGCCGTCTCCAGCACGATCTCGGCGCCCTGCGCCGCCATGAAGTCGAAGTCGCCGGTCGCCAGCAGGTACAGGCGGATCGAGTACGCGACGTCCGCGTTGATGTGGTATTGCGCCGTCCCGGCCGGGAAATAGGCCGAGCACTCCTCGCCCGCGATGGTGCGCCACGGGTACAGCGCGCCCTTGTCGTGCGCCATCTGGCGTGCGCGCTCGCGCGCCTTCGGCAGGCCGTTGTAGCGGTACTGCAGCAGCGCGCGCGCGATCTCGGGCCGGGAATACAGGAAGAACGGGAACACATAGATCTCCGTGTCCCAGAAATAGTGGCCCTCGTAGCCCTCGCCCGTCACGCCCTTGGCCGCGATGTTCGTCTTGCCGTCGCGGCCGACCGATTGCAGCAGGTGGAACTGGTTGAAGTGCACGCCCTGCTGCAGGGCGTCGTCGCCGTCGATGGCCACGTCGGCCTCGATCCAGAAGCGGGCCAGGTAGTCGGCCTGCTCGGCTGCCAGCGCGTCGAAGCCGGCGGCGCGGGCGCGCGCCAGTTCTGCGCGCGCGTGCGGACCCACCGCCTCCGCCGCCATGTCGCGCGAGCTCGCGTAGGCGACGTATTTGTGCACGGCGAACGTGGCGCCCTGCTCCACGTGGGCCTCGAACGCGTGGCCCAGTCCGACCTGCTCGACGCGCGCGGGAATCGAAGGCACGGCATCCGTCGCGGTGGCCAGGGTAAAACCGCTGTGGCGCGTGCGCTGCAGCAGCAATACGTCGTGCGCGCCCACGTCGCGCTGCGTCTCGATCAGCGACGGTCCCGTCAGCGCGGAACCGACGCGCGGGTCGTCGCCCGCCTGCAAATTCGTCACGTCCGCATCGATGTCGGCGACGATGCGCACCACGCCCGCAAAATTCAGCGGCGTGACGGCGTATTCGATCGCGGCCACATGCTTGCGCCCGAGGGACACCAGGCGGCGGCTCGCGATGCGCAGGCGCTTGCCGGTGGCGGTCTCCCATTCGACCGTGCGCACGAGCAGGCCGGTGCGGAAGTCCAGGGTGCGTTCCCACGCGAGGACGCGGCCGCCGTCGAGAGAAAACCGTTCGCCGTCGACGACCGCCGCGATGCGCTTCGCGTTCGGCACGTTCAGCATGAATTCATTGATGCGCGCGAGGCCGTACGCATTTTCAGGATACCGGATCGCTTCCGTGTCGTGGAAGCCGTTCAGGTACGTGCCTTCCAGCGTCGCGCCGCCGGCGGTGCCTTCGTCCGGCGTGCCGCGCATGCCGATCCAGCCATTCCCCAGCGTGAACAGTGTCTCGTGCAGGAAAGCGCGCGAAGACGCCAGCGCGTCTTCACGGATGCGCCACGGCTCGGCCGCGAGGGCAATATTGTTATCGATGTCATTTTGCACTTCAGTTTCCTCGTCTCGTGCGCTGGACGCGCGTTTTCAAGCTTGTCGTGATGTGTTCAGGTGTGGCGGACGATCAGCGTGGTCGGCAGCATTTCCGAATGCGCCGGCTGGCCCTCGATCATGGCCAGCATTTTTTTCGCGAGCAGCACGCCGCCGTCGCGCAGGTATTGGTGGACGCTCGTGAGCGGCGGCACGAAGCTGGCAGCGCCCGGCGTGTCGTCGTAGCCGATCACGGAAATATCGTCGGGCACGCGCAGGCCCGCTTCCGTCAGCGCGCGGATGGCGCCCATGGCCAGCAGGTCGCTGGCGGCGAACAGGCCGTCGATGCTGTGGCCGTTCTTCTTTTTCAGGATCGACGTCACGCAATCGAAGCCCGCTTCGAACGTGAACGCCTTGGGGCGCAGGATGTGCACGGTGGCGCGGCCCGACAGCGCGTCGATGAAGCCGGCGCAGCGTTCCTGCACCTCGGCGTGGTCGACGTCGCCCACAAAAATCAGCTTGCGCCGGCCCTGCTCCAGGAAGCGCTCCGCGACGCTGGCGCCGCCCTTGCGGTTGTCGGAACCGACGACGGTGTACGTGGCGCCCTCTTCCGGCGCGCCCCACACGACGAGCGGCAAGGTCGTCTGCTGCAAAGCCTTGACCGCTTCGCCGTGCGAACCCTGGCCCAGCAGGATCAGGCCGTCGGCGCCCTGCACCGGCGCCGTGTCGAGCAACTGCTTGGACGTGAGCACGACGCTGTAGCCGGCGGTGGTGAGTTCCTGGGTGATGCCGCCCAGCAATTCGAGCGGATACGGGTCCGACATCGGCCGGCCCTTCACGGGCGTCATCTCGACGACGACGGCGACGGAGTAGGACCGGCGCATGCGCAGGTTGCGGGCGCTGATGTTGAAGCGGTAACCCTGCTCCTGCGCGATCTTGCGGATCTTTTCCCGCGTGTTTTCCGTCACGAGCGGACTGTCGCGCAATGCCCGCGATACCGTGATCGTGGAGACGCCGGCGATTTTCGCCAGGTCTTCCATCGTCACGGCCGTATCGCCGGCCAGGGGTTTCTTTGCTTGCGCCATAGTCTTTTGAGCAATAAATCTTGGGGTAGCGGTAACAGATTACTTGAGCGGGATGGATTATGACAGATTTTTTTGTCGTGTCGACAAAAAATGACATCGATAGCATTTTGATTGACATCGATGTCAATCGGATGTTTCAATGGCCGCGTTCCTTGTCGAACCATCAATCGACAAGAAAAACCGGGGAGGAGACGCCCCGTAGCCGGTTCCCAATCACTGAGAGCATAAAATGAAAAACACCATGCAGTTCCCGCAACTGTCGGCAGTTGCCCTCGCTGTCCTTACCCTCGTTGTCCAAGCCCAGGCGGTTGCCCAGGACAGCGTCCAGAAAGAAATCCAGCAAGTCGTCGTCACCGGTACGGCATCGGCCTCCGGTACGCGCAAGATCGACACGAGCTTCTCGATCACGACCGCGACCGAAGAGCAGCTGAAGCAGGCCGCCCCGTCCAGCACCGCCGACGTGCTGAAGATCGTCCCGGGCGTGTACGCCGAGGCGACGGGCGGCCAGTCCGGCGCCAACATCGAAGTGCGTGGCTTCCCGTCGGGCAGCGACTCGCCGTTCGTCTCCGTGCAGATGAACGGCAACCCGATCTTCCCGGTGCCGGTGCTGTCGTTCTTCGAAGGCTCGTCCGCGTTCCGCCTGGACGACACGATCGAGCGCGTGGAAGTACTGCGCGGCGGTCCGAGCACGATTTATTCGAGCGGCCAGCCGGGCGCCACGATGAACTTCATCATGAAGAAAGGCGGCGACGAGCCGGAAGGCAGCCTGCGCTTCACGACGGGCACGGGCAGCCTGCGCCGCGTCGACGGCGTCTACAGCGGCAAGATCGCCGACGGCTGGTACGGCATGATCGGCGGCTTCTACCGCACGACGAACGGCGTGCGCGACGCCGGCTTCCCCGCCGACGACGGCGGCCAGCTCTCGGCTTCGCTGACGCGCAAGCTGGACCAGGGCGAGCTGACGGTCTACGCCCGCTCGACGTCGGACAAGAATGCGTTCTACACGGGCGTGCCGCTGATTTCGTCGAACAATGGCCACACGATCTCGTCGTTCCCCGGCTTCGATCCGCTGCGCGGCACCCTGATGAGCAACGAGATGCGCAACTTCACGGTGGAAGCCGGTCCCGACAAGACGCTGAACTATGACCTGGGCAACGGCCGCGGCCTCTCGTCGAACCTGGTCGGCGCGGATTTCCAGCAGAAGCTGAACGGCTGGGACGTGTCGAACAAGTTCAACTACTTCAAGGGCGACCTGAACACGATCGCCATGTTCACGGGTAACAACCCGCTGAGCGCGGCCGACTACGTGAGCCAGGCCATCGCGTCCGCCAACGGCAACGCGGCCGTGCTGGCCGCGGCGGGCGGTGTCGCTGCCACGGGCGGCGCGATCACTTACACGAGCGGCGGCGCCGCGGTCGCCCCGAACCAGCAGGTGGTGCAGGCGGGCCTGTGGGCCGTCGAGAAGAAGCTGCGCTCGTTCACGGACGAATTCCGCGTCAGCAAGGATATCGGCTACAACAACACGATCACGGCCGGCGCCTACGTCGCGAACTATTCGTCGCACGATGTCTGGTACCTGGGCAACAGCCACCTGATGACGGCGACGCCGAACGCGCGCCTCATCGACGTCAAGCTGAACAACGGCGCCGTCATCTCCAGGAACGGCACGGACGGCAACGTGTTCTACGCGCCGATCGCCTCGTACGACGGCCGCAACACGGCGATCTTCGTGGCCGACGAATGGCGCATCAACGACCGCATCAAGGTCGACGCCGGCATGCGCCACGAGAAGCAGCACATCTCGGGCTCGATCTCGAACCTGGCATCGGCCGACACGGACAACAATGCGCTGACCGTGTACAACAACGGCACGTCGCAGCCGACCGGCAGCTTCACGGGCCTGTCGCGCGACGATTCCGCGAACTCGTTCACCGCGGGCGGCCTGTACAAGCTGACCAAGGATTCCAGCGTCTTCGTGCGCGCCAACCAGGGCCACACGTTCATCTACTTCGACGACCTGCGCAACGCCGGCACGCAAGACGTCGTGAACGACCGCAACCGCGTCCCGACGCCGAAAGTCACGCAGTACGAGATCGGCTACAAGACGGCGACGCCGCTGTACAGCGCCTACGTGAACGCGTTCTTCACCGACTTCACGGGCATCTCGTTCCAGCAGATCACGACGTCCGGCGTGCTGTATTCGGTGAGCGGTTCGCACGGCAAGGGCGTGGAATTCGAACTGGCCGTGCGCCCGATCGCGGGCCTGCAGCTGCAGCTGACGGGCGACTGGCAGGATTCCACGTACAAGGACAATCCGACCATCGCCGGCAACCAGGTGCAGCGCCAGCCGAAGTTCCAGTACCGCTTCTCGCCGAGCTACCGCCTGCCGGTCGGCGACTACGCCCTGCGCTTCTACGGCACCTACTCGCACATCGGCGCGCGCTGGGCGGACCAGCAGAACACCCAGTACCTGCCGTCGTATAACACGCTGGACCTGGGCATCCTGGCCGAGCTGTCGGACAAGCTGGAATTCCGCGTCACGGGCACCAACGTGAACAATTCGCTGGGCCTGACGGAAGGTAACTCGCGCCTCGTGGGCGCCAGCACCGGGCCGATCAACGCGCGTCCGATCTTCGGCCGCGCGTGGGAAGCGTCCCTCACCTACCGCTTCTGATGTAACGCTTTATCTCCTCTTCTGCTGTACCCTCTTGGCGGGACTTCGGTCCCGCTTTTTTTCAGGATTTGCGGGACAGGGCCACGGCCGCGGCGAGAACAACCATTGCCGCCACCGCATACGGCGCACTGGCCGCCACGCCGTACAGCCAGGCCGCCGCCAGCGGCCCCGCGCTCCGGGCGATGGCCTGCTGCGCCTGGTTTGCGCCCTGCACCTCGCCCTGCCGTTCCGCCGGCGCGGCATTGGCGATCAACGCGCTCGCGGATGGCTGGAACAGGCCGTCGCCGAAGGTATAGATCGCGATCCCGGCCGCGAGCAGCGGCACGACGGCGTGCAGCGGCAGCAGCGCGACGATGGCAAGGCCGAGGCCATTGACGGCGAGGCCGGCGGCGGCGACACGGCGCTCGCCGAAGCGCTGCTGGAGCCACGGCGCGGCGAAGCCCTGGCTGACGATGTCCATCACGCCGACGCCGGCCAGCACCAGGCCGATACTGCCCGGCTGGAAGGCCAGCAAGTCCTTGAGCAGCACCGTCAGGTTCGCCTGCAGCACGGTGCCGCCCAGCGCGAAGCAGAACACGACCGCGAACAGCGGGCGCAGGCGCGATTCGCGCAGCGCGCGCAGCAGCTGGCCGACCGCGTTGAACTGGCCCCATCGCAGGCGTGCGCTGCGCCGCGCGCGCGGATGGCTTTCCGGCATGCAGAACCAGACCAGCACACAATTGGCCAGCGCCACCGCCGCCGCGCCATACAAGGGCGCCGACAGCGACACCTGTCCCAGGGCGCCGCCAAGGACCGGTCCCACCATGAAGCCAAGTCCGCCGGCCGCACCGAGCAGGCCGAACGCCGGGCCCCGTTCCGCGGGACCGTGCGTATCGGCGACATAGGCATACAGCGCCGAGATGCTGCCCGCCGTCAGGCCTTCGATCACGCGGCCCAGCACCAGGACCCATAACGCCCCGCCGACCCCGAACACGGCGAATCCCAGCGCGGAACCGCACAGCGACACGAGCATCACCGGGCGCCGCCCGAAGCGGTCGCTCAGCGCGCCCAGCACGGGCGCCGCGACGAACGAACAGAGCGCGTACAGGGCGAGGATCAGCGACACCCACCAGGCGACGTCCGGTGCCGCGACGTAGCGCGCCACCGAAAACGGCAGCACGGGAATGATCAGGGTGAAGCCGGCGAAGTTGAAAAAGACGGAGACGGCGATGATGCCGGTGCGTCGCGTAGAAAGGGGGAAGAATGAGGATGGCGATGCGTCCATGGACTGCTCCTTGATCGTCTGTTCGACCGGAGCAGTGCATCGACATGACGACCACACGGACGAACAGTCGGCGCCAACCGGCGCCGGTGTTCGTCGAGGGTTCGCATGCGCGCACGCATGAAACAGAGCTTTCGTTTCCGAAAGGACTTGGGCCTACCTATAACCAAGTCTGCCTTTTCCGACAACGGGAGTGTAACGTGGTCTTTCTTGCCGGGCAATCAGAATCCGACCTTCAGCCCCGCGGACCACACGCCCGCGCGCGCGCCGAAGTCCTTGCGCTTGCCGTAGTGCTCGTACTCGCCGACGAGGGACAGCGTGTCGTTCAGCTTGTACTGCGCGCCCACGCCGGCGTACACGTCGTTGTCGCTGGCGTTGTAGTCGTTGTTCCACTTGCGCTGGCTGTGCGCGAGGCCCAGCTTGCCGTAGGCCGAGAAGCGTTCGTTGATGGGCACCGTGTACTTGCCGGCGACGTAGGCGCCGTAGCCCTTGGTCGACACGTTCACGCCGCCCGGGATACCGGTCCACTCTTCCGGGTAATGGTAATCGCGGCTCGAGAAGTTCACGTAGCCCGCTTCCACGCCGAGGTTGTTGGAAAAGTCGACGCCGCCGAAGATCTTCGCGTCGGCATGGCGCTTGCCGGTGGTGATGTTGCCGGCGCTGGCGACGCCCACGCCGACATACGGGCGAAACGTCGTCGACTGCTGCGCGTGCGCGGCGGTCCCGGCGGCGAGTGCGGCGGTGGCGAGGATGATGGTCAGTGCTTTCATGCTGTCTCCTGTGGTGGTGTGAGGCCGCCACGATAGCAACGTGTTCAGAAAGCAAAAATCCGGGATTGGTAAGGATCTGTTACCGCTGTGCATATGAATGACCCGAAGGCCAAATATGCATGCAGATATGGCGATGCGCGTTGCCAGCCGTAGCGCGGCGTTGGCTGCACGATCTCAGCCATACGCCGACGCCACCGCTGTTTCACTTGCTTACAATGGTGAGGATCATTTAACGCCGTTACTCACGTTGATGAACGGGACCGCACCACCGGCCACGCTGGGCAGCTTGCCATCCCATTTCTCGATGGCCATCCGCTGGTTTTCCATCTCGCGCAGGCGGATCAGTTCCGGCGTCACCTGCTGGCGCTGCACGGCCAGCGATTCGGCCTCGGCTCTTGCCTGGGCGACGCGCTGCTTCGCTTCCACCTCGATGCGCTGCAGGTCGCGTTCCGCCTTCAGCTTCAGCTGTTCGGCCGTCGTCTTCGCTTCGATCGCCTCATTGAACGAGCGCGAGAAATTGAAGTTCACGATCGAGAACTCGTCCACGACGATACCGTGGCGCGCCAGCCGCTCGCGCAGCTGGGTGACGATCTGGTCGCGCACGTCGGTACGCTTGGCGATCAGTTCCTCGGCCGTGAAACGGGCCGTGACGGCCTTCACCGCTTCCTGCACGGCCGGAATGATGATGCGCTGACCCGGCTCGTTGCCCAGGTCGCGGAACACCGTCACCGCGGCATCCGGGCGGACGTGGTAGTTCAGCGCCACGCGGGTGTGCACGGTCTGCAGGTCGCGGGACGCGGCGTCGCCATCGCCTTCGCCCTTCTGGATCGAGACGTTGACGAGGTTGAGCTTTTGCGCGATCGGCACGCGGAAGTGGATGCCCTCGCTCAGCACCTGGTCGCTCGGGCTGCCGAACGTCGTCATCACGCCGCGATGGCCCGCCGGCACCGTCCCGAACGGTGCCAGCGCGAACAGCAGGATCAGCACGACGACGGCGATGACGACCTTCACGCCCGCGTTCAATGACACTCGATTCATTTCGATTCCCTTTCAGTTATTGTTGACAGCGGACAAAGTGTATAGCTGACAGGGCAACAAGAGAATCAGAAATATCGGAAGCGGAACTTCGGGAAAGCCGAACCAATAGAACTTCAGGTACAGTGCACCGGTCTCGTCCTCAAACAACTCGTTGACGATGACGCCTTCGCGCTGGCCGCCCGCCTGGAAGAACGACACCTTCCTCTCCGGCTCGAAGACGATGATCTCGCGCAGGTCGCTGCCGCCGATGGTGGCCTCGCGCACGATGTGGGACGCGCGCTCTTCCACGATCATGTCGGTCTCCCTGGGTTCAGACTGCGGCGACGGCCGCGGCGAATTCACGATACGTGCGCAGCGGACGCCCCAGCAGCGCCGTCAGGCGTGCGACGTCGCCGGCGTCCGGCACCATGCCGTCGGTGGCGAAGCGCTCGCTCATCAGGCGCATGTCGTAGGCCATCCACGCGGGCATGAACTGGCGCAGGTTCTGTTCGAAGCCGGCCGGGTCGCCGCCGTACGCGACGGGACGTCCCAGCACGTCGGACCAGATGGCGGCGACGTCGCTCCCCGTCAGCGTGTCCGGACCGACGACGTTGATGCGCTCGAGCGGCAGCGGGTGCGCGGCATCGTGGCGGCGGAGCAGTTCGAGCGCGGCAACCTCGGCGATGTCGCGCGCGTCGACCATCGCGAGGCCCTTGCCGCCGACCGGCATCGGATACACGCCGTAGCCTCGCACCACGTCCTTGATCGTGACGTCGTTGTCGATGAAATACGCGGGGCGCAGGATGGTGGCGGCAAAGCCCATCCGTTCGATCATGCGCTCGACGCCGAACTTGCCCGCGAAGTGAGGCACGTTCACGTACAGGTCGCCGTGGAGGACGGACAGATAAACGACCCGCTCCACGCCCGCTTCCCGCGCGACGTTGAGCGTCACGAGCGCCTGCGTGAATTCGTCGGGGACGACGGCATTCAGCAGGAACAGGGTCGACACGCCGTCGAACGCGCGGCGCAGGGCGTCCACGTCGAGCAGGTCGCCCTGGACGACGTCGACGGCGGCTGGAAGTTCAGCCGCGGCCGCCTTGGCGGGGTTGCGGACGAGTGCGCGCACGGGGGCGCCGCGCTGCACGAGTTGGTCGACGACGTGGCGGCCCACGTTGCCCGTTGCGCCGGTGACGAGAATGGTCATGATGTCTGCTCCTGGTTGGGTTCATGAAATGTCGGTTGACGCTTCACAGCTTAGACATCCCACAGGCGGACCGATAGACGGTATATTTGGACATCCTGTCTCACTGGTGGAACACATGGACTTGCTCGCCCTCGCCGATTTCAACCTCGTCGCCCGCCATGGCGGCTTCGGCCGCGCCGCACGCGAGACGGGCCGGCCGAAGGCGACCCTGTCGCGCCGCGTCGCGGAACTGGAAGCGGATCTCGGCCTGCGCCTGTTCGAACGGGGCGCGCGCGTGCTGAAGCTCACGCAGGAAGGACGCGCGCTGCACGAGCGCACCGGGGCACTCCTCGCCGAAATCGACGAGACGGCGGCGGCCCTCGCCTCCGGCGGCGACCGGCCGCGCGGCCGGCTGCGCATCAGTGCCCCGCTGCTGTTCTCGCAGACGGCGATGGGCACGCTGGCGGCCGGGTTCGCGCACGCGCATCCCGACGTGCGGCTGGAAGTGACGACGGAAGACCGGCCCGTGGACATGGTCGAGGAAGGCTACGACCTCGTCATCCGGGTCAATCCCGATCCGGACGAAAGCCTCGTGGGCCGCATCTTCCTGCGCGACCGGCTCGTCGTCGTGGCGGCACCGGGACTCCAGCGGCCGGCGGATGGCAGGCCCGTGCCCGCCGTCGTGCGGCCCGTGGGCGACCAGGCGGCGTGGCAGGTGGCGGGTCAACCGGACGTCGCGATCGATCCGGTGCTGCGCCTGTCGTCGCTCGTGATGGTGCGCGATGCGGTGCGGGCCGGTGTGGGCGCGGGCTGCCTGCCCGCGTCGGTGGTGAGCCACGATCTCGCGGCGGGACGGCTGGTGCGCTGGGGCGACGTGGCCGGGCCCGAGATCGCGCTGTGGGCGCTGTACCCGTCGCGGCGGCTGCTGAGCGCGCGCGTGTCCGCCTTCCTCGATTATTTGAAGGCGGCGTTTCCGAAGGGGACGCCGGACGAGCTGGCGGCTTATCTCGCGCCGTGATCAGCGGACCGGCCGCGCGGCCACGCCTTCGTTCGTCATGACCACGGGCCGGATCGTGCCATCGTCGTTGAAGTAGAGTCGCTCGACAGCCAGCTCGCGGTGGTTGCCGTCCGTTTCGCCCAG
>CBIHRX010000126.1:0-17570 GCA_966212555.1 uncultured Massilia sp.
ACGCGCGACTTTCATCTCCTCGGCAGCACCGGCGCCGTCCGCGCCGGTTACCACGTCCATGACTGGTCGGCGTCCCCACTGGGTCCGCCGGACCGGTGGAGTCCCGCATTGCGCAATGCGGTCAGCCTGATCCTCGAATCCGAATTCCCCATGTACGTCGCCTGGGGCCCGCACCTGGCGCTGCTGTACAACGCCGCCTTCATTCCCCTCCTCGACGGCACCCACCCCGCTGCGCTCGGCCGCCCGCTGGCCCAGGTCTGGCCCGACCGCTGGCCCGGCCTGAAGCCGCTCGTCGAGCGCGCCCTCGCCGGCCACGCCACGTACGGCGAGGACGTGCCGAGCCCGATCGACCGCAACGGCAAGCCCTACAACGCGTGGTTCACGCTGGCCTATTCGCCGGTGCGCGACGATGCCGGCACCGTGCGCGGCATGCTGTGCGTGACGAGCGAGACGACCCAGCGCGTCCAGCTGGAGCGCCGCCACGCCGTGCAGCTGCAGGTCGTGGACAGCCTGCGCCGCCTGCACCACCCGTCCGACATCATCGAAGGGTCGTGCACCCTGCTGGGCAAGCACCTGGAACTCGAACGCGCCTGCTATGTCGAGACGGACGAACAGGACGGCAGCTTCGAAGTGATGCACGACTGGGCCCGCGACGCGAGCACGCCGCTGATCGGCCGGCGCGCCCGCCTCGACGATTTCGGCCCGCAGGCGCTGGCCCTGCTGCGTACGGGTTCGCCGCTGGCCGTGCGCGACGCGACGGCCGACCCGCGCCTGCCCGCGCGCGGCGAGCGCTACGCGGCGGCGGGCGCGCGCGCGATACTCATCGTGCCGAAGATCCGGCGCGGCCAGCTCGTGGCGGCCCTCGTCGGCTATTCGACCCGGCCGCGCGACTGGGACGAGGAAGCGCAGCGCCTCGCCACCGACATCGCCGAGCGCAGCTGGGAAGCGCTCGACCGCGTGCGCGCCGAGCAGGCCTTGCGCGATGCCGTCGCGCGCCAGACGACGCTGCTCGACATGAACGAATTCCGGCTCGAAGTGTCGGACCTGCTGCGCCGCCTGAACGACCCGGTGCAGATCTTCATCCAGACGGGCGCCATGCTGGGCCGCTTCCTGCAGGCCAGCCGCGTGCTGTACGGCGATTACGACGCCGACAAGCAGCTCGTGACCTTCCATTCGAACTACACGGACGGCATCGTCGCGGAGCTGAACGGCACCTTCCCCGCCGCCCTGTTCGGCGTCTCGAATTTCAGTACGCTGAGCCTGGGCACATGGGTGTCGAGCGACCTGCAGCGCGATCCGCGCACGAGCGGCCCCGACGTCTGGCCGAACTACGCGGCGCTGCAGATCCGTTCCGCCGTCGTCGTGCCGCTGAACCGCAACGGCGCGCTGACGACCTGTTTGTTCATCAACGACAACCTGCCGCGCGTGTGGAGCGCGGACATCGTGCGCCTGATCGAGGACGTCGCCGAGCGCGCGTGGAGCGCCGTCGAGCGCGTGCGTGCGGAAGACGCACTGCGCCTCGCCGACCGCCGCAAGGACGAATTCCTCGCGATGCTGGCGCACGAGCTGCGCAACCCGCTGGCGCCGATCTCCGCCGCCGCGCAACTGCTGAACCTGGGTCCGCCGGACGACGCGCGCGTGGAGCGCACGAGCGCCATCATCGCGCGCCAGGTGGCGCACATGACGGGCCTGATCGACGACCTGCTGGACGTCTCGCGCGTCACGCGCGGGCTCGTCGTGCTGGCGCGCGAGGAAGTCGACCTGCGCCGCGTGATCGGCGACGCCGTCGAACAGGTGCGCCCGCTGATCGAGGCGCGCCGCCACCAGCTCGCGCTGCACCTGTCGACGGAACCGGCCATCGTCGAAGGCGATCCGAAGCGCCTCGTGCAGGTGATCGCCAACCTCTTGAACAACGCGGCGAAGTACACGCACGAAGGCGGCCGGCTGTCGATCTGGATGGGCATCACGCCCGAGCAGGTGCTCGTCTCCGTGTCGGACAACGGCATCGGCATCTCGGCCGAACTGCTGCCGACCGTGTTCGACCTGTTCTCGCAGGCGGAGCGTACCCCGGACCGCTCGCAGGGCGGCCTGGGCCTCGGCCTCGCTTTGGTGAAGAGTCTCGTGGAACTGCACGGCGGGATGGTGACGGCGGCCAGCGAAGGCCGCAACCTGGGCAGCGAATTCACGATCCGCCTGCCGCGCCTGCACACGGCGCCCGCCGCGTCGGACGATGCGGCGGCGCCGGGTACGCAGGCGCCGGGCACGGACAAGCGGCTGTCGCTGATGCTGGTGGACGACAACGCGGACGCCGCCATGACCCTGGGCCTGCTGCTGGAATCGGGCGGCCACCGCGTGACGGTGATGCACCATCCGGGAGAAGCGCTGGAACGGGCCGCGCAGGAACACTACGACGCGTTCCTGCTCGACATCGGCCTGCCCGGCATGAACGGCTACGAACTGGCGCGCCGGCTGCGCAAGCTGCCCGCCTGCGGCGACGCGACGCTCGTCGCCATCACGGGTTACGGCCAGCAGTCGGACCAGGCGAGCGCGACATATGCCGGCTTCGACAGTTACTTCGTCAAGCCGGTCGACCCGGCCGGCCTGTTCGCGTTATTGGACCGCGTCGCCGCCCGTTGACGCATTGTCGGCAACATCCGGCGCCGCGAAATCGCGCGGCTGGAAATCGGCCAGGCGCTCGAACACGCCGATCGATTCTACGTGCGACGTGTGCGGGAACATGTTCGCCACACCCGCCTTCTTGAGCACGTAACCGGCGCGGTGCGTCAGGATGCCGGCGTCGCGCGCCAGCGTCGACGGGCTGCACGACACGTACACGATCCGCTGCGGCAGCAGGTCCGGATGCGTCAGGCGCAGTTCGGCCAGCGCGATCGCCAGCGCCACGGCGCCGTCGCGCGGCGGGTCGACCAGCATGCGGTCGAACTTCCCGAGCGCGATCAGGTCGTCCTTCGTCACTTCGAACAGGTTGCGCGTGTAGAACGTCGTCTTGTCGGCCAGGCCGTTGGCCTTCGCGTTTTCCAGCGCGCGCGTCGTCAGCGCCGTGCTGCCTTCGATGCCGACGACTTCGCGCGCCTGCGTGGCCAGCGGCAAGGTGAAGTTGCCGAGGCCGCAGAACAGGTCGGCCACGCGGTCGTCCTTCTGCACGTCCAGCAGGGTCAACGCCTTGTGCACGAGCAGGCGGTTGATCTGGTGGTTCACCTGCGTGAAATCGGTCGGCTTGAACGGCATCCTGATGCCGAATTCCGGCAGCGTGTAGTACAGCTCTTTACCGAGGGGGTAGTACGGCGCGGCGGTGTCCGGGCCCTTCGGCTGCAGCCACCACTGGATGTTCCATTGATCGGCGAACGCTTTCACCAGCGTCTCGTCGGCCGGCGTGAGCGGCGCCATGATGCGCAGCACGAGCACGGTGGTCTCTTCGCCGACGGCGACCTCGATCTGCGGCATCTGCTGGTAGATCGACAGCGCGCCCACCAGTTCGCGCAGCGGCACGAGCATCGCGGAGAGGTGGTCCGGCAGGATCTCGCAGCTCGTCATGTCGGCCACGTACGACGAATGGCGCTCGTGGAAGCCGACCAGCACCGTGCCCTTCTTGGCCACGTAGCGCACCGACAGGCGCGCGCGGTAGCGGTAGTCCCACGTGGGGCCGTACATCGGGCGCATGATGTTCTCGGCCTTCGTCTTCCCGATGTGCCACAGGTTGTCTTCGAGGACCCGCTGCTTCATCGCGACCTGGGCCGACGGTTCCAGGTGCTGCATCGAGCAGCCGCCGCAATGCCAGAAATGCGGGCACTTCGGTTCGACGCGCATCGACGACGCCTTCTGCAAGGTGACCATGCGGCCCGATTCCCAGTTCTTCTTCTTGCGCAGGGTCTCGAAGCTGACGCGCTCGCCCGGCAGCGCGCCTTCGACGAAGATCACCTTGCCCGGCGTGCCGTCCTCGTTCTCCAGGTGGCCGACGCCGCGCGCGTCCATGTCGAGGGATTTGATGTTGATGAAGGTTTCTTGCATGGGAATAGAGAGCTGATCGCGCAACCAAACAACGTCGTCCCCGTGAAAACGGGGACCCATGCTGAAAGTCACGGAGCCAGCGTGCCAGCGTGTCGACTGCGGATGCTCAGCATGGATTGCCGCTTGCGCGGCAATGACGATCTCGTGGCCATTCCGGCCAGCCGGGCATCATAACAAGGAATCGCGGACGACGCCACGGGCGGCCATCGCCCGTTTCAGTTTCACGAGGGCTTCCTGCTGGATCTGGCGCACGCGTTCGCGCGTCACGCCCATTTCCTCGGCCAGCGTTTCGAGCGTGGCCGGGTCGTCGTTGTCGAGGCCGAAGCGGCGCATCACGACGACGCGCTGCTTGTCCGGCAGCTTTTGCAGCCAGT
This sequence comes from uncultured Massilia sp., assembly GCA_966212555.1. GTDB lineage: Bacteria > Pseudomonadota > Gammaproteobacteria > Burkholderiales > Burkholderiaceae_D > Telluria. Next base: position 4,401 of record CBIHRX010000126.1, read on the forward strand.
CGCGCACGAGCACGGTCATCTCGTGCTGTTCCGCGTGGGCGTCCGGGCTGACGTCGCCCTCGTCCGGCAGCATGTCCATCAGGCTGCTCTGCGGATCGTTGTCCAGCGGCGCGTCGAGCGACGTCGCGTGTTCGGACAGCGCGAGGATGTCCTGCACTTCTTCCACGGGCCGGCCGACGAGGCTGGCGATATCTTCCGCGCTCGCCTCCTTGCCGTCGTAGTGCTGGGCTTCCAGGTGGTATTTCGCGCGCAGCACCTGGTTCAGTTCGCGCACCATGTGCACGGGCAGGCGCACGGTGCGGGCCTGGTTCATGATCGCGCGCTCGATGCTCTGGCGGATCCACCAGGTCGCGTACGTGGAAAAGCGGAAGCCGCGCTCGGGCTCGAACTTGTCGATCGCGCGCATCAGGCCGATGTTGCCCTCCTCGATGAGGTCGAGCAGCACGACGCCGCGGTTGATGTAGTGCTTGGCGATGGAGACGACGAGCCGCAGATTATGCTCGATCATCTTCTGGCGCGCATTGAAGTCGCCGGCCTTGGCGAGGGTCGCGTAATGCACTTCCTGCTCGGCGCTGAGCAGCGGCTTGGCGCCGATGCGGTTCAGGTAGTGCTGGGTGGTGTCCGTCGAGAGCTCGGCCTGCAGTACGCTCTTCAGTTCGTCGACGGTGTCGACGGCCGCGCTCGCCGCTTCCGGCAGCATCTCGGCACGGTCGACGCCGTCCGCCCCGAATCCGCCGTCGTCCAGCGGTTCATCCGGATTGTCTTCCGGCGTGTCGTGGTCCAGCGGGTCGGGGGGCAAGGTCATCGGCTCTCTCTAGCGACTGGGCAGGAACTTGGCCGGGTCGACCGGCTTGCCCTGCTGGCGTATCTCGAAATGCAGTTTGACCGTGTCGGCATCGGAATCGCCCATCTCCGCGATCGCCTGGCCCTTGGTCACGTTCTGACCTTCCTTCACCAGGATGGTGCGGTTATGCGCATATGCCGACAACAGGCTGTTGCTGTGCTTAACAATCACGAGATTACCATATCCGCGGATGCCGCTGCCGGCGTACATCACCTTCCCGGAACCCGCGGCCATCACTTGCTGGCCCAGCTTGCCCGCGATGTCGATGCCCTTGTTCTTGCCTTCGTCAAAGGTGGCGACGATCTTGCCGTCGGACGGCCACATCCAGCTCAGTTTCTCGTCGTCGTTGGCGGTGACGGTGGTGCCCGGCGTCACGCCGGCCGAGATCACCTTCTCCGCCTTCGGATTGTCTTCCTTCGCGGCCAGGTTCGATTCGCTGTACGGCTTCTTGGCGCCGTTCGGCTCGGTCTTCTTCGGCACGGCCGGCGCCTTCTCGGCACCCGGCATCGCGATCGGCGACGTCACGACGGCGTTGCCGTTGCCGTTCCGCTCGGCCGGCGCCACTTTCAGCAGCTGGCCGACCTTGATGTCGTCCGGATCGGCCAGGTTGTTCCAGGCGACGAGGTCGCGGTAGTTCTGGCCGTGGTCGAGGGCGATGCGCAGCAGGGTGTCGCCACGGCGCACGGTATAGGTGCCGCGCGCATCGGGCTTCGTGTCCTCGGCGGCCGGCGCCGGGGCCGGTTGCGGACGGGGACGGAACGTGGATGCGGTCGGGGCCGGACGGTCGATCACGGGGGCTACGCGGGTCTCGGTGCTGCAGGCGGACAGGATGCCGAGACTGAGGGTCAACAGGGCTAAACGGGGCGTAAGTTTCATTCTCTCTATAATTCTTTTACAACGATCTGGCATTCAAGCGATGCCTGGCCGCAGCGGGACAAAATGGCAGGCTTCCAGCGTTTCACTGGTCCATTCCGCCTTGCCGGTACGGGTAATGCGCTGCAGGTGCTGGACCTGAGCACCGACGGGCGCCACCAGGCGGGCGCCGATGGCCAACTGCTCGAGCAGTGCACGCGGCACCTCGAGACCGGCCGCCGCCAGGATGATGCCGTCGAACGGGGCCACCTGCGGGAGCCCTAGCATACCATCTCCGTACTGCAAGCGCAGATTGGCGATACGCAACGGGCGCAAATTCGCCTTCGCCAGCTCATGTAACGGCTTGATACGCTCGATGGAATACACCTCCTGCGCCACGCACGACAGCACGGCGGCCTGGTAGCCGCAACCCGTGCCGATCTCGAGCACGCGGCGTAGCGGCTGGTTGCTGCCCTTGAGCAACTCGATCATGCGCGCCACGATGTACGGCTGCGAAATCGTCTGGTTGTGGCCGATCGGCAGCGAGATGTCGACATAGGCCTGGGCCAGCATGCCCGGCTCGACGAACATATGGCGCGGCACGATTTCCAGCGCGGCCAGCACCTGCGGATCCTTGACGCCCTGGCGCGCGGCCCGGGCCGCCATCGCGCGGCGCGGTGCTTCCGTGGCCGCCAGGTCGGACCGCGCGACGGTCTGCTGCGGCTGGGCCGGTTTGCTTGTGCCCGGCACGCCGGCCGGCGCGCCGCTGCGTGGCTGCGCCTGGCTGTTTTCGCGCGCGTTCTGGGTCGCCGTCTGCGGCGTGGCGACCGGCGCCGGCGCAGCGGGCTTTCGGGTGCTGCCGCCCGTCACGGACGAGAGCGGCAGAGGAAACTGGCTGCGCTTCTCGCTCATCCCAGCCCTCGCCGCAGCAGGTCCAGCTGGTCGCGGTGCGTGAGGTCGACCTGCAGCGGGGTCACCGACACGCAGCCCTTGCTCGTCGCATGGAAATCCGTGCCCTCGCCCGCGTCGCGGCAGGCACCCGGCGCGCCGATCCAGAAAATCTCGCGCCCGCGCGGATCCTGGCCGCGGATGACGGGCTCGGACTGGTGGCGCCGGCCCAGGCGGGTCGGCGTGAGCGGTCCCATCTGCTCATACGGCAGATTCGGAATATTTACGTTCAGCAAAAACGGCGATTCCAGCATGTCGAAGCGGCGCAGCACGATGTCGCGCGCCACCCGCGCGGCCGATTCGACCTCTGCCCAGCCGCCATGGACCTGGGAAAAGGCGATCGCCGGGATACCGAACAGATAGGCTTCCGTCGCCGCCGCCACCGTACCGGAGTACAGCGTGTCGTCGCCCATGTTCTGGCCGTTGTTGATGCCCGAAACGACCAGGTCCGGGCGTGCGTCGAGCATCCCCGTCAACGCGATGTGCACGCAGTCGGTGGGGGTGCCGTTGACAAAATAAAACCCATTGGCAGCCTTCGACACCGACAGCGGACGGTCCAGCGACAACGAGTTCGACGCGCCCGAGCGATTGCTGTCGGGCGCGACCACCACGATGTCGGCGACTGTCGCAAGCGCATCGGCCAGGGCGTTGATGCCGGGGGCGAGATAGCCGTCGTCGTTACTGATAAGGATACGCATCCTGCGATTTTACCTGAAGCAACGGCGAGATCGACCAATCGGACGTCACATTTATTGGCCCCCGGACGCACGTTCCGCCTGCCCCGGCGCGGCGTCAGCCCGCGACCAGCGGGCGCCCTTCCGCCGCCTGGATCAGGGCCCCTTCGAGGGACGAGACCTCGTCCAGCGTGAAGGCCAGCAGCGCATCCTTGTCGCCTTCCTGCAGGTACACCTGCTTGATCATCGCGGCGCCGCGCCGTCGTAGCGGATGCGCCACACTCGGCCGCAGGATCGTCGACCGCAGGCTGTCCGCCAGCGCCCGCGCCTCGCGGGGGCTGCGGCTGTCGATCAATTCCTGCAGGCGCGACAGCTTGTCGTCCAGCGCATCCGGCGACGGTTCGCCGGCGCGGCGCGGCGTGCCGTGGCCACGCTTGCCCTCCTCCATCGCGTGCAGACCCTGCTCCAGAGCGATCACGTGCTGCTCGATGCGGCGCGCGGCTTCCAGTTCGCTTTGTTGCCCTAAATACAATTGCGCCAGCCGGGCCAGTTCGCGCACGAGGCTCGGCGCCTGCGGATCGGCGGCCCGTTCGCGTAACGACTCCACAGCCTGCACGAGCCGCACCTCGGGCAGCGGGCGCCACGGGAAATGGCCGGGCTCGAGCCATTCGAGCAGCGCTTCGACGGCGCGCTGCGGTCCGAGCCGGTCGCTTTCGCCCGCCTGGGCCCGGCCGCCGGCGGGCGCCATGCCGCCGACGGCCGCCTGGGGCAACTGCACTTCGTCGAGGTAGCTGTCGAGCACGACGCTGGACAGGCCGTAGCACTCGGCCAGCATCCGTTCCAGCTGCGCCTGGTAGCCGGGTTGGCCGGGTTGCCCCTTGAGCGCGTCGCCGAAGCGCCAGCGCAGCCGTCCTTCGCCCGTCCCGTCGACCGGACAAGGCAGCGGATAGACGAGCAGCGGGCGCTGTTCGTCCTCGTGGCTGCAGCGGTAATCGAGCGCGCGGCCGACGACGCCCTGCAGGCCGTCCAGGCTGCGCGCATCGGGCGTAAACACGCCGACGATCTTGTCCGGCAACAGCGCCGTGCAGACGCTGGCCGCCGCCGAGCGGCCGCTGCGGCAATCGATCAGCACGTGGGCGAAGCGCCGCGCCACCCGCGCCGCGAACGTGCGGAACAGGGCCGGGCAGGCGCAGAACAGCGCGTCCCAGTCGAGCCGGTCGACGCGCTCGCCATAGCTGTCGTCGAAGCGGCCGGCGCGCATCAGGTACAGCGGGCGGCTGTCGTCGACGCGGACGATGTAGTCGTCCCAGTCCAGCGTGTCGAGCACGCGCGCGGCCAGGGTCTCGGCATCGTCGTTCGACGTATTGCCGTTCAATTGCTCACGACAATTCTCGAACAATTCGAGCAGGCCGCAGGCGTCCGGCCCATCGTCCGCGCGGGAAAAATAGTGATGCAGGCCGGGGGCTTCCAGGTCCCAGTCGATCATCAGTACCGGTGTCTTCGCAGGTGCGCGCCCGGCGAGCAGCCAGGCGGCATGGGCCAGCGCCAGGCTGCGCACGGGTGCGCTGTCATAGGAGTAGAACGTCGTCACCTCGCCGGCCTGCCCGGCCGGTACTGCGGTGATGCGGTTGGTTTCCATAAGGCTCCTCATTTTTTTGGGAAGGTTGGATCCGGTAACTCACGCCATGCGGGTGGGACAGCGGGAAGGTCGAATTGGTTGCAGTCATGCGCCGGCGGCATGGTTTTTTTCTGGTATTGGTAATGCGTGACGATGCGCCGGACCATCTTGTCGATGTCCGGCAGGAAATCTGGATTCGACTTCAGGTCGGCCGTGGCCATCGTGAAGCGCGAGAAGTCGACGTAGAACGTGGATTCGCTGATCTGCGGCGGCAGGCTGACGGGGTGCTGCGTCATGATGACGGGAATGATCAGCTGGCTGGGCAGCGTGTACCACGTGCTGCGCTCGGCCTCGATCAGGCGCATCGCGGCGTACTCGCGCCGCGTGTAGGGATGGGCCTCGTACTTGGGCGTGTAGATCAGCACCATGCACGCGCTTTCGCACAGCGCGCGGGCGATCTTGCGGTCGAGGTCGTCACCGCCACCGAGTTGTTCGGTGTCGATGAACAGTTCGTCTTCGTTGTCGAAATACGGTTCGAGGTAACAGCGCAGTGCATCGGCCAGCGTGGCCTTGAAGCGCTGCATCAGCTCGTGCCGTCCATGGGCGTAGCTGAAAAAGCAGCCATAACGTATCGCCATTGCTCCCCCTTGTAGTCTGCCGCCGGCCGGGCCTGTCAGACTCTAAACAAGTCACCCATCCTGCATGTTGTGGGAGCACAAGCGAAGGCGGAGCCGCTGCGCGGCGTACCGCCAAGCGAGCCCAAAGGTACAGCCAAACGAAGCGAAGCAGACACGCAGTAAGAGCAGAGGGGTCAGACCCCGGTGTTGCTCTTCAAAGGGGTCTGACCCCGGTTCTCAGAGGTAGCGGATAACGAAGCCGGAATTCAGGCTTTAGGCGCCTTGAAAAACTCGATGACGTCCGCCTGCACCCGCGTCCGCCGAAACGGCGGCAAACTCTGCCAGATACGCCGCCCGTAAGGCTTGCTGATCACCCGCGGATCGCACAGCATCAGCACCCCGCGATCCTCGACGTCGCGAATCAGCCGCCCCGCCCCTTGCTTCAGGTTGATGATGGCCTCAGGCAAGGTGTGGTGAACAAACCCGTTCATGCCCTTCTTTTCCATCACTTCGATGCGCGCGGCCAGCACGGGGTCGTCGGGCGGCGCGAACGGCAGCTTGTCGATGATGACGAGGGACAGCGCCTCGCCGCGCACGTCGACGCCTTCCCAGAAACTCTGGCTGCCCACGAGCACGGCATTGCCCGCGTTGCGGAAGGAATCCAGCAGTTCCGTGCGGCCCCGTTCGCCCTGCACGAACAAAGGGAAGTCCAGGCCGCGGGCGGCGAATTCCTCGCGCAGGCGCTCGGCCACGCGGTTGACGGCGCGGATCGTCGTGCAGAGGAAGAAGCAACGCCCGCCCGCGGCCTCGATCACGGGCAGCGCCATGTCGACGACGGCGTCCGTGTAGCCGAACGTGTTCGGTTCCGGCAGGCCGGTCGGCACGTACAGGATGCCCTGCTCCTGGTAGTTGAACGGGCTGGGCCAGCTCTGGGCCGGCTCGCCCGTCATGCCGAGCTGTGCGGTAAAGTGCTTGAAGTCGTTCTTCACCGCGAGGGTCGCGGAGGTAAAAATCCAGCTGCGCGGCGTGCCGGCGCGCTGGCCGGCGAAGATCGGCGCGATCGACAGCGGCGTCTTGTGCAGCTGCAGCGACGAGGAAAACGCCTCGACCCACAGCACCGCATCGTCCCCCTCGATTTCCTTGCCTTTCTTCGGTTCGGATTTCCACGCCTTGTACTGCTCCAGCATCTCGACGGCGCGCACGCGGCACTGTTCGATGGTCTCGGCGCGCTCGGCCTGGGCTTCCAGCACGTCGATCAGGCCTTCCAGTTCTTCCTTCAGTTTTTCCAGCGCCGGGAAGAATTCCGAGCTGGGCGGGATCTGCGGCAAGGACAGGCGCGTGCCCCCTTCCGGGAACGTCAGGCGCAGGTCGCGCGCCGCCTTCTCGACGACGGTCACGACCTTCGCCCAGTCGACGCCGCCGCGCGCGTGCGCGAGGCCTTCGGCCAGCACGTCGCGGCACAGTTCCAGCACCTGGCCCGTCGACACGGTCGTGCCGAAGAACAGGGTCGCCACTTCCGGCAACTGGTGCGCCTCGTCGAAGACGATCGTGTTCGCGGACGGCAGCAGTTCCGCCATGCCGCCTTCCTTCAGCGCCACGTCGGCGAAGAACAGGTGGTGGTTGACGACGACGACGTCCGCCTGCTGCGCCTCGCGGCGCGCCTTCATCACGAAGCAGTCCTGGTAATACTGGCACTCCTGGCCCACGCAGTTCTCGCGCGTGGACGTCACGAGGTTCCACACGGATGCCGTTTCCGGGACCTTCGTCAGCTCGGCCTTGTCGCCCGACTGGCTCATCTTGATGAAGCGCGAGATCTCGCGCAGATGGCCCACGTCGTCGCGCGACGTCAGGCGGCCGTTCGACAGCGTGCGTTCCAGGTGATAGTGGCAGACGTAGTTCGAGCGGCCCTTCAGCAGTGCCACCGAGACCGGGGCGCGCAATGCGGCGCGCACGGTCGGGATGTCGCGCGAAAAAAGCTGGTCCTGCAGGTTCTTGGTCCCGGTCGAGACGATCGTCTTGCCGCCCCACAGCAGCGCGGGGACGAGGTAGGCGAAGGTCTTGCCCGTGCCCGTGCCGGCCTCGGCGATCAGGGTGCCCTGGCTGCCGATGGCGTGCGCGATCGCCTTCGCCATCTCGGTCTGCGACGTCCGCGGCTTGAACGTGCCGACGGCGGGCGCGAGCGGACCGCCGGCGCCGAAGATGCGTTCGACTTCGGCGTCGTACTTGCCGGCGGGCTCAAGAGGCGCTTGCGCGGCGTCGAGGTCGGCGTCGAGGTCGGACTCGGACAGGGGAAGATGATCGGTCAAAATGGAACTGCTTTAAATATGGGCTTATGCCGGCACGTCCGGCACCAACTGCATTTTCAGCAGTGTGATGTGGTCCTTCAACTGCAGCTTGCGTTTCTTCAGACGGCGCAACTGCAACTGGTCGGCGTGACCGTCGCGGGTCAGCATGTCGATGACCGCATCGAGGTCGCGATGTTCCACGTCGAGTTCAATAATACGGCGGTGGATCTCCTGGACGTCGATCATGTTAGGCATTTCCGAACAGTTAAGCGTAAAGGGGTGGGAAGACGCATGCCCGCTGGCTCGGGGCGGCGCGCTATTCATTGTTACGGCTTGCAACTCCACTGCAAACCGGTGCATAGTTTAAACTACACCGCCGTTGCCGCCAACAAAGTCCGGCATGGCGGCATCGGAAAGCCACGTTTATGACCTCATACAAGTTAGAAGCGGGAACCGCGCAACATATCGGTAACCGCCCCCAGCAGAACGACCGGGTCGCGCTCATGACGGGTGCCCGCGCGCCCGGCTACGTCCTGGCCGTGCTGTCCGACGGCATCGCCGGCGCGGGCGGCGCGGAACAGGTCCTGCACACGGCCAGGCAGGTGTTCGACGAATTCAAGCCGGGCGACCGCCCGTCCGTGGAACGGCTGCAGCAACTATTGCGCGACATCGTGCAGGAAACCCATCTGGTCATCAACATGAACGCCGTCACGACCCAGGTGCAGGCGCACGCCAGCTTCGTCGGCCTCGTCCTGACGCCGCATGGCGAGGCCGTCTGGGCCCACGTGGGCGATTCGCGCCTGTATTGCTTCCACGACGGTAAATGCCTGGCGCGCACGAGCGACGCGGCCTATATCGAACACCTCGTGTCGAGCGACCGCCTGCCGCCGGATGCGGCGAAGAACCATCGCAAGTCCAAGCTGTTGCTGAATGTGATGGGCAATAGCCGCAAGGAGCCGTTCATCACGTTCGGCGAGCGCCTCGCTGTCGCGGCGAACGATGTTTTCCTGCTGTGCTCGGATGGCCTGTGGCATTTCTTCACGGATGCCGAGCTGGGTGCCGTGACCGCGAAGGCCAGCCCCCGCCAGGCATCCGAGTTGCTGATCAACAAGGCCGGCGAGCGGTCGCAGGGCAAGGGCGGGAACTGCAGCATGGCCATCGTCAAGCTGGTCGCGCCGGTGCTGGACCGGTCGTAACCGCCGGGACCATTATTTTTTGGCGTCCGCCGCCTCTTTCGCTGCCTTCGCAGCCTTCTCCGCCTTGCGTTCGGCGACCTTGCGCTGGCGTTCTTCCGACTGGGCCTTGCGCGCCTCGTAGTCGCGCACGTTCTGCGCGCGCTTGGCCGCGTTCGCCGCGTCTTCCTTGTGCGCCGCACGCAGGCGGGCGTCGTGCTCGGCCATGCGCGCGGGCACGGTCGGCTTGCGCGGCGGCGGCAGGGGCGCCGGCTCGGGCGCGGGCTTGGGCGGCTCTGCCGCGAGACGCGCTTCCTGCTCCTTGAAGCGCCGTTCCGCCTCGGCCAGGTTGCGGTCGCGCTCTTCGACGGCCGCCTGGCGCTTGAAGCGCTCGGCCTGCACCTCGATCGCGCGCTGGGCGGCGAGCGCGCTCCGGCGGCGTTCCTTCGCCTCGTCGAGGCAGCTGTTCACGAAAAACTTGTCGTAGCAGACGCGTTCCCGTTCCGCGAAACGGGCTTCGATCGCCGCGCGCTCGCGCGCGACGGCGGCCAGTTGCCCGTCGGCCTGCGCGACGGACGTCACGGGCGGCGGCGGCACCTCGCGCGGCACCACGTCCGGGCCGGCACATGCGGTCAGCAACGTGACGGACAGGGCGCCGGCGAGCGCGCGCAAGCGGGTACGGGTGTCTGTGACGAAGTCTTCTTTCATTCGGTTCCTTTGATCGTTCAGGCCAGCGAGTCGGCCGCGCCGCGGCGCTCGGCGAGCATGTATTCACGCGACTGCATCTCAATGATACGCGACACCGTGCGGTGGAACTCGTTCGACATCGCGCCTTCGGTGTACAGCAGTTCCGGCTCGACCTCGGCCGACATGATCAGCTTGACCTTGTGATCGTAGAACACGTCGATCAGCCACGTGAAGCGGCGCGCCTCCGACGACATCGCGGCCGACATGCGCGGCACGCCCGACAGGATCACGGTGTGGAACTGGCTCGCGAGTTCCAGGTAGTCGTTCTGCGAGCGCGGACCGCCGCACAGCGTGGCGAAATCGAACCAGATCACGCCGCCGGCACGCCGCAGCGCCCGCAGCTCGCGCTGTTCGATGTGCACGCGCGGATCCTCGTCGGCCGTGTCGGCGACTTTCGCATACGTCTCGCGCAACGCGTGGTCGGAGGCCGCGCCCAGCGGCGTGTAATAGGCCTGCACCTGTTCCAGCGCGCGGTGGCGGTAGTCGATGCCGGCGTCGACGTTCATGACGTCTAGCCTGTCCTTGATCAGTGCGATCGTGGGCAGCATGCGGTCGCGGTGCAGGCCGTCCGGGTACAGCTTGTCCGGATCGTAGTTCGACGTCATCACGAACGACACGCCGTTCGCGAACAGCGCCGACAACAGGTTGTACATGATCATCGCGTCGGCCACGTCGCTGACGTGGAATTCGTCGAAGCAGATCAGGCGGTATTTCTTCGAGATGCGCCTGGCGACCTCGATCAGCGGGTCTTCCACGCCCTTCAGCTCGTCGAGCTGGCGGTGTACGGCGCGCATGAATTCGTGGAAGTGCAGGCGCGTCTTGCGCACGACCGGCACCACCGAGTAGAAGCTGTCCATGAGGAAGGACTTGCCGCGCCCGACGCCGCCCCACATGTAGACGCCCTGCGGCACGTCGGGACGGTTGATCAGGCGCTTGAACGCGGACGAGCGTTGCGATTTGTACGCGACCCAGTCGTCGTAGGCGGCCTGCAGGCGGTCGACGGCGCGCTGCTGCGCGGGATCGGACTTGAATCCGCGCTCGGTCAGCGCGTGCTGGTAGTACTCTTGGACGTTCATGGAAAGCTTCACTAACGTGGGCAAAACGCGGCCATCAAAAACGTTGGGTGGGCACCCCGTGCCCACGCGTGCGCCGGCATGATGCAAGCGTTCGCGTGGGCACAGGGGTGCCCACCCAACGAGGCGCATGGCCCCGGATGTTACTTAGAAGTTCAGCGAACGCTTGTCGACGGCGAGCGCGGCTTCCTTGGTCGCTTCGGACAGCGACGGGTGGGCGTGGCAGATGCGGGCGATGTCTTCCGACGACGCGCGGAATTCCATCGCGACGACGGCTTCCGAGATCAGCTCCGATGCGACCGGGCCCACGATGTGGACGCCCAGGATTTCGTCGGTCGTCGCGTCGGCCAGGAATTTCACCATGCCCGACGTGTCGCCCAGCGCGCGTGCACGGCCGTTGGCCATGAACGGGAACGTGCCGGCCTTGTAGGCGACGCCTTCCTTCTTGAGCTGCTGCTCGGTCTTGCCGACCCACGCGATTTCCGGCGAGGTGTAGATGACCCACGGGATCGTGTTGAAGTTGACGTGACCGTGCTGGCCGGCGATGCGCTCGGCGACCGCGACACCCTCTTCTTCCGCCTTGTGCGCCAGCATCGGGCCGCGCACGACGTCGCCCACGGCCCAGATGCCCGGGACGTTGGTGCGGCATTCGTCGTCGACGGCCACGAAGCCGCGCTCGTCCAGCTGCACGCCGACGGTCTCGATGCCGAGGCCGTTGGTGTTCGGCACGCGGCCGATCGAGATGATCAGGCGGTCGAACGTTTCGCTCTTGGCGGCGCCCGCTGCATCGGCGTACTCCACGGTGACGTTGTCGGCGCCCTTGGTGACGCTGTTGATCTTCACGCCCAGCTGGATGTCAAGGCCCTGCTTGGTGAACAGCTTGTGCGCTTCCTTGGCGATCTGCTCGTCGACCGCGCCCAGGAACGTCGGCAGGCCTTCCAGCACGGTGACCTTGGCACCCAGGCGGCGCCACACGGAACCCATCTCCAGGCCGATCACGCCGGCGCCGATGACGCCCAGCTTGGCCGGCACGGCGTCGACGGTCAGCGCGCCGGTGTTCGACAGGATGACTTTCTCGTCGAACGGTGCGCCCGGCAGTTCGCGGGCGTTCGAGCCGGTGGCGATGATCACGTTTTTCGCGCTGATCGAATCGGTGGTCGGACCCGACACGTTGATCGTGTAGCCTTCGCCAGCCTTGCCGGCGAGCGTGCCGCGGCCGTGGAAGAAGGTGACCTTGTTCTTCTTGAACAGGTAGACGATGCCGTCGTTGTTGGCCTTGACGACGCCATCCTTACGCTTGAGCATCTGGCCCAGGTTCAGCGAGAGGCCGGCGACGTCGATGCCGTGCTCGGCGAACGCGTGGCCGGCGTGCTCGAAGTGTTCCGACGATTGCAGCAGTGCCTTCGACGGGATGCAGCCGACGTTGGTGCAGGTGCCGCCCAGTGCCGGGCCGCCCTTGGCGTTCTGCCATTCGTCGATACAGGCGGTCTTGAAGCCCAGCTGCGCGGCGCGGATCGCGGCCACGTAGCCGCCAGGACCGCCGCCGATCACGACGACGTCGAATTGTTTTTCAGTGCTCATCTAACGTTTTCCTTGTTATTCCCACTGCTTACAGATACCGTCATTCCCGCGCAAGCGGGAATCCATAGCGGCCGTATCGGAGTCGCTCACGTCGCGGCTTCGCTTCATTCAGCATGGGTCCCCGCTTTCGCGGGGACGACGTGCAATGGGAGTTTCGTATTCGTTCTTCGCCCGAAGACTCACTCTTCCGGCACGAAAATCCACAACAACAGGTAAATCACGATCCCGAACCCGAACGTGATGGTGAACAAGGTGAACACGAGCCGCCACACCCACGCGTCCACGCCCGACACGCGGGCGAGGCCGCCGCAGACGCCGCCCAGCCAGCGGTCGGTGCGCGAGCGGCGCAGGGTATTCAGCTCGGACGCGAACGTGCCGTCGGCACTCGCGGTCTTGTTCAGGTTCACCGTGGACGAAGACGACAACACCTTCGCCTTCGCCTGTTCGAATTCGGCGTCGGTCAGGGCGCCGGCCTGGTGCAGTTCGTGCAAACGCTTGATTTCATCGGAGATCATGATCATTCCCTTCCATCAGACCGGCACGAGCGCGCCAGGCGGCGCGCCCTTCCATCGTGATTACAGGTCGAGCAGCAGGCGGGCCGGATCTTCCAGCGCGTCCTTCATCGCGACCAGGCCCAGGACGGCTTCGCGGCCGTCGATGATGCGGTGGTCGTACGACATCGCCAGGTAGTTCATCGGGCGGATGACGATCTGGCCGTTCTCGACGACGGCGCGGTCCTTGGTCGCGTGCACGCCCAGG
>CBIHRX010000127.1:0-17492 GCA_966212555.1 uncultured Massilia sp.
ACGAGACGTCGATGAAGCCGAGCCGGGATTGCAGGCCGAGGTCGGCGGCCAGCCGTTCGGCCAGCCAGGCACCGCCCGAGTGGATGCCGACGATGGCGGCATCCGGCACGCCCTGGATGCCCGCCCTGACCTGAGCGAGCAGTTCGCGGTACAGCGCTTCGGCATCGAAGCCTGCCGGTTCCGCGTCGTTAATATGAATTGGCATGATCGTCAAAGTATTGTTGCAAAATGATGGCGGCGGCCTTGGCGTCGATGATCTCGCCGCGCTTCGCGGGAATCACGGCCGACGAATAGCGCTCGTCGACGAGTTCGACGGGCAGGTTGAAGCGGCCGTTGAGCTGATTCGCGAAGCGGCGCGCGCGCAGGGTCATCTCGTGCTCCGCGCCGTCCGGATGGCGCGGCTCGCCCACGACGAGGCGGGCGGGACGCCATTGTTCGATCAGGTCGCCGATGACCTTGAAGCGGGTCGCATTGTCGACCGCCTTGATGACGGACAGCGGTTGCGCCTGTCCCGTCAGGGTATTCCCCATGGCGATGCCGATGCGCTTGATGCCGAAGTCGAAGCCTAGAACGATGTCGACCATTACCGCTTATCGTTCCTGCGGGCGTTCGCGTGGGCACGCATTTCAAGCCCCCGGCTTGAAATGCCCCACCCTACCGGTGTCCGGGTCGTGACGCGACCGTCAAGCATGGCCAGCCTCGGAAGCCAGCATCAACGGATCGATCCCCAGCAGCTTGATGGCCGCGTTGTAGCGTTCCTCGATCGGCAGGTCGAACAGCACGCGCGCGTCGGCGCTCACCGTGAGCCAGCCGTTGCGGGCGATTTCCTCTTCGAGCTGGCCCGGACTCCAGCCGGCATAGCCGATCGAGACGAGCATGCGGCGCGGGCCGGTGCCGTTGGCGACGGCTTCCAGCACGTCGATCGATGTCGTGAACGCGACGTCGTCGGTGACGGGGAGCGACGAGGAGTAACGGCCGCTGGGCGAATGCAGCACGAACCCGCGGTCGTCCTGGACGGGGCCGCCGAACATGATCGGCTCGTCCTCGACGCTGGCGCGCAGCCCTTCCGCCACTTTCAGGTCGATGCGGTCGAACAGCACGTCCATGGTCATGTCGGTCGGCTTGTTGATGACGACGCCGAGCACGCCCTTCTCGTTGTGCTCGCAGATATACACGACAGTGCCGCCGAAGATCGGGTCATTCATGGACGGCATGGCGATCAGGAAATGATTGGCCAAGTTCAGCTGTGACGGGGATGCGCTCAGCATGCCGAGGGTGGGCGTGTCTTCCTGGGGCATCCCGGGCATGGTTAGAGGCTTGCCGACCTTACTTTTTTTCATGCTCATACTCTCTGTTGGCTCACTCTCCGGGTTTCCCGTGGTACCTGAAGCTGAAAAGCTGGACTTTTCGCTAGTTTACACCGAATTGCCCGACCGGCCACGGAAGCCGCTCGGCGGGGCAAACCTGAGAGATGGTAGACAGTAAAATTCTGGGCTACATTGACTCAACACACAGAAGATGACTCTGAGAAACTCCTTGGTCTGGTTCCGGCGCGATTTGCGCGTGGACGATCATGCCGCGCTGCATCACGCCCTGCTCTCCTCACGCCGGGTGGTTGGCGTGTTCGTGTTCGATACGGACATCCTGGCCGGCCTGCCGTCCGACGACCGACGCGTTCAATTTCTGCTCGACAGCGTGCGCGAGCTGGATGCGCGCCTGCGTGCAATGGGAGGTTACCTCATCGTGCGGCACGGGCGCGCCGCGCAGGTGATCCCGAACCTGGCGGCCGAACTGGATGCGGAATCCGTGTTCGCCAACCGCGACTACGAGCCCCGGGCCATCGCGCGCGACCGCGCCGTGCAGGACGCCCTGCGCGCGGCCGGGCGCAGCCTGCAGACGTTCAAGGACCAGGTGATTTTCGAGCAGGATGAAGTATTGACGCTGGCCGGCGGCCCGTATTCCGTCTTTACGCCGTACAAGAATGCGTGGCTGAAGCGCCTCGCGCGCGAGCCGGAGGCGCTGCGGCCGTACGAAACGGCGCCCCACGCGGACGCGCTCGCGCCGCCGCCCGCGGACCACGCCCTGCCCGCGCTCGCGGATCTCGGCTTCGTCCCGAACGCCGCGCCCATCGCGCATCCCGGCATGACGGGCGCGGAGGAGCTTCTGGCGCAATTCGAACAGCGCCTCGCGCGCTACGATCACGACCGCGACTATCCGGCGCTGGACGCCACGTCGCGCCTGTCGGTCCACCTGCGCTTCGGCACGCTCTCCGTGCGCCGCCTCGTCGCCATGCTGCAGGAACGCATCGCCGACGGCACGGGCGGCCCGGGCGCGCCTGTGTGGCTGTCGGAACTGATCTGGCGCGAGTTCTACATGATGATCCTGGCGCGCCATCCGCGCGTCGTCACGCAATCGTTCAAGGCCGCGTTCGACGCCGTCGCGTGGGACGACGGACCGGCGGCGGACGCGCTGTTCGACGCCTGGTGCGCGGGCCGCACGGGCTATCCGCTCGTCGACGCCGCGATGCTGCAGCTGGAACGCACGGGTTTCATGCACAACCGCCTGCGCATGGTGACGGCCAGCTTTTTGACCAAGGACCTCGGGATCGACTGGCGCCGCGGCGAACGGTGGTTCGCGCTGAAGCTGAACGATTACGAACTGGCGTCGAACAACGGCGGCTGGCAATGGGCGGCGTCGACGGGGTGCGATGCGCAGCCGTGGTTCCGCATCTTCAACCCGGTGACGCAGTCGAAGCGGTTCGATCCGGACGGGGATTTCATCCGCCAGTACCTGCCGCAGCTGGCCGGATTGAGCGGCGCGGCCATTCATGCGCCGTGGCTGGCGAAGCCGGAAGTTTTACAGAAAGCCGGCGTCGTGCTGGGGAAGGATTATCCGGTGCCGGTGGTGGACCACGAAGACGCAAGAGAGAAAACACTCGCTCGCTTCAAGGCGATACGCGACCTGTAAACGTCATCCCCGCGCAGGCGGGGAACCATACTGAGTGTCCAACTTCGGTAACTCAGTATGGGTTCCCGCTTTCGCGGGAATGACGGGTGTCGAGCAATCCCGTAATGGCCGCCAGCAACGCATCCTCCTGGTACGGCTTGCCGAAGTAGGCATCCACACCGAGCCCCAGCGCCA
The DNA here is from genome assembly GCA_966212555.1 of uncultured Massilia sp. Taxonomy (GTDB): domain Bacteria; phylum Pseudomonadota; class Gammaproteobacteria; order Burkholderiales; family Burkholderiaceae_D; genus Telluria. Next base: position 3,142 of record CBIHRX010000127.1, read on the forward strand.
CGTTGCGGTGCTTGTCCGCCGTGCGCGACGTGATCATGATGATCGGCAGCGTCTTTGTTGCGGCGTCCCCGCGCACGTGGCGCGTGAGGTCGAAGCCGTCCATGCGCGGCATCTCGATATCGACCAGCATCAGGTCGGGCCGCGTCTCCTGCATCTGCTCGAGCGCGTCGACGCCGTCCTTGGCCAGCAGCACGCGATAGCCTTCGCGCTCCAGCAGGCGCTGCGTGACCTTGCGCACCGTGAGCGAATCGTCCACGACCATGATGGTGGCGACGCGCGCGGCCGGCGCAGGCGCGGGAACGTCCACGACACGGCCGGGACGTGTTCCCTGCCCGGCCAGCTGCACCGGGTCGAGGATCAGCACGATCTCGCCCGACCCGAGCACGGTGGCGCCGGCGATGCCCGGCATGCGGGCCAGCTGCGGCCCGATGTTCTTGATGACGACCTCGCGGTTGCCCAGCACCTCGTCCACCCGCACGGCCACGCGCGTGTTGCCGCTCCTGAGCACCAGCACCGGCGACGAGCGCTGGCTGCTTGCGCCACCCTGTTCGTGCAGCAGCGCGGGCAGGTAGTGCAGCGGCACGTTCTCGCCATGGACGTTGATCGCCCCGGCGGCGAAAGCCGCTTCGAGGTCCGCCTCGCGCACCTGCAGCACCTGTTCGACCAGCACGGCCGGCAGCGCATGCGTGCGCGGGCCGCTGGCGACGAGCACGACCTGCGTGACGGCCAGCGTGAGCGGCAGGTGGATGGCGAAGGCGGCGCCGCGGCCCGGCGTCGTCTCGACGTCGACGCGGCCGCCCAGCGCGCGCGCTTCCGAGCGCACGACGTCCATGCCGATGCCGCGTCCCGCCAGTTCCGTCAGCGTGTCCGCCGTCGAGAAACCCGGCTCGAACACCAGCTCCGCCACGTCCTGGTCGGACACGTCCTCGCCGTCGGCCAGCAGGCCGAGGGATGCCGCCTTGGCGCGGATGCGGCCCAGGTCGAGCCCCGCGCCGTCGTCGGCGAAGCGGATCTCGACTTCATTGCCCTGCTGGCTCACCTGCACGAGCAGCTCGCCCGTCTCCGGCTTGCCGGCCGCGAGGCGCTGGTCGCGCGGTTCGATGCCGTGCACGATGGCGTTGCGCAGCAGGTGTTCGAACGGCGCGGCCATGCGTTCCAGCACGCTGCGGTCGATCTCGACGCCGCCGCCGCGGATGTCCAGGTTGACGCGCTTGTCCATTTCCTTGGCGGTCTGGCGCGCGACGCGGAACAGGCGCTCCGACAGGCTCGCGAACGGCACCATCCGCACCCGCATCAGGTCGCGCTGCAGCTCGCGCGTGAGGCGCGACTGCGCGGCCAGGTCGTCGGCCGCCGCGTCCACCGTGCGCGCCAGGCCGTCGTGGAACGAACCGACGTCGTTCACGCTCTCCGCCATCATGCGCGTGAGTTCCTGCAGGCGCGTGAAGCGGTCGAATTCGAGCGGATCGAATTCGCGCTCGCCGGCGATCGACAGGCGCGACGCGATCTGCGATTCCGCCTGCATCTCCACTTCGCGCAGCTGGCGCCGCAGGTTGGCGAGGTTGTCGGTGAACTCGGCCAGCATGCCCTTCAGCGCACCGACCTGGGTCTCCAGTTTCGAGCGCGTGATCGACACCTCGCCGGCCTGGTTGACGAGGCGGTCGAGGATGTCGGCGCGCACGCGCACGAGCGGCGCACGAGCGGCCTGCTCGTCCGCCGGCGGTGCCGGCAACGCGGGCTCCGGTGCGGCCTGCGGCGCGGGTTGGCGCACCGGCGCGGCCGGCTGCTGCAGCTGTTCGAACAGCAGTTGCGCCTGGTCGTAGTTGGCCAGCAGTTCGTCGAAGGCGGCCGGGTTCGTCGTCCCGGCGTGCAGCATGTTCTCGATCTGCGTTTCCAGCGCGTGCGTGTGCTGGCCGAGACGCATCGCGCCGGCCATGCGCGCGCTGCCCTTTACCGTGTGCAGGGCGCGCAGCAGTCCTTGCGCGACGGCCGTGTCGGCCGGGTTCTGCTGCCACTGGCGCAGGCCGTTGCCGATCTGCGGCAGCAGGTCCGCCGCTTCTTCCATGAAGACAGGCAGCAGGTCCGGGTCGAGGTCGTCGACGAACACCGGCTCCGCGGCCAGGACGGTGTCGGCTTCCGGCGCGGCGGCAGGCTCCGGCTCCGGCTGCGGTTCGGGCTCCGGCTCGGGTATGGGCGCCGGGATGTCGAACAGCGCATCCATGTCGATGACCTCTTCCGCCTCGGCCGCCGGTGCCGGCGCGGGTTCGGCCTGCTCCAGCGTGGGCGCGGCGAACGGATCGTCGAAGTAGGCATCGAACAGATCGTCGACGGCGTTCACGGCCGGATCTTCCTGGCGCGGTACCGGCGCGCGCGGCGCCAGCTCCGTGCTGGCGGGCAGCGCCGGCGTGCCGGTGACGAGCGGCGGATCGGCCAGGATGCTCGCATACGTGGCGGCGAACAGCGCGTCCAGGCGCTGCGCCAGTTCCGGTTCGGCGTCGGCGATGACGGCGTCGGCGCGCTGGCGTCCCAGCTCGTCGCGCAGCGCTTCCAGGCGCGCCAGCAGTTCCGGCTGCGCGGGCGCCAGTTCGCCCAGCGCGAACACCTGCAGCATGATGCGCACGCGCTCGACCGTCTCGTCCAGCAGGTCGAACTGGGCACCGTCCAGCGGCGGCACGGCCACCTGCAGCGCTTCTTCCAGCGCCACGGCCAGTTCTCGCAACGCGTTGAAGCCGACGGTGGCCGACGTGCCGCCCAGCGTGTGCGCCGCCTTCAGCGCCTGCGCCGACACGGCGCGCAGCGGTTGCGCGCGCCAGCCGGCGAAGTCCTCGGCCAGGGCGCGCACCAGTTCCTCGGTCTCGCCGAGGTAGATGTTGTACAGCGGGAGCGGAATCTCCAGGTCGCCCACGTGCCGCACGTTCGCTTCCGACAAGGGGAACGCGAGCACGTTGTCCGGCAGTTCGGCCGGCGACAGGGCCGGCAGCGGCGCGGGCGCCTCGTCCGGCGCGACGTCGAAGCCGGCCGCGGGCTCGGTCGGCTCCATGACCGGCGCGGCGGGCGCGGCATCGTTCCCCAGTCCGGCCGCGGCCGCGGCGTCGAACGCGCCGACCGTCTCCGGTGCCAGCTCCGCCGGCGCATCTGCAGCCGGCACCTCCGGCGTCGACACGAGCGGTGCGGGGGTTTCAGCCAGTACGGACGGTCCGCCCTCCTGCACGCGCAGGGCGGCCTGGACGAGCGCCGCGCCGTCGCGTTGCGATCCGCCGGCCGCCAGTTCGTCGACCCACGCGGCCAGCTCCGCATGCGCGTGCGCCAGCAGCGCCAGCAGGTCCGGCGTGGCGGCGCGCGCCTCGGCCAGCCACAGGTTCATGACCTTCTCGATGGCCGCCGCCGCCGCGGCGAACTGCTCGAGGTTCACCATGCGGCTGCTGCCCTTGAGCGTGTGGAAGCCGCGGCGCAGGCGCGTGAGCGTGTCCTGGTCGGCCGGGTTCGCCGTGGCGGCCGGCAGCGCGTTGCCGACGACGTCCAGCACGTCGCGGGCCTCGCCGATGAAGATCTCCAGCAGTTCGGCGTCGACGGCGTCCGGTGCCGCCACCGGCGCGGCTTGCGGTTCCGAAGGCGCCTGTGCTTCGGCCTGTGCTTCGAGCGGCAGCTCATGGAACAGGCTTGATGCGGCATCGAAGCGGTAGCGCCGGCGCGCGCCGTCGACGTTCTGCGCCAGCGCGTCGGTGAAGAAGCCGAGCGCGCCGATGTTGCGGGCCAGGTTGTCCAGCACGGCGCCGCGCTCTGCCGCATCGAGGTTGCCGTCGATGCGGCCGTCGATCAGCGCGCGCACGCGGGCGCGTACGTGGTCGACGGCCTGGGTGGCCTGTTCCTGGTCGAGGATGGCCAGCGCGCCCTGCAACTGGTGCAGCAGCGGGTCGACCTGTTCGAGCGACGCGACGCGCGCCGGGTCTTCGTAATAGTCGTCGATGAGCTTTTCGACCTGGCGCAGGCCCGTGCGGATCTCGCCCGCCAGCACGGCCACGGTCTGGCCCTGCTGCAGCTCGCGCGCCATCTCGCCGTGCCACACCGGCGCGTCCGGCGGGGTCGCGCCGTGCGCCAGCGCGAGCAGGCGCTGGCCGACGGCTTCCGCGTGCTGGCCGAAGTCCTCGGGCAGCTGGCGCACCTGGTCCAGGCCGTGCTCGACGAACAGCATGGCCTCGGCCATCTCGAGGCTGAACTGGTCGCTGCGGCCGCCGGCCATCGATTCGCTGGCGGCCTGCCCCAGTTCGCGCAGCAGTTGCGCGAGCTGGGGCGCGCCCAGCTTCTCGCTGGCGCCGGCCAGCTTGGCCAGCGCATCGTTGAAACCGCCATCGAGCACGTCGCCGCCTTCCGTGGCCACGCGGTCCCAGCCCTGCTTGGTCTCGATCAGCGCTTCCTTGGCATCCTTCAGCACGTCCAGGTCGACCTTGCCGTAGCGGCGTTCCAGGTAGTCCGCCGGCACCTGGCCGCCGACGTGGTAGGCGTCGCGCAGCTGGCGCGCCTCCGGCGTCGGCTCGGGCGCGGCCGAGATGAAGAACAGCGCGTCGCGCAGCAGCGCTTCCGGCAGCTCGGTATGCCCTTGTGCGGCGCGGCGCAGGGCAAGGTTGATCTGGCCGAACAGCTGTTTCACATACAGGTCGGGCGCCACCTGGCCGGCCGCGACGAGGCCGGCGGCGGCTTGCAGCGCCAGCCAGAACGCATGCGCTTCCGCCTGCGGCTGGCCGTGCACGACGTCCGCCAATGCATCGCGCATGGCGGCCGCCTGGGCGCGTTGCGCGTCGACGTCCTGGCTGCGCAGGAACGGCAGCAGCGCCTTTTCGAAGGCGGCACGGGTCGCGGCGTAGTCCGGCGCCGGGCCGGCGCCGCCGGCGGGCAGCAACGCCGGGGCGAGGCCCAGCACGAGCATCTGGCCCGGATGGACCCGTTCCACGCCCAGCAGTTCCTGCAGCGCGCGGTAGTACGGGAACAGGCGCACGGGTTGCGGCGCCGCGCCGTCCAGCAGTTCTTCCAGGTATTCGACGAGCGCCCGGTACGCCTCGCCCACGGCGCCGGCCTGCTCGAGCCCGAGCGCCAGCGTGCCGTCCTTGAAGCGGTCGATGACCTGTTCGGCCGCCTCGCTCAGGCGTTCGACGCCGGCCACGTCGACCATCTGCAGGGCGCCGTGGGCCTGGTGCAGGTGCGACTTGGCATGCAGCAGCAGCGTGGGCTGGGCTTCCGGACTGCGGCCGGCCGCGTCCTGCAACGCCTTGGCGGAACGCCCGAGGGCGTCGCGGATTTCACCGATGACCCAGGAGAGGGGGCCGGTGTCGAAAGGCGGTGCTGAAGACGCGTGCGAAGACTGGGTCATGTGGAACAAACGTTAAGGGCTCAGGCGGCGACGCGGAAGCGCGACACCGAATTCTTCAATTCCTGCGCGAGCGCCGCCAGCTGCCGGATCGACTGCGCCGTCTGCTGCGTGCCGCCCTGTGCCTGTTCGGTGATCGCGAGGATGTGCTGCATATTATGCGCCACGCCGTTCGCGGACGTCGCCTGCAAGCCCGCGGCGACGGCCATCCCCTGGATCAGTTCCGCAAGGCGGTTCGACACGCGCGAGATGTCGGCCAGTGCCGCGCCGGCCGCGTCGGTCGTGCGCGCACCCTCGACGACGCCCTGCGTCGACTTTTCCATCGCCGCCACGGCGTCGTGCGTGTCGGTCTGGATGGTGCGCACCAGCGCGCCGATCTGCTTGGCCGCTTCGGCCGACCGCTCCGCCAGCCGCTGCACTTCTTCCGCCACGACCGAGAAGCCGCGCCCCGCCTCGCCGGCCGACGCGGCCTGGATGGCGGCGTTCAGCGCCAGCACGTTGGTCTGTTCCGTGATGTCGGAAATGAGTTCGGTGATCTCGCCGATCTCCTGCGACGATTCGCCCAGGCGCTTGATGCGCTTGGAGGTTTCCTGGATCTGCTCGCGGATCTCGCCCATGCCGCGGATGGCGTTCTGCACCGCCGTCGCGCCCTGCTCCGCCGCCACCACCGACTGGCGCGCCACCTCGGCCGATTCCTTCGCGGAACTGGACACGTCCGTGATCTCGCCGGCCATGCGCAGCATCGTGGCCGACGTGTCCTGGATCTCGCGCGCCTGCTGGCCCGCGGCGACGAGCAGCCGGCTCGACACCTGCTGCGCGTCGTTCGACGCCTCCGTCACCTTTTCCGCCGTATCGATCACGCGCACGACGAGGCCGCGCAGCTCTTCCACCGTGTAGTTGACGGAGTCGGCGATGGCGCCCGTGATGTCCTCGGACACGGTGGCGTACACGGTCAGGTCGCCGTCCGCCACTTCCTGCAATTCGTTCATCAGGCGCAGGATCGCGGCCTGGTTCTGGTCGTTGGTGGCCTTGGCTTCCTCTTCCTTGGCCTGGGCCAGCAGGCGCATCGCTTCCGCTTCCTGGCGGCGCGCGTCGGCGCCGCGGGTGCGGTTGCGCGAATCCTGCAGCATCACGCGCGAAATGCTGCCCGCCGTGACGAGGGTGAAGATCGAGGCCGCCACGAGCACCCACAGCCACATGCCCGTGCTGCCCTCGCCGGCCCGGTACGAGGCCTGCAGGTTGGTCAGTTGGCGGCGCAGCGCCTCGTTGTCGCGGAAGATCGTCTGCTCGGCGGCCTTGGCGGCCGTCATGTCGGACAGTTTATCGAGGAAGGTCGAGATCAGCTTCTGGCAGATGTCGAATTTCGACTGCACTTCTTCCAGCTTGGCGCGCAGGTCGGCGTCGCGCAGCGGGGCCAGGCCCAGCGCGGCGCTGCCGTTCAGCAGGCCGTCGACGGTGGCGCGGAAGGTGGTCGTGTCGCGCCCCATCTGGAATGCGGTCTCGGGACGGATGCCGCCCGAGGTGAGGAATTCGCTGGCGCTGCGCGACAGGCGCTGCGTCAGCATCATCATGCGGCCCAGCGCCGCCAGTTCGCGCGCGCTGCCGCCGCGCGCCGTGCGTTCGGTGAGGATGTCTTCCGTCAGCGCCAGCATCTCCGGCGCCAGCACGTCGAGCTGCTTGAGGTTCTTGTCGAAGGCGACCAGCTCCGGCTTCATCTTGAGGATGCTGGCGGCGGCCGCGTCGGACACGTTCCACTTCTTGCGCACGGCGGCCAGTTGCGCGGCCAGGTCGCCCGACGACGCGGGAATCGCGTTGCCGTTGAAATCGCCGCCCTTGGCCAGCAGGTCGAGGTCGTTCGACAGGGCGATGCGGCTGTCCTGCAGCTGCGTGAAGGCATCCGGCACGCCCTGCATCGCATTCGGCGCGGCCTTGCCCACGCGCTGCGAGTGCATCAGCGCTTCGCTGGCGATCTGGGTCTGGCCGCTGGCGATCGCGCCGCTGCCGGCATTGCGCCACAGCGACAGCAGGGTGAGCAGGATGCCGACGGCGAAGGCGGCGAGCAGGATGCGCAGCTGGCGCGGCAGGGACAGGTGGCCGATCAGCGGCAGGCGCAGGTCGTCGTCGCCGGCCACCCCGCTCGCCGCTTCCTCCGCATGGCGGCGCTTGCGCCGGGCGAGCTGGCCGAGCCGCAGCGCGGCATCGTCCGCGGAACCCGTCGGCGCCGTGCCGCTGACCGGGCCGGCGGGAATCGTGCCGGGGCCGAACTGCGTGTCGGGCGACGCCAGCACCGTGCCGGCCGCCTGCGCGTCGCCGCCTCCGTCCTTGGGGAAGAAATTCATCGACAGTTTGGATACGAATCCCATGCCAGCTCCAGTACAGAACCTGTTTTTAATTGTTGAACGATCAGCGTGCGACCTGCAGGAAGCGGTCCTCGCGCGCGAGGGCGGCCAGCGACAGCGGCGTCCATTCCTGGCCATCGGCGTCGCGCAGGCGGCCGTCGAGCGGTGTCATGTCGGCCGCGTGGCGCAGGCCGACGACCTTCGCCACCAGCAGCGCGCATGGAAAGCCGAGACCGGGGCCGAACGTCACGAGCCGCGTGCCGGGCGCCGGTACCGCTTCCGGATCGAGATAGCGCGCCAGGTCGACGACGCCCAGCAGGTTGCCGCGCACGTTCGCGAGACCGAGGTACCACGGCTGCGTGAGCGGCACGGCGGCCAGCGGCGGCAGCGGCACGATCTCGCCCGCTTCGACGAGGTCGAGCAGGTAGCGCGCGCCGCCGATTTCCACGCCCAGCTGGTGCGCACGGGCGCCGCTGCTCGTGCGCGCGGCCTGCATGCGCTCGAGCAGCTGTTCCTGGTACTGGCGCAGGCGCGCGCGCCTGGCCGCGCCCTTCTGGCCGCCGTCGCTGGCATCCATGTCAGGCGCCGAGCGTGGCGATCGTGGCCAGCAGCTTCGCCGGGTCGACGGGCTTGACGAAATAATCCTTCGCGCCCTGGCGCATGCCCCAGATGCGGTCGGTTTCCTGGTTCTTGCTGCTGCAGATGATGACGGGGACGGACGCGAGTTCGGGATCGCGCGCGATCGAGCGCGTCACCTGGAAGCCGTTCGCGCCGGGCATCACCACGTCCATCAGGATCAGTTCCGGACGCTCGGCGCGGATCTTGGCCAGCGCTTCCTCGCCGTTGTCGGCGGTGGTCACGGTGAAGCCGTTGCGCACGAGGATGTCGGTGAGGTAGTAACGTTCGGTCGGGGAATCGTCGACGATCAGGATTTTTTGTATGGCCACGGCGGGCTCCACATCGTTGGAATCAGGCAGCCGCGTCGGTCCGGCCCTGCGCATGGTCGCGCACGGCCGCCAGCAGGCTGTCCTTGGAAAAAGGTTTGGTCAGGTAGGCGCTCGAGCCGACCATCGCGCCGCGCGCACGGTCGAACAGGCCGTCCTTGGAGGACAGCATGATGACCGGCGTGGCATGGAATTTCGCGCTCTTCTTGATCAGCGCGCAGGTCTGGTAGCCGTCCAGGCGCGGCATCAGGATGTCGCAGAACACCAGGGCGGGATGGTGGTCGTTGATCTTGGCCAGCGCGTCGAAGCCGTCTTCGGCCAGCACCACCCGGTAGCCGGCCTGGGTCAGGAAGATTTCGGCGGACCGACGGATCGTGCTGCTGTCGTCGATCACCATGATCGTCAGGCCTGTCGGTTGCGTCGTCATATTCGTTTCACTTCAGCATGAACCCGCAAGATAGCATAGGGTCTGCGGCTTGTGCATGAAGTGTTGCGATACGTCAACTTGCCGGAACGCGGTTCATTGACGGGATGACACGAAACATTGGCGGGACGTTATCGCCCGTTGATCGAATGGCAAACGAACCGCTCAGATCGCGGTCATTTCGAAGTCGTCCTTGCGTGCACCGCATTCCGGGCACGTCCAGTTCATCGGGACATCGGCCCAGCGGGTGCCCGGCGCAATGCCGTCGTCCGGGGCGCCGGCGGCTTCGTCGTAGACCCAGCCGCAGATCAGGCACATCCAGGTCTGGTACACCTGTGTTTCATTACTCACTTCGATTTCCTCTATTCGGTTCAGATAAAATGATACGGAAAGGTATAGTATTCTACCCGCTGTGCAAAACCAATCGTCTCCACTCATCCTCACGTTCGGGCCCGCCGACCCGGTCGGGGCACTGGGCATCCAGTCCGACGTGACCGTCTTCGCCATGCATGGCTGCCACGCCCTCTCGGTCGTGACGGGCCTGCTCGTGGCGGATTCCGCGCGTGTGGACGACATCCAGCCGACCGACCACGCGCTCGTCGTGGAACAGGCGCGCATGCTGCTCGAGGACATGCCGGTGGCCGCCATCAAGGTCGGTACGCTCGCGAGCCTGGAACAGATCGCCGCGGTGGCGGAGATCGTGTCCGATTATGCCGACGTGCCGCTCGTGCTCGATCCGTTCACGTCGTCGCTGCCCGATTGCGGCACGCGCGACGACGACATGATGACCCTCATCCACCAGCTGCTCGTCCCGCAGGCCAGCGTGTTCCTGCTGTCGCAGCCGGAACTGGCGCGCTTTGCCGATTGCTGGCGCGATCCGGGCAGCATCGCCACCGTCGCCGAGGACGCGGCGGAGCTGACGGGCGCCGGCTGCGGCCACGTGCTCGTGACGGGCGTCGGCGGCGGCGACGGCAGCCGCTGCAACGAATTGTACGAACCGGACGGCCTGGCCGCCGCCCTGCCCTGGGCCCAGCACCTGCCCGGTCCGTTCCTCGGCGCCGGCAACACGCTGTCGGCCGCGCTGGCGGCGCGGATGGCGCGCGGTGCCGGCGCGGCGGACGCCCTGCCCGGCGCCCAGGACTACCTCACCGGCACCCTCGCCCACGCCTGCCGCTTCGGCATGGGCCGCTTGATTCCGAACAAGATCTTCCGCGCTCCCGGCGCGGCCTGCTAACCCCGCCGGCGCCTCCGCCCGGGATTCATCCAGACAACCATGACCGCTACGTCCGACTCCACTTCCAAGAATGACATCCTGTTCGCCCGCGCCCAGCAGACCACGCCGGGCGGCGTGAATTCGCCCGTGCGCGCCTTCCGCTCCGTCGGCGGCACGCCGCGCTTCATCACCCGGGCCGAAGGACCGTATTTCTGGGACGCGGACGGCAAGCGCTACATCGACTACATCGGTTCCTGGGGCCCGGCCATCGTCGGCCACGCCCACCCGCAAGTGGTGAAAGCCGTGCAGGACGCGGCCGCGCGCGGCCTGTCGTTCGGCGCGCCGACCGAGGGCGAGATCGAGATCGCCGAGGAAATCTGCCGTCTCGTGCCGTCGATCGAACAGGTGCGCCTCGTCTCGTCCGGCACGGAGGCGACGATGAGCGCGCTGCGCCTGGCGCGCGGCGCCACGGGCCGCGACAAGATCGTCAAGTTCGAAGGCTGCTACCACGGCCACGCCGATTCCCTGCTCGTGAAGGCCGGTTCGGGCCTGCTCACGTTCGGCAACCCGACGTCGGCCGGCGTGCCGGAAGACTTCGTCAAGCACACGCTCGTCCTCGACTACAACAACATCCCGCAGCTGGAAGACGCGTTCCAGTCGATGGGCGACACCATCGCCTGCGTGATCGTGGAAGCCGTGGCCGGCAACATGAACCTGATCCGCGCGACGCCGGAATTCCTGCACCGCATGCGCGAACTGTGCACGGAATATGGCGCCGTGCTGATCTTCGACGAGGTGATGTCGGGCTTCCGCGTCGGCATCGGCGGCGCGCAGGCGCTGTACGGCATTACCCCGGACCTGACGGCGCTCGGCAAAGTGATCGGCGGCGGCATGCCGGTCGCCGCGTTCGGCGGCCGCGCCGACCTGATGCAGAAGATGGCGCCGATCGGCCCCGTCTACCAGGCCGGCACGCTGTCCGGCAACCCGGTCGCCGTCGCCGCCGGCATGACGACCCTCAAGTTGATCCAGCAGCCGGGATTCTACGAGCACCTGACGGCGCAGACGACGAAACTGGTCGACGGCCTGACGGCCGCCGCGAAGGAAGCCGGTATCGCGTTCTGCGCGGACAGCGTCGGCGGCATGTTCGGCCTGTACTTCTCGGACGCCGTCCCGTCCAGCTACAGCCAGATGATGGCCGGCGACAAGGAGCGTTTCAACCGCTTCTTCCACGGCATGCTGGACGAAGGCGTGTACTTCGCGCCGGCCATGTTCGAGGCAGGTTTTGTCTCGGCGACGCACGACGATGCGGTGATCGCCGAGACCATCGATGCGGCGCGCCGCGTGTTTGCCCGCCTGGCGTGACCGCGCCCGGCACGACATGCCATTCAAGCTGTTCCGCCGCCTCACCGACAACGCCACGCTGAAATCGCTCGGCCCCGGCCTGATCACGGGCGCGGCCGACGACGACCCGTCCGGCATCGCGACGTATTCGCAGGCCGGCGCGCAATTCGGCTTCAATACGCTGTGGACGCTCGTGCTGACCTACCCGTTCATGGTCGGCATCCAGCTCGTATCGGCACGCATCGGCCGCGTGACGGGGCGCGGCCTCGCGGCCAACATCCGCCGCGCGTATTCGCCGTGGCTGCTGTACGCGGTCGTCATCCTCCTGCTGAGCGCGAACGTGATCAACATCGCCGCCGATATCGCGGCGATGGGCGAGGCGCTGCGCCTCGTCACGGGCACCGGTTCCAGCCACCTGTACGCGCTCGGTTTCGGCCTCGTGTGCCTTGGGCTGCAGGTCTTCCTGCCGTACGCCATGTACGTGCGCTACCTGAAATGGCTCACGCTCGGCCTGCTTGCCTACGTCGCGACGGCGTTCGCCGTGCACATGCCATGGACGGAAGTGTTCGCGCGCACCGTGTGGCCCCATTTCGCGTTCACGAAGGACTCCGTCGCCCTGATCGTCGCCGTGTTCGGCACGACGATCAGCCCGTACCTGTTCTTCTGGCAGTCGTCGCAGGAAGTCGAGGAGATCCGCAACGACCACCACACGCGCGCCCTGCGCACGCGCCCGCGCGACGCCGCGGCGCAACTGAAGCGCATCAAGTCCGACACCTTGATCGGCATGGGCTTTTCCAACCTCGTCGCCTTCTTCATCATGCTGACGACGGCCGTCACGCTGGGCGCGCACGGCATCACGGACATCCAGTCCTCCGCGCAGGCGGCCGAAGCGCTGCGGCCGGTGGCGGGCGAGTTCGCGTTCCTCGCGTTCGCGCTGGGCATCATCGGCACCGGCATGCTGGCCGTCCCCGTGCTGGCCGGGTCGGCCGCGTACGCCGTCACCGAGAGCTTCCGCTGGCGCAACGGCATGGACCTGAAGGTCGTCGAGGCGCGCGAGTTCTACGGCATCATCGCGCTGGCCACGCTGGGCGGCGTCGTGCTCGACTTCGCGCCGGTCGACCCGATCGCGGCGCTGGTGCTGTCCGCGCAGATCAATGGCGTCATCGCCGTGCCGATCATGGCCGTCATGATGCTGCTCGCACATAACCGCAAGATCATGGGCCAGTACACCTTGTCGACGCGCCATACCGTCATCGGCTGGATCGGCGTGGCGGTCATGCTGGTGGCGGTCGTAGCCATGTTCGCGACGATGTGACCGGTTGATCGTCCCCCACGCGTGGGGCTGCACCGGCGCGGCGACCGTATGTACGATGCGCTCCACATCGACCCTATCGTCAGGAGCCCCACCATGCAAACCACGACCGTTACTCCGCTGCCCCAACCGCAGTTCTCGCGCGCCGGCATCATCTGGATCAAGCTGGCCGTCCTCTACCTCATCTTCGGCATCTCGCTGGGCATCGCCATGGGCGCCAGCCAGAACTTCACCTTGCGCCCCGTGCACGCCCACGTCAACCTGCTGGGCTGGACGACGATGGCGCTCGCCGGCCTGATCTACAGCGTCTTCCCGAAGGCGGGCGAAAGCCGCCTCGCGCGCCTGCATTTCTGGCTGCTGAACCTGGCACTGCCCGTGATGATGGTCGCGCTCTCCATGCTGCTGCTGGGTCATATGGCGTTCGCGCCCGCTTTGGTGATCGCGGAAATCATCGCATCGCTCGCCATCCTCGCGTTCGCCGCGAATCTGTTCCTGAATCTGAAGCAATAACGGCCGCCTCTCCGGTTATACTTGCCGGATAATAAAACCGGAGAGAGGCAACGTCATGGCTGTGCGTTTCATTCGCTGTTCCTGCGCCGCGCTGGCCGCGGCGGGCTTGCTGGTGGCCGCGTTGCCGACCCGCGCCGCAACGACCAACCCAGGAACCAGCATGGAAAAGAAAACCGTATCGCTCGACACCATCCGCCGCCAGGAGCAGGCACTGCAGTTCACGTCCTTCGACAACGACGCAGCGCTCGCGATCGGCAACAAGATCGTCGAGCAGGCGAAAGCGGACAAGGTCGCCGTCACGATCGACGTCACCATCAACCGCAATCCGCTGTTCTTCTATGCGATGGCGGGCACGAGCCCGAACAACGTCGACTGGATCCGCCGCAAGAGCAACCTCGTGAACCGCACCGGTCACGCGTCGTTCTACGTGCACACGGAAGCCGTCAACGCGGGCCGCGACTTCGACAACCTGCCCACGTTCGATCCGAAGGATTACGCGGCGCACGGCGGCTCGTTCCCCATCGTCGTCAAGGGCACCGGACAGGTCGGCACGATCACCGTGTCCGGCCTGGCCGGCGTGGACGACCATGCGATGGTCGTGCGCGCGCTGAAGTGGTACTTGAAGGCGGACGACGTTTCTCTCTGATTACTTCAGCCACCCACGGTGGCGGAAGTACAGGAACGGGGCGATGGCGCTGACCACCATCAGCCCAAGCGACCAGCCATAACCGAACTGCCAGTGCAGCTCCGGCAGGAATTCGAAGTTCATGCCGTAGATGCTGGCGATCAGCGTCGGCGGCAGGAACGCGACCGAGGCCACCGAGAAGATCTTGATGATCTTGTTCTGGTTGATGTTGATGAAGCCGACGGTGGCGTCCATCAGGAAGTTGATCTTGTCGAACAGGAACG
>CBIHRX010000128.1:0-17432 GCA_966212555.1 uncultured Massilia sp.
GCCAGGAATCCATCCACGCCCGCGCGGGCGGCCGCCAGGCGCACCTCGAACTTGTCCAGGGGAGCGAGCCACAGGATCGGCACCGGCGCCGCGCACTGCGCGCGGACGGCCGCGGCGCAGGCCGGATCGCTGAAGCGGCTGCCGCGGCCGGCCGGGGCCACGACGATGCAGGACAAGCCTTCCTGCGCGGCGAGCTGGTCGATCTGCGTCGCCACCGCCACGTCGAAACCGGCCGCGCGCAACTGCAGCGCGGTGTCGCGGGCGAGGAGGGCGTTGTCGCCGAGCAGGCAGATACGCCTGGCCGGCTTCGGTGTTTCCGGAAACTGCATCGTGCTGATCCTCATGTCGGCGTGGTTCTTACTTGGCGCCGAACATCCGGCTCAAGCGGCTGCCGGATTTCTTGGCGGGGGCCGTCAGCGCCGCGACCCGCGCATCCTGCTGGGCCTTGATCTTTTCCAGATGCGCCTTGACCTGGGCCGGCGTCTCCTTCGGACGCGGCGACGCGGGGGCGGCGAGGCGTTTTCCGTTCGCATCCACGCCCGCGCTGGCGTACGCCGCATCGCGCGCCGAGCGCAAGGCGGCCGCATCGATGTGGGGGCCGGCATTGACACGGGTGTCGCCCGACGCGCGCAGGCGCTGCTCGACTAATTCCGGCGTGAGAACTTGGTGCTCTAAGGCGGGGACCTTCGGGCGGGCGTCGACCAGCAGGCGCTCGTAGTTGCCGGTCTTGACGGCGATCCGCGCTTCGGGCGTCAACTTGTCCAGCAGGGGCTTGTAGAGCACCCCGGTCTCTTCCCAGGTCGCCTTTTCCTGCGGATTGAGCGCGTCCGAGCCGAACAGGAAGCGGTCGGGGTGATCGTTGATCAGCTGCGCCCAGGCCTGGATCGATTCGTGATCCGGCACTTCCTTGCCGTCGGCGTCGGTCTTGAGCACGATCTGGCGCGCCACGCGCGACCACGAAATGTCGATGTTGATGTGCTTCATTTCCGGATTCGACAGGATCGAGCGCAGGTTGTTGGCGTGGTCGACCGGCTTCTGGACGAAGCGTCCGACGCCGCCGCAGTGCGCCCAGATGATGGTCGTGTCGCGCGTTTCGGGCGAGGCGAACAGCTGTTTCAGGTTGTCCAGGTGCTCGGGCTGGCCACGGCCGTTGGCGCGCTGGTTGGCGGTCGAGTCGACGTCGCAGTGCAGCACCACCGGCATGCCGACCACGCCGGCCGTCGCCACCAGATTCTTGAACGATTGCACGTTGTCGGTCAGGTTGGCCTGGCGCGCGCCTTCGTACTGGCTCTGCACCAGTTCCTTGTGAATCGTCACCTCGCCCACGCCGGTGAACATGCCCGGGTGCGTGGCCAGCTTGAACAGCAGCGCCTGGGGGCTCAACGGCGAACCCAGGTGCAGGCCGGTGACCATCGGATCGAGGCGGTCGCGCTCGGCCTGGCTCAGCTGGGAAATGTTCATGAACAGCGCGGTGTCCGCATCGACCTGCTGGTTCAGCATCAGGTGGGCGCTGCCCTTGATGGTCTGCTCGACCTCGGCCGTCAATTCATGCGGCTTGATGTTGGCAAACTGCGCCGGCACGTAGTACGACTCGGCCGGGATGTGGTTGTGATCGCCGTGATCGCCGCACGGCATGACGTCGGTCGGGATCGGCGACATCACGGAGCGGTGGATGCCGACCTGGTCCATCATCGCGAGCATCTGGCGCGGCACCATGCCTTGCTGGGTGTAGTTGGTGGGGTGGAAGTGCGAGTCCGACATCCAGTGGCCGGTCGTCAGCTTGTCGGCCTGCGCGCCGGGCAGGCGCGACGCCACGTCGCCCTGCTTCATGTTCTCGAGCGTGGTGGTCACGGCGCCGACCAGTTCGCCGGTCTTGCGCGGGGAGCCGGCGTGCGCGCCCTTGGCCTGCTCCGGCAGGTCGGCCACCGTCACCGAAGCGCTCAGGTCGTCGAAAATGCGGGTCGTCGCGACCCTGATCCGGTTGCCCCCATTGGCGGAGGATTTCGGCGCCGAGGTGCCCGGGCCGCCCGGCGAAGCCAGCGGCGAGCCGCCCTTGCTGCGCGACGCGCGCGGCGAATGCGAGGTGGAAGCCTGGTGTCCTGCCGAGTCCGGCGTCGGCACGGCCGAATGCGAGGGTGACTGGTTAACACGTGTCATATCGTTTCCTTAAATAAAAGTGATGGGGCCTCCGGACGAGTGCCGCGAGGTGCCGGGAAAGCTTAATAAGACGCTATCGCGCGCACGGCGCCGCCAGCGAAGCGGAGCCCCCCTCAGCGAAGCGCCGGCCGGGCGCGGGCGGCGCTTCGCTTGCAGACACGGCAGTTCGCCGCGAGCCTGCCGCCAGTGCGGGGCGCCCGCCCATACTTGGCCAACCTCGGCAAGCCTGCCCTGGGCCCGCGCTACCCACTTTCGTAGAGACGCCTATGCCATCCCCGACCCGACTTTCCGGCGCCAGCTCATCCGACATCCATGAGATCGCCGACCAGAACGCAACGCCGGCGCAGCCCGCGCGGCAGGAGCCGACCCGGCCCTCGCGCACCCGCCAGAACGACGGCTGGATCGCGGCCATCAAGCGCACGCTGGCCCCGCGCCCGATGACCACGTCGAGCTCCGTGCTCGGCAGTGTCACCAAGGCGCGCCCCATGACCGCGCGCGCCAAGCTGGGCCTCGCGCCCGAGGAAGCGCACAAGCCCGACCCGAACGCCACCACCCAGGCCGCCGCCCTGCGCCACGGGCGCAATGTCGCCCGGACCGTCGGCGGCGCGGCCGGGACCGGTCCGGCGCGGGTCGTGCCGGACACGCCGATCGTCGAACCGGGCGGTGCCGAGGCGGTGGCCGCGAACCTGTTCAATCGCGCCGGCCTTGGCGACAGCCACGTGCTGCCGGCCCGGATCGCGTCCGACCTGCGCCTCTACCTGGCCGCGCCCGAGAACGCCAGTCCCGACGTGGCGACCGAAGCGGCCGGGCGCCAGGAACTGGTGCTGCGGCGCATGTCCCAGGCCTTCGGCAACGACGCGGCGGCCGCGCGCGGTGCGCTGGACGGCCTGGTGGCCGCCCCCTCGCCGCTGGCCGTCGAGCATGGCGCGTTCGAGCTGGCGCGCCGGCTGTCCGCCACGGCGCTCGGCCATTCGACACTGAACACCTTGTGCGCACTGGATGGCCCGCGGCCCGACGACACCCCGCTCAACACGGCCATGCGCAACGACGCCCAGCGCCTGGCCTTCACGGCTGCCAATGCCCTGATCGATGCCTTGCCCGAGGGCGCGCCGCGTCCGGCCAGCCTGGCCGAGGTCAGCCGGCTTGCCGTGGCGGCGCTGGCGCCGCACGACCGGCCGCACGGTACGCCTTCGCAGACGCCGCCGGCGCCGATGAAGGGCAACGTCAGCCTGGCGGCCAAAGCGTTCCTGGCCGCGCATCAGCTGGCGGCCAACCCGGAAGCCGAACCCGAACGCCATCTCAAGAATGCCTATTTTTCGTGGCGGTGCGGCTTCAAGGAAGAGGGCCCGGGCACCCCGCTGGCGCGGGCCCAGCAGCGCATGTTCAAGCTGTCGCGCTATGCAAGGCGCGCCAGCAACCCCGGCATGCTGGCGGCCCTGCGGCGCACGTTCGGCTTCAACAAGTCGCCCATGTCGGCCCTCTCCATGGGCACCGGCGGGGCCAGCCTGCGCCAGCCGGACGAGGACTTCCTCAAGGCCGACGTCATCCAGGACCTGGGCGAGGTGCTGAAAGAACGGGCGCAGGCGCGCGGCACGGCCCCGCTCGAAGGACGCATCAGCGCTGCGCTCAAGGGCGCCGCGCTCGAGCAGTGGCACACGCGCATCGCGCAGAAGGGCTGGCGCGACAAGACCACCGTCACGCCTTCCATGCGCAAGGCCATCGCCGCGCGCGCCGCCGAGCTGGCCGGCGTCAGCGTGAGCGAGGTCAAATTCAACCCCACCTACAAGGAGCTCAAGGGGACCCGCTCCGTGCTGCGTCCGCGCGGCGGCGCGCAGCTCGACGTGGCCACCCTGCGCCAGTGGATCGGGCAGTGCGAGCCGGACGACACGGAAGCGGCCGCCTTGCGCGCCGGCGCCGATCGACTCGCCACGCTGGAGCACCATGGCGAAGTGCCGCTCGACACCTCCACCCCGCAGACCGTGCTCCAGAACTTCAAGCGCGTGATCACCGAGCCGCGCATGACGTACGACGTGCGGTTGTCCAACGGCGGCCAGTACGGCGTCAATTTCAACGTGACGGAAGCGCTCAACCTCCCGGGGATCAAGCACCTCCCGTTCGTCCCCTTCGTGCTGGCCGGTCCGGACGTCAGGCTGATGCAGGGCCGCATGGCGATGATCAACGGCGGCTCGTCGGCCAACCACGGGCAGCTGTTCATCGGCAGCGACCGACGGGTCTCCGGCCACGTGGGCGCTTCCGCCACCGCCGGCGTCCACCTGCTGGGCAAGCGCCTGGGCGTCAGCGGCACGGCGCAGGTGCTGCCGCTCATGGTGGACACGTCCAGCCCGAAAGGGGTCATGGTGCGCTGCCGCTTCCAGCCGACCGGCCCGGCTGCGGCCGGCCATCCCGATCCGTGGCGCGCCAAGCTGCTGTCCGTGGTCGATGCCGCCACCGCGAGCGGCCCGAGCGGCGGCTTGCCGACCGACGTCAACGCCATGTGGGACGCGCTGTCGCATACCTTCTACAAGGACCCCGACGTGTCGCTCAACTGGCTCGAGTCGCGCGGCACCTCGGTATCGAGTTCGGTCGGCGCGTCGGCGGGCGCGCGCTACCAGCACAACGACTACAAGGTGGGGCCGAACGGCCAGGTCAGCGCCAGCAAGACCTGGTCGACGCGCCTGCGCAGGCAGGAAACGCCGGGACCGTTGCGCGCCGAATATGCCGCCAGCTCGAGTTCGCGCCAGGTCGGCGTCGGGGCCACCCTGGTCGCCGCCGCCCCGCCGCAGGGCGACTTTTCCGGGGAGACCGGGCACGTCAAGTCCGTGGTGCTGCCGAGCGCGTCGATCATCGGCTTCGGCACGACCATCCTGCAGTCGGAAATCGGTTCGGTATGGCGCATCGCCGAGGAGGACGGGCACATCGATCCGGCCCTGACCTACCGTGACACGACCTTCACCAGCATGAAGGAGATGAAGCGCTACGTCGACAGCCGCCGTGCCGGCTGGGACGCGGTCTATCCCAACCAGCCTCCCGGTGCGTCCGATCCGGCCGAGCCGATCGACAACTACCTGGCCCGCGTGGAGCACGACGCGACGTCGGGCAACCAGCTGTTTGCCGAGCGGGTGTGGCTGCGTCCGGATGCGGCCCGCCAGATCAACGTGCTGCGCGAGCTGCGCGACGCGGTCGTGGCGCCGAACGCGCAGCCGAGCCAGGAACAGGCGGCGCAGATCGCCATGCGTAACGCGCAGATCAGCGCCATGCTCGAATCGGACCAGAGCTGGGACAAACGCTTCTTCTATTCGCTGGAAATCACGGGCCAGTCGAAAGCTGTCGGACCGAACTTCATGGTGACCGGACAGCAGGTGTCGGAAGTCTCGCATCCGCACCAGTTGAGCGTGCTGCGCGCCGAACGTCCGGCGCCGCCGGCCGGGCAGTAAGAACCGATTGCACCCCACCAGGAGACCAGGATGACCAAAATTAAGGCCCCAACCACGGCCAGCCTCGCCGCCCAGCCGGGCGGCTTACCGTCGGCCAAGACGATCAAGCCCAGCAACAAGATGACGATCAGTAAGCTGGGCGGCACGTTCGGCCTGAACGTCTTCGGGACGAAGGGCACGGAGACTACGTGGAAGTTCAACGGCGACAAGAAAAAGATCAGCTCGAACTGGCGCACGTACGACCTGCCGCCGGACAAGACCGGCAAGTCCGGCACGAAGAGCCTGGACACGATGCTGGCGCGCGCCGAGCAGCGCAACCAGACGCGCGTGCCGGACCAGGCGCGCCAGGTCGTGGCGCAGACGGACCACGTGGCCGAACGCCGGGCCGCGCTGGATGGGCGCCTGAAAACGGCCGGCGACATCGCCGATACGGCCCCGTCCGATTCGCCCATCCATGGCACCGTCGCCAGTCTGAAGGAGAAGGTGGCCGAGCTGCGCCAGCAGTCGAAAACGCCGCTGGCCCAGCGGGCCGTCGCGCAGCGCGACGTCGCCGCCGACTCCATCGACGACGTGCGCGCGGCGGCCAACCATGCGCTGGCGGCATTCGCGCACGAGCCGTCCGAGACGACGAAGACGGCCTACGAGAGCGCGCGCCTCGACCTGCTCGGCGCGTCCGTGCAAAAGTTTTTCCACGGCTACCGCACCCTCAACGACCACGTGAGCGACCAGGGCCGCGCCAAGGGCATGGCGTTGATGATGCCGGCGCTGGCCCGCCAGCTGGAGCTGCCCGCCAAGTACCTCGAGGGCGCGGCCGCGATGGCGGTCGCCG
The DNA here is from genome assembly GCA_966212555.1 of uncultured Massilia sp. GTDB lineage: Bacteria > Pseudomonadota > Gammaproteobacteria > Burkholderiales > Burkholderiaceae_D > Telluria. The sequence goes on from CBIHRX010000128.1 coordinate 6,421, forward strand.
AGCCGAAGCTGGAGAGCCGCTCCGCGCCGGGCGAGCTGGGCGAGAACCGTGCGGCGGTACGCGACGCGCTGGTGGGCCGCCGCGTGCGCGACCTGACGGCGGGGCGCGCCTACGAGCTTCCCGGCACGCCGCCGCTGGCGTCGGAAGCGAAGCACTGGCAGGGCGAAGCGGCCAGGCTGCGCGACCTCGGCGACAAATTCTCGGTGGCCGACAAGCTGCTCGGCGACACCGTCGCCCCGCTGAAGGAACGCGTGGCGACCATGCAGCAGGCGTGCATGGACGACCTGGTCGCGCACCTGCCCGCGCTGACGGCGATGAATCCGGAGCAGCGCGCCGAAACCCGCCAGGCGCTCTCCACGCTCGCCGAGAACCTGCGCCGGACCGCGGGCGATACGCTGCACAAGGACGCGGAACTGGCGCCGGCGCAGTTGATGCACGTCGTCGACATGGCGGAGAAGGTGACGGGCGGGGACCCGGACCGCTGCATCGACGTCTACAAGTCGCTGGCCCATGACAGCGTGCACCAGATCATCGGTGCAACCGTCGCGAGCCGGACCGCCGGTACGCCGCCTACGCAGGCGCAGCAGGATCTCGTGGCGATCTGGGAGATGGGCGCGCACCAGCTGCCCGACGCCGTCAACTCGCTGCTGGCCGCGAACCCGGAGCACCGCGCCGCCAAGGTCGACTGGCGCGACGTGCAGACGTTCTTCCGCTGCACGCAGGAGCACCAGCGCCTGTCGGCCCAGCCCAACGGCGACGCGGGGCACAAGGCGCGCATGCTGTCGGCGATGACGAGCATGCGCAACGAGCTGGCCACGGGCGAAAAACCGGCCGTCGGCACGCCCGAGCGAAGCGCCTGGGCCATGGTCAAGAGCGCGGTGTGGCACCAGGACAACCTGCAGAACGTGGCGCACGCGTTCGACGCCTTCAAGACGACCATGGCGTTGCCGAGCACCATGGTCAACCAGATCTACCAGCACTTCGACGCCAAGGGGCGCGGCGCGGTGGCGGAAGAAGCCAGGACGCAGTTCAAGCAGGTGCTGGTCGATTTCAAGAGCCTCGCCCAGGCCACGCTGGCCAAGCCCGACGCGACGCTGGCCCAGAAGGGCAATGCCAAGGTGCTGGCGGCGCTCTGCGACTACATGGGCAAGCACCGCGGGTCGGAGAAACTCGTGACCACCGCCAAGCGCAAGCTGACGGGGAAGGAGGGCACGTTCAATTCCGGCAGCGACATCTGGTCCAATTCCCTGAAGGCCAAGGAAAAGAAAGCCATCCTGGCTGCGGCCGGAACGGATATCGCGGTGGCGCGTGCCGATGCGCCCCTGCTGCGCGACCTGGAGGCGGGGCACAGTGCGCTGGAGCTGCTGCGGGACGTGGTGAAGGACGTACTGCCCGAAGCGGAACGGGGCGAGCCGATGCAGCGGCTCGCGTCGCTGGGCAGCCTGGTGCAACTGGCCGAGGGGAAGCCGCTGGAGGGACCGGAGCAGATCCGCACGTTCCTGCACGATGCCATCGACCGCACGGCGCTGGGCGACCGCACCGATACCATCAACGCGAAGCAGTTCAAGATGGCCATTCCGCTCGTCCTGCCGATCCCGTTGTTCAGCCTGAGCGCGACCATCGGGGGTTCGAAGAGCCAGGGCACCATCGTCAACGTGCAGGCGAATAACGACTGCGTACAGCTGACCCTGGGCCAGATGTCGGAAAAATCGATCAGCACCAGCCTGGGCGCGTCGATGGCGCCGGAGATTCTCAGCGCGCACGCGGAGAAGGCGCTCAAGAAGACCTGCCTCGACGTCCGCTTCCCGGGCTTGAGCTGGAAGAAGGAGGAGAAGCAGCGCACCGATCCCGCGGTCGTGCTGAAGTTCTCGATCGAACCGGTCAAGGGCCTGCGCGACCTCGACGAAGCGCGCACGCAGCTCAAGAAGGCCGTCGACATCCTCGTCGACTTCGACCAGCACAAGCCGGAATACGCGCACTACGGCTCGGCCTATGAAGCCTTGTGCGACAAGCTCGATTCCCCGTTCACGATCGACGACGAGGTGCGCGAGTACTCGACCGTCAGCAATGAAACGGCGCTCACGCCCGGCCGCGTGGCGCTCAAGTACAACAAGGAGAAGTTCGGCGCCACGCCCAAGGGCAAGAACGATCCGGTGCGGACGGGCGCCGGCATCACCACGAAGTTCACGGTGAACGAAGACAAGATGAAGTCCGCGAACCAGCAGAAGGCGTACGAATTCTACGACACCGTCAAGAAGACCCTGGTCACCGACGCCTTCTTCGGCATCAACACCCGCCATACCACCGCCGAGGCGAAGAAGAATACCGGCATTACCGACGGCAAGAAGGTGCTCGGCGTGCCGGTGCAGGCGGGGGCGACGGGCTCGCTCACGGCGAACGTCGGCGGCCGCGAATACAAGGACAAGAAGCCGGTCGGCACCGACAAGCTGAAGGCCTACAAGTCGGAATACGGCGATTACAGCCGCGACATGAACAAGGCGATGGACGTGCTGCTCGAAGCGATGCCGTCGGTCAGCAACCGCGTCCAGGAAGTCGTCGACAAGGGATTCCGCGACCAGCTGATGGCGCGCCTGGCCGGGCCCGCGGCGGCGAAGCTCGCGGAACGCCACCAGGACATCGGCCAGTTGCAGGCCGAGATCGCGATACTGCAGAGCCGCCTCGCCGCCGGCGACCCGCATGCCGAAATCCAGGAGGAACCGTTGACGGAAAGCGCGGCGGCGGCCCTGGCCACCGAGCTGTCGGTCAAGCAGGAGCTGCACGCGGCCCTGGTGGAAAAGTACGCCAACACGACGGTCGGGCAGGTCCAGAAGCAGATGGTCGACAAGGAAATCGGCAAGATGTGCGGCGAAGTGCTGATGAACTTCGTCCGCGCCCTCATGGAAAACAAGACCGACCGCTTCTCGGTGAAGCTGGAATCGAAGCAGCAATGGGCCCACCGCGGCATCGACGCGGCCATCGCCAACGCGGAGGCGGCGGGACACCATGGGATGGCGGTCGTGATGCGCGCGGTCAATGCGGACATGTTCGAAGGGGAGCGCGACCAGGCGGTCAAGTACCTGGTCGCGGCCGGGGACATGAACAACAAGTCCAGCCAGTTCGACTGGAAGAGCCCGCTCGTCTTCAAGCGCCGCGAAACCAAGGGCATGACCGAGGATCCGATCCCCGACACCCGCACCGCGACCTTGCAGCCGACCGCCGACCGCCTCGTCGACGTGCGCCACACCGGCACCCCGCTGACGGACCTGCAGGCGGCGATCGTCAAGGAAAGCCTGGCGGAGGTACGGGCGCAGGCCAGGGCGCAGGAGCATGCCGGCGGCGCGTGAAATAGTCGGCGCACGGGCGAACCGGATGCGGCGTGGTGCAACTCATCGAAGTCCGTCACCACGAAAAGGAGTCCATCATGCATCCGGTTGCCCATTCATCCCGCGGCACGCTGACCGCGTTCGTACTCGGCGCCATGCTGTGCCTGGCCGCCGCCGGGGCCCGCGCCGCGGCGCCCGTGCCGGCCGCCGGCCCGATCTTTTCCACCACGCCCGTCAGGCCGCAGTCGCTGGACGACGACGATTGCGACGACTTCGCCGCCGAGGCCCCGCGTGCGCCGGCGGTGCCGTCGTGGGACGTCACGCCGGCCGACAAGACGTTGAAGGCCGCGTTGACGCGCTGGGCCGAGGCGGCGGGCTGGCAGCTGGTGTGGGAACTGCCGGTCGATTACGCGGTGTCGGCGCGCACCGAGATCAAGGGCCGTTTCACCGAAGCGGTGGAGGCGATCGCCGCGAGCATGGCGACCGCCGACACGCCGATGAAGGCGATTTTCTACGATGGCAACCGCGTGCTGCGCATCGTCGCCAGGTAAGACGAAAGCTCAACAATTCTCAATGTCTCAGCAATCCTCACGGATCGGCTTTTTGCGCGAAATCGACAGGTATCTTTGATCCATCGCAACGTTACTGGAGATCGAACATGACGATGGAGACGAATGGCACCGCCCTCGACCTTGACCAGCTGTTTCGCACGCATCACCGCCACCTGCTGCGCTTCGTGCAGCGCTACATGCGCAATGCCGAGGATGCGGAAGACGTCGTCCAGCAGACGTTCATGGAAGCGCTGCGCTGCGCGGATCGCTTTGCCGGGCTGTCCAGGCCGTCGACCTGGCTGTTCGGCATCGCCCTGAACCTGGCGCGGCACCAGGTACGCCGCAACGGTGCCCATGCCCACGACGCGCTCGACGAAGCGGCGCTGGAGCAGGTGGCCGCCGCCCACGGGGACCCGGCCCTGGTGCTGGAGTGGCGCCAGACGGCCGCCATGGTGGAGGGGATGCTCGCCGCGCTGCCCGCCCGGATCCGCACGACGTTCGAAGCGGTGCTCGACGGGGAGGCGACGTATGAAGAGGCGGCGGGTGCCCTGCAGATTCCGGTGGGGACGGTGCGGTCGCGCGTGTCGCGCGTCCGGGCGGCCGTGCGGGCGGGCTGCGGCCGCTAGGCCGGACGCATTCGCGTCTCATTCGCGTCTCATTTGCGCCTGGCCCCGGCCTGCCAGAGCATGTCCTCGTACCGCGCCAGCGCGGCCTGGAACGGTTCGAGGCTGGCGGCCAGGTCCCGCAGCCTGCCGTCGTTCCCCGTTTGCAGGACGGCGTGCACCGCTTGCCCCAGCTCGTCCATCGCCTGGCCCAGGCCCGGCGCCCAGGACGATCGGGTGCGCGCGGCAATCGCCGTGCGCGCCTTGGCGAGCCGGGCCGCCTGCGACTCGAAGTGCCGCCCGATGAACTTCCAGCCCCGTGCATCCACCGTCGCGGCCCGCGCCGCCATCGTGGCGGCCGCATTGCGCAGGCCGATGTAGGCCTCGTCGGCCGCGCGCAGCGCGTCGTACTTGGCACTGGCGACGGGCGCGCGCGTCGCGGTCTTCAGGGCCGGGTTATGCCTGGCCGCGTGGGCGAGCTCGTTGGCGGCGGCGCGCGCCAGCTGGCCGTTCATCGTGACGTGCTGGGGCCGGTAGGGCGCGCCCCGGATTTCGAACAACATCAGGCCGTTGCGCTCGTCGACGCCCATCGCGCCCATCCCGTAGTCGGTGGACAGGTCCCCGCTGTGCAAGGGATACCCGGCCGGCGGCGACAGCAAATCCTTGTGCAACGGACCCTCGCGGCGCCCCTCGACGATCGATGCCAGCCAATCCTTGACGGTCGGGCCGGCCTGCCGGTGGTCGGGGTTCCTGTCGGCCCGGTGATAAGGCCTGGCGAATACCCGCTGCGCGGGATCGCGCATGTGGAGCGCTTCCATCATCGGCGGCACCCCGTCCGCCGTCACGAGGAGGGCGCGCACGGCCTCCTGTTCGCCGGGCGCCAGCAGCTTGGCGTACGCGGCACAAAAGTCGCTGCGCGCCATCGCGCGGAAGAAGACATGCACCGTACCGTCCGCAGGGAGCGTCGCCTGCGCGCGCGCGAGATACATGTTGATGAGCTGGATGAAGGCGCGCGCGCCGGGCGGCAGGGGCGCGCCGGTGCGCGCCGCATACAGGTCGGCCACCGTCCGGGTGTTCGCGTGAATCGCCTCGGCCTGCTTCGCCGGAAGGAGTTCGTCGATGAGCGTCCCGAGATGCGCCAGCCCGACGCCGTACGTGGCCTGCAGGCGTCCGGGCAGGTGCGGATCGTCCAGGCGCAGGACGGCGTCGACCTGCGCATCGGGCACGACGTCTTTCAACCGGACGGTCATGTCGCCGGCGAGCGCCCGGGCGCGCAGCGCCGCCGTCAGCGCGGTGATGTCCCGGATCGCCGCGCGCACGTCGTCTTCGCCCGCGAGCGGATGCGTGACGAACTCCAGGTCGTGCCTGCCGCCGCCCACGTGATCGCACTCGAGCTTCCAGTGGGAGCGCTCCAGCAGGACGGTGCCGCGGCGCAGGATCTCGCCGCCGGCCTCCGTCGACACGGCGACGCTCGGGATCTCGATCTCCAGGCCGAATTTCGCGTCGAGCGACGGACTCAGTGCGGCGGTCGGCAGCGGCGCACGCGGACGGTTGGTCCCCGGACCGGACGTGCCGGCGCGCTTGAGCGCCTGCAGCTCGCCCGGCACCAGCCGTTGCCGCTTTGTCGGCGGCGGCGACGCGCTGCGTGAACGTTGTGGCGGCGCATGTTCGCCGGAGGGGTCGGCAAGGCCGGGACGGGTCGGTTTCATGATGCGCTCGAGTGTGCGGCACCGGCGCTTTGCCGCAGCCCGGTCCGGCGAACGTGCATGCCGGGAAACGAAGGCGCCGCGCGTTATTCCGTCACGCCGGCGGCGTGCTGTCCCAGCAGTTCCAGCCGGTACCCCTGGCCGTAGGCGGTGCGGATGCTGACGCCCCGTTCGACGCCCAGCTGCAGCTTCTTGCGCAATTTGTAGACGTGCTGCTCGATCGTGCGGCCGGCCACTTCGCTGTCGGAACTCCAGATCGACGTGCCGATCGTCTCGCGCGAGATGTACACGCCGGGCGACGAAAAAAACATCCACGCCAGGCCGAACTCGCGCGACGTCAGCATGATGGGCGTGCCGAGGTAGGCGAACTTGCTGCTTTCGCGGTCGAGCGAAAAACCGGCCAGTTCGATGCGGCGGCGGGCGCTGCGCGGATTGCTGCGCCGTACCAGCGCATGGGCCCGCGCCAGCAGTTCGACCGGTTCGAACGGCCGGACCAGCAGGTCGTCGGCGCCGGCATTGAGCACCAGCGCCGTCATGTGGGCATCGCGCACGGGCGACATGGCGAGAACGGGCGTATCGTTGCCGGAACGGCAGTTAAGCCAGGAGACGATGGCATCGTCCGGCGTCGGCGCCACGTCGAGGTCGATGAAGATCAGGTCGAATTTTTGCCTCAGCAGGGCACGAAACAGAACGACTTCGGACGTGAAGTGCGTGCATTCGGCACCGGATTGCATGAATGCGGCACGGACGACTTTCAGGACGGAGGTGTTAGTTATCAAACATGCAATGTTCATTCGCATCTTTAACTGAGCCCGATTGTTCGGTAGGGGCGACGCCGCTTGATGCGTGCCGGATGGCGAGGTCGACGTGAATGATGCCTATCATAATTGCAAACCGTCATTTTGTCCTGCTGAATGATCGCATCCGGACCCTTCCCAATCGTGCCGTGTCACTGAGGAAAGGCATGTTATAGTTGGTCATTTGACAGAATTGCTCGGACTATTAACTTGTCCAAAGGGCATAACCTTCCACGACGATAAGGACACACAGATGACGACCCAGGATTACGCGAACCGCATCAGCCAGCTCATCCAGGATCACGAAGCCGAGATCGGCGCGGAATGGATCGAGCAGCTGGACGCGCTGACGGTACGGGCGAACGTCGTCTCGAAAGACCAGCTGCGCAAGCATTGCCAGCAATTCCTCACCGCGTTCGCCCAGGCCACGCGCGGCGGCGAACTGCAGAACATCGACCACCGCTCGTGGGACGAAGTGCGCGACCTGCTGAGCGAGATCTCCTCGACCCGCGCCAGGAACGGTTCCACGCCGAGCGAGACGGCGACCTTCGTGTTCTCGCTGAAGCAGCCGCTGTTCACGCACCTGAACCGGGCCCTGGCGAACGACCCGGCCGCGCTGGCCAGTGCGTCGTGGACCATCGGCACGCTGCTCGACAAGCTGGGCCTGTACACGATCGAAGTGTTCCAGCGCGCGCGCGACCAGATCATCGTGCGCCAGCAGCAGGAATTGCTGGAACTGTCGACGCCCGTCGTGAAACTGTGGGACGGCATCCTCGCGCTGCCGCTGATCGGCACGCTGGATTCGGCCCGCACCCAGGTGGTGATGGAGAACATCCTGCAGAAGATCGTCGACACGGGCGCCGCGATCGCGATCATCGACATCACGGGCGTGCCCACCGTCGACACGCTCGTCGCGCAGCACCTCATGAAGACCATCGCGGCCGCGCGCCTGATGGGTGCCGACTGCATCATCAGCGGCATCCGTCCGCAGATCGCGCAGACCATCGTGCACCTGGGCGTGAACCTCGAGGACGTCGTGACCAAGGCCACGCTGGCGGACGCGTTCCTCGTCGCGCTCGAGCGCACCGGCACGTCCGTCATCAAGCGCCACGCCGCCGCGTAAGGACCGGGCATGGAACGCATCCCGATTCTCCGCATGGGCGACCTGCTGCTGGTGACGATCCAGGTCGACATGCACGACCGCCTGGCGATGACCCTGCAGGACGACCTCACCGAGCGCATCGTGCGCGACCGCGCCAAGGGCGTGCTGATCGATATCTCCGCGCTCGACCTGGTGGACTCGTTCATCGGCCGCATGATCAGCAACACGGCCGCGATGGCGCGCGTGCTCGATGCGCAGACGGTCGTCGTCGGCATGCAGCCGGCCGTCGCGATCACGCTGGTCGAACTGGGTCTCACGCTGCACGGCGTGAAGACGGCGCTCAACGTCGAGAAGGGCATGGCCCTGTTGGGAAAGACTGACTTTTGATGAGCGCTGCTCTCAACAACGCGGTGGCCTTCGAGTCCGAACTGCTCGAGCGGCACCGCCAGGACCGCACCGAACGTACCGCGTTGCCGCTGCGTTCGGACGAGGACGTCGTCGCCCTGCGCAAGCACGTGCGCGAGCGGGCCGTCGCGATCGCGTTGTCCCTCGTCGACCAGACCAAGCTGGTGACGGCGGCCAGCGAACTGGCGCGCAACACGCTCAAGTACGGCGGCGGCGGCATGGTCTGCCTCGATGCGCTGACGGACGGCTTCCGCAAGGGCGTCGGCCTGATCTTCGTCGACGACGGCCCGGGCATCCCCGACCTCGAGATGGCGCTGCGCGACGGCTACACGACGGGCGGCGGCCTGGGGCTGGGCCTCGGCGGCTCGAAACGCCTCGTCGACGAATTCGACATCGATTCCCGCGCGGGAGAGGGCACTGCGGTGTCGGTCGTCAAATGGAAACGCTGATCAGTTCGCTGTCCCCGCAGCTCAACTTCGCCATCACCCATGCCAGCGACGTCGCCGCCGCGCGCCGCGCGGGACAGAAGCTGGCGGATGCGCTCGGGTTCGACGACGTCAAGGCCGGCCGCCTCGCGATCGTCATCACGGAAGCGGCCACCAACATCCTCAAGCACGCGGGCGAAGGCACCGTCACGGTCATGCGCTCGCAGTCCGGCGTCGCGATGCCGGGCGTGGACGTCGTCGCCTTCGACAACGGGCCCGGCATCGCCGACCTCGAATTTTCCCTGCGCGACGGCGTCTCGACGGCCGGCACGGCGGGCACCGGCCTCGGGGCGCTGCGCCGCCAGGCCGACGAATTCGACGCGTGGACCCAGCACGGCCGCGGCAGCGCCTTCTTCATGCGCATCTGGCAGGGCGCCGCGCCGCCGGAGCCGTGCGGCATCGAGGTGGGCGCGCTGTGCACGCCCCTCGCCGGCGAGGACGAATGCGGCGACGGCTGGGGCGTGACGTGCGACCCGGATGGCGCGACCCTGCTCGGCGTGGACGGTCTCGGCCACGGACCGGAGGCGGCGAAGGCCGCCGCGGGTGCGATCGAGGCACTGGAACGGCGTCCGGCCGCGGCGCCATCCGAGGTGGTGCAGACGGCGCACGACCTGCTGCGCATCACGCGCGGCGCGGCGCTGTCCGTGGCGCGGATCGACTACCGCGGCGACGAGGTGCGCTTCGCCGGCATCGGCAACGTCAGCGCCGTCGTGCACGACGGCCTCGCGCGCCGCGCGCTCGTCTCGCACAACGGCATCGTCGGCCACAACATGCGCAAGGTGCAGGAATTCACGGCACCGTTCCCGCCCGGCGCGCTGTGCGTGCTGGCCTCGGACGGCATCCAGACCCAATGGGACCTGTCCGCCTATCCGGGCCTGCATGCGCATGCGCCCGCGCTCGTCGCGGCCGTGCTGATGCGCGACTTCATCCGCCGCCGCGACGACGCGATGGTGCTGGTCGCGCGCCGGAGGGTGTCATGAACGTCGCGCGCATCCTCGCCGTGGGCCTCGACGACGAGCAGGACGTCGTGCTCGTGCGCCAGCGCGCGCGCCAGGTCTCGCACCTGCTCGGGTTCTCGCAGCAGGACCAGGTGCGCATCGCCACCGCCGTGTCGGAAGTGGCGCGCTGCGCCAGCTTCGGCGGCCGCGCCGCGTTCCTGATCCGCGAGGCCGGGCGCCGCCAGTTCCTGGAGGTGACCATCACCGCGGGCAGCGGCGCGCAGGCCCCGCTGCCGGACGACGCGGTCGTCACCGCGCACCGCCTCATGGACGAGTGCGACGTCGCGCAGGGCGTGGTCACGATGCGCAAGGCGCTGCCGCCGCAGCTGTGGATCGACAATGCGCGCCTGGCGGAGGTCGCGGCGCAGCTGGCCAAGGACAGCCCCGTCGCGAACACGTACAACGAACTGCAACTGCAGAACCGCGAACTGGTCACCACGCTGGCGGAGCTGCGCGAGCGCCAGGAAGACCTGCTGTCGCTGACGCGCGAGCTGGAGGACACGAACCGCGGCATCGTCGCGCTGTATGCGGAGATCGAGGACAAGGCCGAGCGCCTGCGCAAGGCCGACGAGATGAAGTCGCGCTTCCTGTCGAACACGAGCCACGAGCTGCGCACGCCGCTGTCGTCGATCCGCGCGCTGGCCAAGCTGCTGCTGGACCGCATGGACGGCGACCTGACACAGGAGCAGGAGCGCCAGGTGCGGTTCATCGAGGCCGCCGCGGCCGACCTGTCGGAACTCGTCAACGACCTGCTCGACCTGGCCAAGATCGAGGCGGGCCGCGTCGAGGTACAGGTGGCGCCCGTCGTCGTGGACAACCTGTTCCGCGCGCTCAAGGCCATGCTCCGTCCGCTCGTCGACGACGCGCGCGTGGACCTGCTCTTCGAACCGTGCGACTATGCCGAGGCGTTCGACTCGGACGAGGGCAAGATCTCGCAGGTGCTGCGCAACTTCATTTCGAACGCCCTGAAATTCACCGAGCAGGGCGCGGTGCGCGTGTCGGCCTTCCACGATCCGGATACCGACACCATCACGTTTGCGGTG
>CBIHRX010000129.1:0-17429 GCA_966212555.1 uncultured Massilia sp.
CCGTGCGCGCGCCCCAGCAGGTGCAACTGGAAGTCAAGATCGCCGAAGTGTAGAAGAGCCTGCTCGACCGCCTGGAAGGCGGCACCCGATGGACCTTCAGTTCCGGCAGCTGGGGCGCCATGCTGCTGTCGAACTTCATCACCGGGACGGCGCATGGGACGCTTGCGGTGGGCAAGAGTGCCGACCGCAACTTCGCCGCCGCGGCCGAGAAGCAGGATGGCCTGGTGCGCGTGCTGGCCGAGCCGAACGTGATGGCGATCAGCGGCCAGGAAGGTACGTTCCTCGTGGGCGGCAAGTTCTACATTCCGGTCGCGCAGGAGAACAACCGGGTGACGCTGGAAGAAAAGGAATTCGGCGTCGGCCTGCGCTTCACGCCGACGGTATTGGGTGGCGGCCGCATCAACCTGCGCGTCGCGCCCGAGGTGTCCGAGCTGTCGCGCGAAGGCATCGGCCTGTCGGCCACCGGGTTCAACGGCACAGCCATCCTGCCGGTCGTGACGACCCGCCGTGCCACCACCACGGTCCAGCTGTACGACGGCCAGAGTTTCGCGATCGGTGGCCTGATCAAGAGCAACCTGGTCGCCAACCTGAAAGGACTGCCGGTGCTGGGCGAACTGCCCGTGCTGGGCGCCCTGTTCCGCAGCGCGGATTATCAGCAGGACCGCACGGAACTGGTGTTCGTCATCACCGCCCACCTCGTCAAGCCCCTGTCCGGCAACGGCTACGCGCTCCCGACCGACAAGGTGGGCGAACCGTCACGCGCCGGATTGATGCTCGGCGGTCGCCTGGAAGGGGCGGCACCGGCCACGACGACGGCGACCGCGTCGACCCCGGCGCCGGCCGCACCGCCGACGCAAAGCGCGGGCGGCTTCGAACTGAAATAGGAGAAAGCGATGGCCATCGGATGCAAGCAAATCGCGTGTGCGGCGCTGTCGGGCATGCTGCTGTACGGGTGCGATACGACCCCGCGCTTCAATGAACAATTCGGCACCGCCGTGCGGGCCAACGTGGCGGCGCAGGTACTCGATCCGGCCGCCGCGGCCAATACGAATCCTGCCGCCGGCATGGAAGGCGCCGCCGCCGTCATCTCCCACGAGCGCTACGAGAATTCGTTCAAGGAGCCGGAGAAACCCATCCAGGCGCTGGTCGTCAGCGGCGTGGGCAGCAAGTGACCTCTGACCGAATGCCGTCCCAAGGACCACGATGAAAGCCTTCCTGATCAGCCGCGACGCCCAGCTTTACGCGGAGATCGCCTCCCAAGGTGCCGCACGCGTGCCACCGCTGCATGTCGCCGCCAGCCGCGCCAGCCTGCGCGATGCGCTCGACCGTCCGCTGCCGGATGGTCCGAGCCTGATCATCGTCGACATCAGCGATGCCGATGCCGCCGACGGCGATCTGCTCGAGCGCCTGACCCGCCACTATTCGGCAGCGCATTTCATGCTGCTGACCGACAACCACCATCCCGATCTCCTGATCCGCGCCATGCGCGCCGGCGTGCGCGAAGTGCTGCAACTGCCGCTCGTGCACCGCGCACTGCACGAGGCGATCGACCGCGTCGCCGCCAGCGCCGGCGTGGCCACGATGCGCGATGGGAAGATACTCGCCTTCATCGCGTGCAAGGGCGGCAGCGGCGCTACCTTCATTTCCACCAATTTCGGCTACGCGCTGGCCACGCTGGCGGACAAGAAGGTGCTGCTGATCGACCTGCATCGCCAGTTCGGCGACGCCACGCTGTACGTGTCGGACCAGAGGCCGGCCATGACGCTGTCGGACGTGTGCCAGCAGATCGCGCGCATCGACGGTCCGTTCCTGGAATCGTGCCTCGTCCACGTGGCGCCCGGTTTCGGCGTGCTGGCGGCCGCCGACGACCCGGGCCAGACGATCGAGGCGAAGCCCGAACACATCGACACGATCCTGCGCGTCGCACGCCAGCACTACGACTACATCCTGCTCGACGTCGGGCGCCAGATCGACGCCGTGTCGCTGCGCGCGCTCGACAGTACCGACGCGATCTACCCGGTACTGCAGCTGGCCTTGCCGGACATCCGCGACGCCCGGCGCCTGCTCGACATCTTCCGCTCGCTCGGCTATGTGACCGACCACATCCGCCTGATCGTCAACCGCTACGAAAAGGGCGGCAAGCTGCGCCTGGCGGACCTGCACGCGGCGCTGGGCGCGGAAGTGCTGCACACCATCCCCAACGATTACATCGCTGTCACCGACTCCGTCAACCAGGGCATCCCGGTGCTGCAGCTGTCGCGCGGAAGCGCCGCCGCGCGCAGCCTGGCCGACCTGGTCGAAGTGGTGACCGCACGCCGCATTCCCGAAGCCAAGGGTCTGTTCGACCGCCTGTTCGGGCGCGGCGAAGACGATTGATCTTTTCAAGGAGCCGTCCATGTCCCTGCGCGAACGCCTGTCCGTGACGGACGAGGAGCGTCAGCATCAGCCGGTAGCGGCCGCGGCGCAACAAGCCTACGCGGAGCTGAAGAAGACGATGCACCAGATGATCCTCGACCGGATCGACCTGGAGCGCCTGAAGCGCCTGACGAGCGAGCAGTTCAAGCACGAGCTGGCGCTGCTGGTCCAGCGCATCATCGAAGAAGAGCGCATTGTGCTGAACCAGCAGGAGCGCCACCACCTGGTGCTCGACATCCAGCACGAAATGCTCGGCTTCGGCCCGCTCGAGCCGCTGCTGAACGATCCGACCATCTCGGACATCCTCGTCAACACCTACGACAAGGTGTACGTCGAGCGGCGCGGCCGCCTGGAACTGACCGACGTGTCATTCCACGACAATGCGCACCTGATGAAGATCATCGAGAAGATCGTCTCGCGCGTCGGCCGCCGCGTGGACGAATCGAGTCCGATGGTCGATGCGCGCCTGCCGGACGGTTCGCGGGTCAACGCGATCATCCCGCCGCTCGCGGTCGACGGGCCGCTCGTGTCGATCCGGCGCTTCGGCGCGACGCCGCTCACGATCCAGAACCTGCTCGACTATAAGAGCGTCACGCCGCCGATGATCAAGGTACTCGAGAGCCTCGGCCTCGCCAAGGTGAACATCCTGATCTCGGGCGGCACCGGCAGCGGCAAGACGACGATGCTGAACCTGATCTCCGGCTTCATTCCGGGAAACGAGCGCATCGTGACGATCGAGGACGCGGCCGAACTCCAGCTGCGCCAACCGCACGTCGTGCGCCTCGAGACGCGCCCGCCGAACATCGAAGGCAAGGGCGAAGTGACGCAGCGCGCGCTCGTGCGCAATTCGCTGCGCATGCGCCCGGACCGCATCATCCTGGGCGAGGTGCGCGGACCGGAAGCGCTGGACATGCTGCAGGCCATGAACACCGGCCACGAGGGCTCGCTCGCGACCATCCACGCGAACACGCCGCGCGATGCGCTCGCGCGCCTGGAGAACATGGTCGGCATGGCCGGCGTGAGCCTGACGCCGCGCGCCATCCGCCAGCAAATCGCCTCTGCCATCACGGTGATCCTTCAGGCATCGCGTCTGGCCGACGGCACGCGCAAGGTCGTCAGCATGCAGGAAATCACCGGCATGGAAGGCGACATCATCTCGATGCAGGAAATCTTCCGCTTCGAGCAGACGGGGATCGACGCCGACGGCAAGGTGCTGGGCCATTTCTGCGCCACTGGCGTGCGGCCGCGCTTCGCCGACCGCCTGCGCATGTTCGGCGCGGCGGTGCCCGAGGACACCTTCGATCCCGACCGCGTGTTCACCTGAACCGCATCGCCGCGAAAGTCACGCATGGACATCCTCTTCTACGGATTCATCGTCTTCCTGTTCGCTGCCGTCATCCTCGGCATCGAAGGCGTCTATCTATGGTGGGTGAGCACGCATGGCGCCAGCGCCCAGCGGATCGCACGCCGGCTGCAGCTGATGTCGGGGAACCAGGGCCGCAGCGCCGAACGCATCTCGATCCTGAAGCTGCGCCGCTTCGGCCGGCACGACCTGGTCGACCGTCTGCTGCAGCGTTTCCGCTTCGCGCACCGCCTCGACAGGCTCCTGGTGCAGTCCGGCATCGCGTGGTCGGTCGAGCGCTTCCTGCTGTGCTCTGTCGCGACGATGCTGGCGGCCGCCTATCTCGTGATGCAGTGGCCGATGCCGCTGCCGGTGCGCGGCGGGATCGTCCTGCTGTGCGTCCACGTGCCGCTGTTGCTGGTGCGGCGCGCGCGCATGCGGCGCCTCGCGCGCATCGAGGAGCAGTTGCCCGATGCGGCCGACTTCATCGCGCGCGCGCTGCGTGCGGGGCACTCGTTTTCGAACGTGCTGCAAATCGTCGGCAACGAACTGCCGGAACCGCTCAGCGGCGAGTTCCGCATCGCGCGCGAGGAAATCAACTATGGCGTGCCGTTGGGCGAAGCGCTGCACAACATGGCGGCGCGCATTCCGCTGACCGACCTGCGCTACCTCGTCATCGCCATCCTGATCCAGCGCGAGACCGGCGGCAACCTGGCCGAGATCCTCACCAACATCGGCCACATCATCCGCAGCCGGCTGCAACTCGCGGCGAAGGTCCGCGTGCTGTCGGCGGAAGGGCGCATGTCGGCCTGGATCCTCGGGCTGCTGCCGTTCGCCGTGGGCACCATGCTGGTGCTGGTGAATCGCACCTACGTCATGGTGCTCTGGACCGATCCGACCGGCGTCAAGCTGCTCTGGACCGCGCTGGTGATGATCATCATCGGCATCATCTGGCTGAAAAAGGTGATCCGCATCCACATCTGAGGAGACATCGATGACTCGCGCACAACTGCTATTCCTGTTGATCGTCTTCGCGGTCGTCTGCTGCCTCGCCTGGCTCGCGGCGGTGCTGTTCGCGCCCGCCGCGCTCAGGGCCCGGCTGGCGAGCTTCAT
This sequence comes from uncultured Massilia sp., assembly GCA_966212555.1. Lineage (GTDB taxonomy): Bacteria > Pseudomonadota > Gammaproteobacteria > Burkholderiales > Burkholderiaceae_D > Telluria. The sequence continues at coordinate 4,871 of CBIHRX010000129.1, forward strand.
GGGCCGCAAGGACGACGGCCAGACGGAGCGCAGCGGCTGGGTCGAACGCGTGGCGCGCGCCGTCAAGCCGCTGACCAAACTGTCGGTACCGGACGAAGGCTGGGAAAAGTCGGCATTGCGTACCCGTTTCATGAATGCCGGCTGGCGCAATCCGGCCACGCCGACGCTGTACTTCGCCGCCAAAACGGCCCTGGCGCTGGGCCTGCCCGCGCTGGTCGGCATCGTGCTGGCCTTCGTGACCGTCACCGTCTCCAATGTCGAAATCGTGTTCCTGCTGCTGCTTGCGGCGACGTGCGGCTACTATTTTCCGAATGTGATCCTGGAGCGCATCATCGTGCGCCGCAAGCGCGACATCTTCGAAAATATTCCCGATGCGCTCGACCTGCTCACGGTGTGCGTGGAGGCCGGCCTGAGCCTCGAGCGCGCGTTTGTCAAGGTCGCCGCCGAGATCCACATCAAGAGCGTCACGCTGGGCCAGGAACTGCAACTGGTACTGATGGAGATGCGCGCCGGCTTCAGCAAGGAAAAGGCGCTGCGCAATTTCGCGCTGCGCGTGGGGCTGGACGACGTCGATTCGCTCGTCGCCATGCTGATCCAGTCCGAGCGCTTCGGCACCAGCATCGGCGACGCCTTGCGCGTGTACTCGGAAACGCTGCGCGGCAAACGTCGCATGGTGGCGGAAGAGGCGGCCTCCAAGATCGGCCTGAAACTGTTATTTCCCCTCATCTTTTGCATCTTCCCGACTTTGTTGATGGTGTTGTTGGGCCCCGCCGGCATCCAGATCACCAGGCTCTTCGGTACCGCCCTCCGCAGTAGTAACTGAACGAACGGAGATTGTCATGCGCTCTCGTATCCGCCTCTACAGCCTGCCGGTGTTGTGCAGCGGCGTGCTGCTGCTGGCCTGCAGCAATCCGGCGCTGCAGCCCTACGCCGGCACGTCCGCGTTTCCGGCGGCGGACGACGGTTATCTGCGTGGCCGCAACCTGTATCTCGCGCGCCGCTACGACGACGCGATCGCCGCCTACCAGGCCGCGCTGCGCATCGACGCGACGCACGTCAATGCGCGCAACGGGCTGGCGATCGCCTACGCCGAGCAGCGCGATTTCGCGCGCGCGATCCCGATCTGGCGCGAGTTGACCCAAGACGTCACCATGGCATCCGGCCCCGCCTCCGCCTTCCTGTTTTCCAACCTGGGCTATGCGTACCTGCTCAGCGGCGACTTCGATTCGGCCCAGGTCGCACTCGAAAAAGCCTGCCTGCTCGATCCGCTCAACCACCGCGCCTGGCAATACCTGGGCGAGACGCTGCTCAAGGTGGGCCAGGAAGAGCGCGGCCGGCAGATGCTGCGCCAGGCCGAGGCCTTGCGCGAGCACGATTTCCGCGCCGATTATGCGACGGCCAACGGCGGCACGCGCGTGCCGGCCATCGAGCAGGCGGTCAAGAGCGACCGGCGCCCCGACGACGATGCATGGGCGTCCGTCGAAGTGATCCGCAGGGACGACGGCATCCTCGAATTGCGCCGCGTGCCGGCGAAAGCCGTTCCGCTGGACAGCGCGCCTGCCGACGCGGTCGCCAGGCTCGAGATCAGCAACGGCAATGGCCGGCAGGGATTGGCCCGCCTTGTATCACGTCAATTGCGCGATCCGGGGCTCAAGGTGGTGCGCCTGACGAATGAAAAAAGATTCGACGTGCGCCAGACGCGCGTCGAGTACCAGCCGGCTTTCCGGACGACGGCGGAACGCCTGGCCCGGCATGTCGGCAGCGGCGAGCCGGTCGAGGTCGGCCTGGCCGGGCACGCGGACGTGCGCCTCGTCATCGGCCACGATTTGCCGCTGCAACGCATTGCCGATCGGCCGCCGTCGGGGCCGCTCATGGCGCAGGCGGACCGGGCCGGCGCGCCTTGAACGTCGCAGTGCCGTTTTCACAACAGTAGCGGGCGACAGACTCCACCGAAATTCGGAATAATAAAATTCTTGATAACTCGGGAGAATCGCCATGAAGCTCACTCGTTTTCAGTCCGCCATTGCCCAGTCAGTTCTCGCGACCTCGTTGCTGGTCTCGCTCGCAGCCTGCGCGCCGACGCCGACCCGTGAAGGCACGGGCGAATACATCGACGATTCCGTGATCACCGGCAAGGTGAAAGCGGCCTTTGCCGCCGATCCGACGGTCAAGGCGACCCAGGTTCAGGTGGAAACGTTCAAAGGCACGGTGCAGCTGAGCGGCTTCGTCGATTCGCGCGAGTCCGCCCAGAAAGCGGTGGAAATCGCGCGTGGCGTGAATGGCGTGAAGTCCGTCAAGAACGACACGGTGATCCGCTGATTATTGCCAGCTGCTTATTGCCAGCTCACCTTACCGAAGCCATTCGTCGTCGCATTGCGCGTGGCCGGCTTGCCGTAGACGGTGGCCGAGCCCATGCCGCTCAGATTGACGTTGGCTGCCGTTTTCGCGTACACGCTCGCGCCGCCGAGGCCGGTCATGTCCAGGTCGACGGTTTCCGCGCGTAATTGTTGAGCGTCGAGACCGCCGACGCCACCCAGTTGCGCGCGCAAGACCTTGGTCTGGCCGGCCACGGTGATATGGCCGGCGCCGCCCAGGCGCAGCTCGATGCGGTCGGCCTGGCCGGGATTCAGCGTGAGGCCGCCGACGCCGCCCAGGCGCGCGTCGACGTCGCGATATTGTCCCGTGAAGCGGACGGCGCCGGCGCCTTCCAGCGCGAGCTTCAGCTTGTCGCCGCTGAAGCCGGAGACCTCGCTCGAGCCTACGCCCTGCGACACGAATTCGCGCAGGTTCGGGACGGTGAGATCGGCGCGCAGCTCGTTCTTGCTGTTGCCTTCGAAGCGGGTATTGTTTTCCATGTCGATCACGAGCGTGTCGCCGCGCTGCGTGGTCGTCACCTTCGCCACATAGCGGCGGTCGCCGGACACCACCAGCGACGGCGTCGCCCCCTGGTGCAGGTTCAGGCGAATCACGCCGCCCAGGCGCACCTTCGATACGTTCGCATCCACGTTGCGGTTTTCGCGGACGAGGTCGTCGGCCACGGCTGCGTGTGCACCGACGGCCAGGGTGGTGGCCAGGAAGGCACTCTTGATCAGTTTGTTCATGTTCGGGGTCTCCAAATAGTGGTCTGATGGAATCACTATAGGCAAACGCCCCGGAGGGAACCCGTCGATTGCGACAGAACGCCGCATTGGCGGTACAGGCCGTGAAATCGCCGTACCATGCTGCCGTCAGGCATGCACGTCTTCCCAGGCCAGGCCGAAGCGCGCCAGATACTTCTTGAGACGGTCCGCATCGTTCGGCTGGCGCTTGGCCGTGCGCGAGACGGCGAACAGCTTGCGGCCCGCGTCCGACAGCGACAGCGACTGGCGGCAGATCCCCACCACGGCCTGCAATTGCAGCGCGTCGAACTGGTCGAGCTGCGCCGCGGCGTCCGCGCCGAGCAGGTCGTCGAGATCGGCCGGCTGCGTGTTCGATGCATGGACGACAGCGTCGAAGGGCCGCCAGAGCTGGCGCAGGCGCGTGATTTCGCCCGCGACGATCGTGTCGTTGATGCGGCCGGACTCGGCCAGCGTGGCCATGCGGGTGATCGAGGCGGAGAGGTCGCGGAAGTTGCCTGTCCAGCGCGCGTCCTGCGACATCGCGAATCGCATGTAGCGATCGCGCGCCTCCTTGTTGAAGCGCACCATCTGCCCGTGCTCGGCGCCGAACTCGCGCAACAGGTAGTCGATGTTCGGCTCGATGTCTTCGCTGCGCTCGACGAGACCCGGCAGTTCATACGTCCACAGATTAATCCGGGCAAACAGGTCTTCGCGAAAGCGCCCGTGGGCGACCTCGCGGCCCAGGTCGCGGTTGGTGCCGGCGATCAGTTGGAAGTCGCTGTGCACCTCGTGGTCGCCGCCCACCGGCAAGAAGCGCTTTTCCTCGATCGCCTTGAGCAGCATCGCCTGTTCATCGAGGCCCAGTTCGCCGATCTCGTCCAGGAACAGCACACCCTTGTCGGCCGAGCGCAGCAGGCCGCTGCGCTCGGCCATCGCGCCCGTGAAGGCGCCCTTGACGTGGCCGAACAGGGTCGATCCCGCACCGTCGCCATGCAGCGTTGCGCAATTGATCTCGACGAAGCGCCCGGCCACCTGGCGGCGCGCCTTCTTGAGCTCGTACAGGCGGCGCGCGAGGAACGATTTGCCGGCGCCGGTCGGCCCCATCAACAGGATCGGAGCGCGCGACTTGATCGCCACGCGCTCGATCTCGTCGATCATCGTGTTGAAGCGTACGTTGCGGGTGGCGATGCCGGATTTCAGGAAGGCCACGGCATCCTGCTGCTCGCGCGAGAAGCGCCGGGCGATCTGGTCATATTTCGACAGGTCGAGGTCGATCAGCGCCAGCGTGCCGGGCGCACCGGGCGCATGCCGGCGCGGCGGCGAGGTCTGCAGCAGGCAGCCCGGGAAATAGCGCGCTTCCGTCATCAGGAACATGCAGATCTGGACCACGTGCGTGCCGGTCGTGATGTGGACCCAGTAGTCCTCCCGGTCGGGCTCGAAGGGGTAGGCGCGCGCGAAGTCGAACAGGGCGCCGTAGACCTGTTCGAAATCCCAGGGGTCGTCGATGTCGACCCGGCGCGGCACGACACTGGTTTCCGGCGATACGGTGCCGATGTCCTGCACGACCTGGTCGAGCAGGGCGGTCGGCTCGCCGTTGTACAGCAGTTCCAGGCGGTCGATGACCACGTCCTCATGCTGCGTCAGGGCCACGGTCGGACGCCATTTTTCCCAGCGCACGCTGCCCTTGCCGCTGTCGAGCTGGGTACCGATGAAGCCGATGACGACCGTATTCTTCTTTTTCATGATTATAAATTTTTATAAATTTGGATAAATTTATCATGAATCAGCATGGCGGTGTCACGGCGGAAAATATTAAATTTCATGGAAAATCAGTGGTTTAGCGCCATCTTCACGGTCGATAAGGAAGTGGCACGCCGTTTGCAATAGAAGGGGTATGGCAACGAGATACGACATGGAGAGAACAACGATGAAACCCGAACACTACGATGTCCTGAACGTGGAAGGCGGCCGTCCGGTCAAGATGTGGACGCGCGGCGTCCCGGTCGAAGAGGAAGCCAAGCGCCAGCTGGCCAACACGGCGCGCATGCCGTTCATCTACAAGCACATGGCGGCGATGCCCGACGTCCATCTGGGCAAGGGCTCGACGATCGGCAGCGTGATTCCCACGCTGGGTGCCGTGATCCCGGCCGCGGTCGGCGTCGACATCGGCTGCGGCATGATGGCCGCCAAGACGACCCTGAGCGCGAACGACCTGCCCGACAACCTGGGGCCGCTGCGCAGCGCCATCGAGCGTTCCGTGCCGCACGGGATGTCGCCGAAGACGCGCGGGTTCAAAGGGCGCGACAAAGGATCGTGGGACACGCCGCCGCGGGCCGTCGACCAGGCATGGATGACGCTGAAGGACGAATTCGACGTCATCTGCCAAAAGACGCCGAAGCTGAAGAACACGAACAACTACAAGCACCTGGGTACGCTGGGCACCGGCAATCACTTCATCGAGATCTGCCTGGACGAGCAGGGCTTCGTGTGGTTCATGCTGCACTCCGGCTCGCGCGGCGTCGGCAATGCGATCGGTTCGCACTTCATCGAAGTGGCCAAGCAGGACATGCGCACGCACTTCGTCAACCTGCCGGACCAGGACCTTGCGTACCTGCCGGAAGGGACGCAGCACTACGACGACTACGTCGAAGCGGTCGGCTGGGCGCAGAAGTTCGCGCGCATGAACCGCGAGGTCATGATGCAGAACCTGATCGCGGCCGTGCGCACGGTCATCACGAAGCCGTTCGAGACGCACGTGGAAGCAGTGAACTGCCACCACAACTACGTGCAGAAGGAGCATCACTTCGGCAAGGACGTGCTGGTCACGCGCAAGGGCGCCGTGTCGGCGCGCGAGGGCGAGCTGGGTATCATTCCGGGGTCGATGGGCGCCAAGAGCTACATCGTGCGCGGCAAGGGCAATCCGGAGAGCTTCCACAGCTGCAGCCACGGCGCCGGCCGCACCATGAGCCGCACCGAGGCCAAGCGCCGCTACTCGGTCGACGACCAGGTACGCGCCACCGAGGGCGTCGAATGCCGCAAGGATGCCGGCGTGATCGACGAAATCCCGATGGCCTACAAGGACATCGACGCCGTGATGGAAGCACAGAGCGATCTCGTCGAGGTCGTGCATACCCTGAAGCAGATCGTCTGCGTTAAGGGATGAAAAGAAGGGATGAAATGATCGAACTGGATGGTGCCGTCGGCGAGGGCGGCGGACAGATCCTGCGCAGCGCGCTGACGCTGGCCATGATCACGGGGCGGCCATTCCGCATCCGCAACATCCGGGCCAACCGCGCGAAGCCCGGCCTGATGCGCCAGCACCTCGTGGCCGTGCAGGCGGCCTTGCAGGTATGCGGGGGCGAGGCGACGGGGGCAGCGCTCGGCAGCCAGGACCTCACGTTCGTGCCGGGGACGGTTACCGGCGGCGACTACGAATTCGCGATCGGCACGGCCGGCAGCTGCACGCTGGTGCTGCAGACCGTGCTGCCGGCCCTGCTGAAGGCGGACAAGCCCTCGATCGTGCGGCTCGCCGGCGGCACGCACAATCCGATGGCGCCGCCCGTGCAATTCCTGCAGCGCGCCTGGTGCCCGCGCCTGGCCGAGATGGGCGCCCGCATCGACATCCGGCTCGAGCGCTTCGGCTTTTATCCGGCCGGCGGCGGCGTCGTGCTGGCCCGCGTCGAACCCTGCGCCGAGCTGCGGCCGCGCACGTGGATGACGCGCGGCGAACGCCGTGCCGCGTACGCCGAGGCGTTCGTGGCCGGCGTCCCGGGACGGGTGGCGCAGCGCGAACTGGAATGCGTCGGCAGGGCAATGAATTGGGGCGAGGACCAGTTGCTGGTACGCGCCCTGCCGGCCGACCAGGGGCCGGGCAACGCCCTGATGCTGACCCTCGACCACGAACATGCGACGGAAGTGTTCACGGCGTTCGGCGAAAAGTCCGTCACGTCCGAACAGGTGGCGCGCCAGGTGGTGCAGCGCGCGCGCCGGTACCTGATGTCGCGGGCGGCATTCGCCGAATACCTGGCCGACCAGATGATGCTGCCGCTCGCGCTGGCCGGCGGCGGCGGGTTCACGCTGGACGAGGTGTCGATGCATGCGCGTACCAATGCGCGGGTGATCGAAACGTTCTTGCCGGTGCAGTTCACGTTCGACAGCCGGGATGGTGTCGACAGTTGTACGGTGCACGCGAGTGTCGAGTAATTTTACATTCTTATTGCATAAAATAAATTCCCTATGTAAATCAATTGCATTTTGTGAGTGGCACAGGTTTTGCTGCCTTGGTTCCTAGTGTTTAATTACCTAGGGATGATAATGAAATTGAGAATTGCTGCCGGCATGCTGGCCCTGGCTGTCTTCACGACCGGTGCGCAAGCAACCAACCTGTCCTTCACGGGCGTGTTCAATCATGACAACGACGTGCAACGTTTTACCTTTACGGTGAACAGCACGTCGACCGTGATCCTGCGCAGCTGGTCGTATGCGGGCGGGGTGAATGCGCTCGGCGACACGATCGCCCGTGGCGGCTTCGACCCGATCCTGTCGCTGTTCGACGCGGCGGGCGCCAAGCTCTACGAGCAGGACGATGCCGGCTGCGGCGACGTCGCCGCGGATCTCATGACGGGCCGCTGCTATGACGTCAACTACAAGAATGCGTTGGCGGCCGGGACCTATACGGTGACGGTCCAGCAGTTCAACAACTTCGCTGCCGGATCGAACCTGGCCGATGGTTTTGCGCGCGATGGCGTGGCGAATCAGAACTTCCGCAACGGCTTCGTCGACGCGGCCGGCGACAAGCGCGACGCGCACTGGGCATTCGATATCCTGAACGTCGACACGGCTGCCGTGACGCCGCCGGCGGGCGTGCCGGAGCCGGCGTCGCTGGCGCTGCTGGGCATCGGTGCGCTTGGACTACTGCGGCGCAAGCGTTCGTAAACCGTACTGATCGTCCAAATACAAAAGGGTTACGTGCATGAAGCGCGTAACCCTTTGTTTTTTGACGCTGGCAGCACCTTCGTTCTTTACACGAAAATTTCCACATGGAAAAATTGGGTTTTCATGAACCTGGTGAGATATGAAGAAGCAGTGGAAAACCTTGGAAAATAGCCGCCGCTCAACGATGGGCCCTAGAGTAATCGGCTGGATCAGGGATAAAGAGAATCGCTCCATGCTTGCTTGGTTGAGCTCGCTACTTGGGGTGGTTTTCGTTATGGGTTATCAAATCACACTTGGAGAGGGTTTCACTCCAAACGTGAACTTAGGTGAGGGGGCTCTAGTGTTGGGGAAGTCTGCCCTTATAGGCCTGATCTTCTTTCTTGCCTTGTATATTGGTGTTTTCGCACCTGCAAGCTCTCTGCGGTTGTTAGAGATAGATGTCGAACGAATCAACGAGTTGCCGCGAATCGAGACCGTGAAGGCGGTAATGCGAAGGTGTATTTCTGCACAAATTTTTGGCGGCTTCTTTCCCGCCGCAATCATATTTTTTCGAGAGGCCAGCGCGTCATTTCACCTCTGGACCGGGCTCGTATACTCTGTCTTTGCTGTGGTCGCAATAATCGTCGCGTTGTCTTCTCGTCGTCTCCCGAATGAGACCCCCTTTTACTTCTACTTTTCAATCTTAGTCATCGGATTCTTTGCATTAGTCTCGCTGAGCATATTTGTGGTTGTATCAAATATGAAGGATGAGCCAGAGTCTCTTTTCTTGGTGTCCCTTGCATGGTTAGGCATTACCGTCATTTCGGGAGTTCTTAGCGTGGCTCGTCGAAGGGAGTTAGTACCTTCAGGGGTCGTGGCACTTTTGTTGCTGGCATATTTACTGGCTTCCCTAGGGCAACTACGTTGGCCTTTTCGGGCGATTGCTAATATCGTAGGAATCGCTCAACCAGGGCGCGTAACCTTGGTTGTGCCGGATAAAGCATGCATCCAATTGAAGAGTGCACTGCAGGGCCTAGAGGAAGTGAATTGTGCCGGCGCCGATGTTGGGGTATTAAAAAACGTCGAAGTCTTGAACTCGTGGGGAGCACGCTGGCTGATACGTGTCGATAACGGGACAGATAGTCGAACGATCAGTTTTGAAGGCAGCGGAACCGTGATCGCCGGCGAGAAAAAAATAACGAAAAATAGCAAAACGTCCAACCAGAGCTCGGGCAGCTAATTTTCGAAATCTTGTCCTGCATCGGTTGTGTCGGACGCCCCACCAAGTGTACGTGATGGGTAGGCGCAAAAAACAATGCCTTGGATGAAAGTCATCCAAGGCATTTGTCTTACGACTGAATTTTGGTGCCGGCTGCAGGACTCGAACCCGCCACCTGATGATTACAAATCAACTGCTCTACCTGATGAGCTAAGCCGGCAATGTGGCCAGAATTATACCCTTATTTGATCCGGGTCAACGTGGGACGTCCACCTTTTTTGGGTGGTTCGTCATCGTCGTCGGGTACATGCGACACCTCGGAGGTCTTGGCCGGGACGGCAGCCAGGCCTGGGGCCGGAGCGGCTGCCGGTTCCGGTGCGGGCGAGGGCAGGTCGGCGGCCGTCGTCGTCACGTCGAAGGCCATGCCCTGGCCGTTTTCGTTGGCGTAGATGGCCAGCACATTTTGGACCGGAATGTACAGCTCGCGCGAGACGCCGTTGAATCGCGCTCGGAAGGTGATCGCGTCGTTGTCCATTTTCAGCCCGGAGGTCGCGCCGTAGCTGATGTTCAGGATGATCTCGCCCTTTTTCACGTATTCCATCGGAACCGTGGTGGCGGCGTCGACCTTGACGGCCAGGTAGGGCGTGTAGCCGCTGTCCGTGCACCATTCATAGATGGCGCGCAGCAGGTACGGCTTGGTGGAGATGTCTGGCATGGTGTGATCGGAATGATGCGAGATGTTACACGCCAGTGTACTTCGATTCGCCTGCGGCGTCGTAAACTGGCGTGCAACGAAGGCGGCGCTTAGCGGCGCATCACCTTTTCGGACGGGGTCAGGGCTTCGATGTAGGCCGGACGCGAGAAGATGCGCTCGGCATACTTCATCAGCGGCGCCGCGGTCTTCGACAGTTCGATGCCGTAGTGATCCAGGCGCCACAGCAGCGGGGCAATGGCCACGTCCAGCATCGAGAACTCGTCGCCCAGCATGTACTTGTTCTTCAGGAACAGCGGGGCCAGCGTCGTCAGGCGGTCGCGGATTTCGGCGCGGGCCTTGTCGTGGCTCTTGTCGCCCACCTTGTTGCGCTCGTTTTCGAGCGTGTTGACGTGGACGAACAGTTCCTTCTCGAAGTTGAACAGCATCAGGCGGGCACGGGCGCGCATGAGCGGGTCGGCCGGCATCAGCTGCGGATGCGGGAAGCGCTCGTCGATGTATTCGTTGATGATGTTCGATTCGTACAGAATCAGTTCGCGCTCGACCAGGATCGGCACCTGGCCGTACGGATTCATCGTCGAGATGTCCTCGGGCTTGTTGAACAGGTCCACGTCGCGCACCTCGAAGTCCATGCCCTTTTCGAACAGGACCAGGCGGCAGCGCTGGGAGAACGGGCACGTGGTGCCGGAGTAGAGAACCATCATGGTTTATAGTTCCTTCAAGAAACAAAGGGGTGAAGCGCCAGGCGGCTCACCCCGAATAGACATTGCCCGCATTATAACCGGGCAATCAACTCACTTTACGTCTTTCCAATAAGAAGCATTCAGCGACCAGGCCAGGAAAGAGAACAAGGCGAGGAAAATCACGACGATCGCGCCCAGGCGCTTGCGAAAATCGCGCGCCGGTTCGGCCATCCAGTCCATGAACCCGACCAGGTCGGCCACCTGCGTATCGAACTCCTGCTGACTCAGGGCGCCCGGGGTCACCTGCTCGAAGCCGGCGAAGCGGTGCACGGTCTTGCCCGGCTCGTGCGGATCCGGTTCCTCGACCATCTTGACCGTGCGCACACCCTGCAACTGCCACAGCACGTGCGGCATGGCGACGTTCGGCACGACCAGGTTGTTCCAGCCGGTCGGACGGGTGTCGTCCTTGTAGAAAGTGCGCAGGTACGTGTAGATGTAGTCGGGGCCGGAGCCCGCGCCCGATGCGCGCGCGCGCGTGATCACCGACAGGTCAGGCGGCACGGCGCCGAACCAGGATTTCGCATCCGCGGGACGCATCGCAATCGTCATCAGGTCGCCCACCTTCTCGCCCGAGAACAGCAGGTTGTTCTTGATCTGGTCTTCGCTCAAACCCAGATCGCGCAGGCGATTGTAGCGCATCGACGATGCGGAATGGCAGTTCAGGCAGTAGTTGACGAACAGCTTGGCGCCGTTTTGCAGCGACGCCATGTCGGTGCGTTCCGGCGCCCGGTCGAGCGCGAACGTCCCTTCGTTCGCGAACACGAATCCCGGCAGCAGGGCCAGGACCGCGAGCAGTTTTTTCGAGAAAAACATCATGGTTGTCCTTTGGCTAGTTTCCGGAATCAATGCGGGGTGAACGTGACGCGCTTGGGTACCGGCTTGAACCGGCCCATCGCGCTCCACCATGGCATCAGGAGGAAGAAGCTAAAGTACAGCAGGGTGCAGGCCTGGGCGATCAGCGTGTAGGCCGGGGTCGGCAGCTGGGTGCCGAGGTAGCCGAGCGTCAGGAACGCGACGAAGAACACGGCGTACACGTATTTGTGCCAGTCCGGACGGTAGCGGATCGATTTCACCGGCGAATGGTCCAGCCATGGCAGCAGGGCGAGGATCACGACGGCCGAGCCGAACAGCACGACACCCCAGAATTTCGCATCCAGCACCTGCGGCAGCATGCCGATCTCGGCCAGGATGGCGACGACGGTGATCGCGACCTTGGTCTTGTACGACAGGCGCGAACGGAGCCAGATGAACACGACGTACGCGGCCACGCCGGCCATCACGACCCACATGAAGTCGGACGTCGTCGCGCGCAGCACGGAGTAGAACGGCGTGAAGTACCAGGTCGGCGCGATGTGCGGCGGCGTTTTGAGGGAGTCGGCCGGCAGGAAGTTGTTGTATTCCAGGAAGTAGCCGCCCATCTCAGGCGCGAAGAACACGACGGCGCTGTAGATCAGCAGGAATGCCGATACGCCGAACAGGTCTTTCGTCGTGTAGTACGGGTGCGAAGGGATGGCGTCGACGCCGTGGCCGTCCGGGCCCAGGTTTTCCTTGATCTCGATGCCGTCCGGGTTGTTCGAACCCACTTCGTGCAGCGCGATCAGGTGCGCGGCGACGAGGCCCAGCAGCACCAGGGGGATCGCGATCACGTGGAAGGCGAAGAAGCGGTTCAACGTGGCGTCCGACACGACGTAGTCGCCGCGGATCCACAGCGACAGGTCCTGGCCGATGAACGGAATCGCGCCGAACAGGTTCACGATCACCTGGGCGCCCCAGTACGACATCTGGCCCCACGGCAGCAGGTAGCCGAAGAACGCCTCGGCCATCAGGCACAGGAAGATCGCGAAGCCGAACAGCCAGATCAGCTCGCGCGGCT
>CBIHRX010000130.1:0-17391 GCA_966212555.1 uncultured Massilia sp.
GCGACGAGCGACGAGTTCGCGCCGAGCGGACGGCCGTCGATCCAGGCACTGGAACCCCAGCGCGGCCGCTCCAGGTGCAGCACGACGCGCTTGCCGCGCCAGCCGGGCGGCACCTCGACGTCGCGCTGGTACCAGGCGGCGCCCAGGTAGTGGCGCGACGGCTGGCTCAGGAACGGCACCTTCACCTGGCCGGGTGTCGTGAACGCCGCGTAGTCCGCGCGCAGGTTCCAGCTTTTGTCGTACAGCGACAACACCCACGGCGTCCGCGCCGTGATGGCGTCGCCATAACCCTGCGCATTCAGGATGCCGGGGATGCGGATGCGGTCCGGCAGCGCGCGGGCTTCCCAATGGCCGGCCACGCCGGCGTCCTCGCGGTCGAGGGCGAAGCGCCAGGTGCCCGCCAGGTCGATCGCGCCATGCGCGGCGGTGGCCGGGCGCGCCCCGCACGACGCCAGGCGGTCGAGCGGCACGGCATCGGCCATCGCGCGGTAGCCCGCCGGCGACGGATGCAGCCGGTCGCCGGAATCGAACGCGGCCTGCAGGCGGTCGGGCGCGGCCGGGTCGCGCACGGCGGCATCGAAGTCGGCCACGCCGTCGAACAGCGGGCTGGCACGCAGCCAGTCGTTCAGTGCGCGCCGGTCCGCCTCGTTATGCGCGTCCGGCTTGTAGGTGCCGCTGCCGCCGTAGGGCGTGATGGTCCCCGCGATCAGGCACACGCCGCGCGCATGCGCCTGCGCGGCGATGCGGCGAAAGCACTCTTCCAGAGCGTCCAGCAGCGCGCGCCGGGCTTCCGGCGTGTCCCGCCCGGACCGGTGCTGGACGCCGAGGTCGTTCACGCCGATCAGGACGAGCGCGTGGGTGACGCCGGGCCGCTCCAGCGCATCGTGCGCGAAGCGGTCCAGCAGGCGCGGGCCATTGCCGTCGGCCAGCATGCGGTTGCCGCCGATGCCCGCGTTGACGACGGCAAGCGACGGGGCGTGCGCCGCGCGCAGGCGGCGTTGCAAATAGTCCGGCCAGCGCTCGTCGCGGTCGAGGCCCGCGCCCGAGCCGTCCGTGATCGAGTCGCCGATCGCGACCAGCACATTGGTGCGCCGGGCCGGGAGGACCTCGATCCCCTCGACCTGGTACCACGACGTCAGCGCCTGCGCGCCTTCCAGCACGGGACGGGACGCCTGGTCGCCGGGCGCGAGGAATTGCGTCGCATGGGCGGCGTTGTGGGCCGTCTGGCGCGCGGGGGCGCCGTCGACTGCGAGCGACACGGCCAGCAGGTCGCCTGCTTGCGTCGCCATCCCGAGCGGATCGCTCACGACGTCGGCGCCCGGCGCCACCGTCACGCCGGACTTGCCGCCGAAGCGCAGCGGCAGCGCCGGGCCCGCGAGCCGGCTGTCCCCCGGCTGCGCCGCGCGGCCGACGGTCGCCGCACCGATCACGAACGGCTCCGCGCCGTGGCGGTTGCTGATGCGGACCCGCAGCGCGGCGCCGCCGAGCGACAGCCGCATGGCCTGGCGCAAGGTGGCATGCGCGACGGCGTCCGGCGCCAGCGCCGTCTTCTCGCCCGGGACCATCAGGGCCGTGCCCCAGGCCGCCGTCCAGTCCTGGGCGGCAGCCGCGTGGGCGGCGGCCGCCAGCAGGCCGGCGGCGAGGTACGCGCGCAGCCGCATCGTCAACCGCCGAAGCGGAAGTCGGCACCCACCATGATGCGGCGGCCGGCGTAGCTGTAGTCCAGGATGCTCGGCGTGCCGTTCGAGAACGGGACGTAGTTACCCTGGCTGTTGCTGGTCGCGGCGTTGTTCAGGTTGCGGCCTTCGATAAAGACGTCGATCTGCGGCGTGATGCGATACTGGATCTTCGCATCGACGTAGCGCGTCGCATCGCGGAAGTTCGGCGAACCCGGGTTGTACGCGGGCGGACGGGTATTGCCGGTCGCGTTCGGGTAGTTGTTCACCGCGGTGCCGGTCCAGCCGGCGATGTTGGCGAAGTAACTCGCCACGCCTTGCACCGCCACGCGTGCCATCAGGCGGCCATCGTCGTACCAGAGCGCCCAGTTGTACTGGAACTTCGATTCGCGCAGCGGCGGCATCGGCGTGCCCGTCAGCAGGTCGACGATGTTCTGCGTGGACGTGACGGAACCCAGCTTCGTGTAGTTCGCGTCGAGGCCCAGGTAGCGCAGGCGCCACGGCAGGAACGTGAACGCGGTCTTCGAGTTGAACTCCCAGCCCGTGCGCGTGGTTGGCACGCCATTCTGGTAAGTCGAGAACGAGAACGGCAGGTTGGTCAGCACCTGGCCGGTGGTCGGGTCGGTCAGCGACATGCCCAGCGTGCCGTTGGCGGTCTGCACGATCGCCGGTCCAATGATGCCCTGCTGCTTGAAGTAGGACAGCGAGAACATCGTGTCCTTGCTCGGGTAGTATTCCGCGCTCCAGTTCTGGTTCAGGTTCTTCTGGGCCTGCAGCGCCGGGTTGCCGATCTTCGACGTGCAACGCTGGGTGTCGTCGTCGGCCAGGCGCTCATCGTAGCGGCACAGACCCTGCGGCAGCAGGTAGCCGACCGGCGGCCGCGCCACGGTGCGGGCACGGTTGTAGCGTACCACGAGCTGGTCCGGCACGACCCACAGGGCCAGGTTATAGATCGGCAGGAAGTCGTGGGTCGTCGCGTCGACGGCCGTGTTGGTCGTCACCGTGACGTCGTTGACACCGGCCGGCGCGCCCGGGTTGGCCGGATCGAAGCTGGCGTTCTTCGTGATCGACTGGAACGACATCTGGCCGATACCATGCACCTTGGTGCGGATATAGCGGTAACCCAGGTTGCCTTCCAGGTCCCAGCCGAACGGCAGCGAACGGGTGGTGAACGGGATGTGGTCGACGTGGAAGTCACCCATGACGTAGACGGCCTCCGACCGCTCACTCATGCGCGCCATCGGCTGGTCGTAGGTCTTGCCGTCCGATCCCACGCAGGTGTAGATACAGTTCAGGTTTGCGTTCGGGACGCCGGCCAGCTGGAACACCTTCTGCACGTCGATGTTCGGCCAATTGGTGAGGGCGCTGCCGAACTGGCCGTTGGCGCCGCTGAAGAACGAGGACTGGCTGATATTCCCCGCGATCGACTTGCCGACGATGTCCTGGAACTGCTGCGGCGTCACGTACACCGTGCCCGAGCCCAGACGGTTATAGGAGTTCCCCGGCACGAAGCCGTACTGGCACTTGTTGCCGCCCGCACCCAGCGAGCCGGCCGTGTCCTGGCAGCCGACCAGCGAGCTGCGCACGATGGACGGCTGCACCCAGACGTTCGGGTCGGTACTCGCCTGGTAGCCGTTCCCGTAGTTACCCGGGAGCTTGTAGCGCGCGTCGCGAAAGTTGAAGCCGGTCTTGAAGCGTGTGAAAAACGGGACCGATTCCGGGGTCGCCCACGTGAAGTCGGCCTTGGCGGTGCGCTCCTCGGTTTCGACCACCGCCGGATTGTAGGTCAGCTGCGGCTGCGAGAAGGTCAGCAGCGGCTGCTGGTTGACGGAGTACGCCGGGATGCTGTTGATGTTGCTGCCGCCGCCCGTGACGGCCTGCGATGCGGCCGGCTGCACCATCTGCACGTAGTTGGCCGGGTTGTACAGGTTGAAACTCGACCCGGACGGGAAATTGTAGGCCCACAGGCCGGTCGGCTGCACCGACAGCTGCGCCGCGCCGTAGTTGGTGCTGAACGTGGTGCGGAACTGTTCGCTCGTGTATTTCGATTTCGCGTCGCCGACCAGCCACTCGGCGGTCAAGCCGTCGTGACGCCATTCGCCGCCGGTCTGGAAGTACTTCGTGATGGTACTGCTCTTCTGGTAGATCTGGTCGACGGCCGCGCTGCCGTCGCTGATGCCGAAACTCGTGACGTGGTGGCTGGCGTCCACGGTGACGGTCGACGGATCGACGTTGGCGACGGCGCCCTGGGCGGCCGGGTTGTTGGCCACGTAGCTGGGCGTGGTCGGATCGAGGTAGTAGCCGGTGGCGCCAGGGGCGACGGCGCGCACCCCGTTCGTGTCGACGAACGTCTTGGCGAGGTTGGTGTTCATGCCGCCCAGGCTGAGGAACGAGGTGTTGTTCGTCGTATTGCGCTTCGAATAGCTGCCCTTCAGGTAGACGGTCAGCTCGCGGTTGACCTTGAAGTCGCCGCGCAGGTCGAGGTTCTGGCGCTTGTCTACCTCGGTCTGCACCTTGTTGCGGATGAGCGAGGGCGTGTAGTCGTTCCACTGGTTCAGGCAACTGATCAACTCATTCTGGCGCGCGTTCACCGCCGTGTTGCGGTTGTTCGTGCTCAGGTTCTTCAGCGACGCGTCCGCGGTGGTCAGCTGCGGGAACGCGGCATAGCACTCGGCCTTGGTCTTGGCCGCCGCCGACTTGGTGAGGATCTCGTACGGCGTGGCCGTCATGTAGTTCCCGGTGCCGCTCGTGTACGGCAGGATGCCCAACGAGCCGACCGTCGTCCCGACGGGCGTCGTCGACGCCGGATCGGACATGTTCAGCGTGGACGGGTTGTACGTGAAGGTCTTCTCCGGCGAGTTGTCGAAGTCGATCGCACGCGCATAGCCCGTGTTCGCGCTGGTGGCGACCTGCATCTGGTGCTGCTCGTTGGCGGTCGTCGACTTCGATGCATTGAGGATCACGCCCAGGCGGTCGTCCATGAACTTGCGCGAAAGGATGACGTTGGTGTCCGGCTCCCATTTCTTGTTCAGATTGTTGGTCGTGCCGGCCACGCGCACGGAGGCGAACGGCTCCTTGAAGTCCAGGCCAGTGCGCGTCTTGATGATGATGCCGCCACCGAGGGAGCCCTCGACCATGTCGGCCGTCGAACCCTTGACCACGTCCACGCTCTTGATCAGGTCCGCGGACAGCTGGCGGAACTCGTTGCCGCGGCCGCTGGAGCCGGGACCGCCGGTGTTCGCGGACTGCACGGCCATGCCGTCGATCTCCACCCGCGTGAGGTCGGGGCCGTTGCCGCGTACGGCGACGGATACGCCTTCGCCGAAGTCGCCGCGATCGAGCGCCACGCCGGCCATGCGCGAAATCGCCTCGCCGATGTTCCGGTCCGGCAGCGAGCCGACGTCCTCGGCCACGATGGAATCGAGCGCGGTGGCCGCGTTCTTCTTGCGGGCGATCGACGATTGCTGCGACTTGCGGGTCGAGACGACGACCGTCGCGATACCGCTCGCGACCTCGTGGTTGCCCTGGGGCGCGGCGGTCGCGGCGCCCTCGCCCGCGCCGCCGGCGGGCGCCTGCGCATTGGTCGCGTCCTGCGGGGGCGGATTGTCCTGCGCGCAGGCGGCCTGGCTTGCGATCAGCGATGCGACCGCCAGCGAGACGGCGTAGGCGAGGCGGGTGGGGCGGATGACCTGTCGGATGTCGTGCATTTGTCTGTCTCCTGAATGGACCGCTGTGCGGTCTGTTTTTGTCTGGGTCGGCTTGGAAACAGTGTAGGGTTGCGCGCACCCGCCGTGATATATCAGCCAGAAATACTCATCGACGTGAGCGAAGTGCGTGCGCAAACGACCACACCCGCCGCTCAATGCCATGATTGCGATTCCTTTTTGCCGTGGATTCGCGCGTTTGCAGCACCCATGGTTATCGCGGCGCGTCTCCCGCGCGGCGCAGCGGCCGAATCGCTCAATCCCGTGAGCGATCCGGCCGCACACGCTGCGCTATCCTTGACCGCACAACGAGGAGACACGATGAAATCAACCATCTTCCCCGCCCTGCTCGGGGTCCTGCTGGCGGCGGGCGCCCAGGCGCAGACGGACACCGTGGTCGTGAACGGGCCCCGCGCAAGAGCAGGCGATCCGCACGCGATCAACGCGGCGAAGGACCGCATCCTGAACGGCCGCTCCGCATCGTCGTGCGCGTTCATGGACCCGCACAATCCCGCGTACGACCCGGTCACGATCGCGTACATGCGCGACTTCGGCCTGGACGACAGCCTGTCGAACGACGTCCCGCGCGCTTCCGACCTGGCGCCGGAGGGCGACGTGTCGAACATGCCGTTCGCCGTCCCGCGCGTCACGGGCTGCCGCGGCGCCGACTGGCGTTTCGCAGCGGGCCGCAGCCGCATCGTCCGCAACGACAGGACGCTCGCGCTGGGCTACGAAGCCTTCGACAACAAGGACTACGCGCGCGCCCTGCAACTGTTCGGCACCGCCTGGACGAAGATCGGCTACGACGACGCGGCGCTGATGCTGGCGCGGATGCACCTGTACGGCCTCGGGACCACGAAGGATGGCACGCAGGCCGTCGCCTGGCTGGAAAAGGTCGACGCCAAGCCCTACGACCCGGCCCGGTCCGACTTGCTGGCACCCCGCATCGACGCCGCGTTCATGCTGGCCCGTATCTACGACGGCGGAATCGGCGTCCCGCGCGACGCGGACAAGGCCCATGCGTGGTACGAGAAGGCGGCCGGCTACGGCTACGCCCCGGCCCAGTACCTGCTGGGGCGCGCGTACTACACGGGAGAAGGCGGTCCGCGCGACCTGAAGCAGGCGGGCGCGTACTTCGAGGCCGCGGCGCGCGCCGGCATCCCGGCCGCCCTGTTCGCGGCCGGGCGCATGTTCGACCTGGGCGAAGGGGTGCCGGCCGACGCGGCGAAGGCCATCGTGTACTACAAGGAGGCGGCACTGAAGGGCGACCGCGATGCCCGGTTCGCGCTCGGCACCTACTTCTACAGCGGCGAAGTCGTGGGCAAGGACCTCGCGACGGCCCGCCGCTGGTTCGCCGCCGCGGCGCGCCAGGGCCAGCCGGACGCCATGTTCAACCTGGGCGTGATGGCCGCGCATGGCGAAGGCGGCGCGCGAGATCCGGTGACGGCGTACGTCATGTTCGACCTGGCGCGCCAGGCCGGCCACGACGGCGCCGCGGCCGCGCTGGAGGCGCTGGCGCCCACGCTCACGGCCGACGAACGCAAACGCGCGGACACGGTGCTGCACCCGCACGGCGGTCAGGCCGGCTCGTAATCCGCCGGCAGCAGCATGTCGGGAAAGCGGGCGCGCAGCACGTCCAGCGCCTGCAGGGTGCCGGACAGGTGCTGGCGCACGGCGCGCTGCGCGCCGGCCGTGTCGCCCTGTCCGATGCAGCGCGCGATCTGGCCGTGCTGCTGCAGGATCGACAAGGCCTTGCCGTTCAACGGCAGGTGCAGGCGGCGCAGGCGGTCGAGATTGCCGCTGCAGCGGCGCATCATGGCCCACAGGTCGGGCAGCTCGGACGCTTCGTACATGCGCATGTGGAAATCCATGTCGATGCGTGTGAAGTGTTCGAGGTCGCCCGCTTCCAGGCAGCCGCGCTGGCGGGCGACGAGGTCCAGCAGCGCCTTGCCCAGGTCCGGGCGCGGCTGGCGGGCCAGCACCCACGCGATCTCCAGTTCCACGGACAGCCGGAAGAAATGCGCCTGGCGCGCGGCCGCGAGGTCGATGGGCCGCACGCGCGTCTGGTGCTGGGGGTAGATGTCGACGAGGCGTTCTTCCTCCAGCCGCAGCAGCGCGTCGCGGATGGGGCTTTGCGACAGCTGGAAGTAGTCGCACAGCGCGGGCCGCGCCAGCACGGCGCCGGGCTTCAGCGCGAGGCTCACGATCTGCGCGCGCAGGTGCTCGAACACCTGCACGGTCGCGTTGCGCGAGCGGTCCAGGCGGAACGGGACGTCGATGGCGCTCATCGCTCAGGGCCTTTCGTAGAATTCCGCTTCGACGATGGACAGGGTCGACGTCGACACGCCCTTCGTTCCCGTCGCCGTATTCGCCTGGTTCGCCACTTCCGTCAGCTTGATGCCGCCGCCCTCCTCGGCCGCGCCCTCCAGCACGATGCGCACCGAACGGCCCTGCACGGGTTTCAGCGGCAAGGTCACATAGCCGAGGCTCTTCGGCGTCAGGCCGCTCCACGCTTCCTGGCCGTCCACGTAGACCTTGAGCGGATAGCTGCGCTCGCGCCAGCCCGTCAGTTTCAGCGCGATCTCGGACAGGCGTGCCGGCCGTGCCAGCGTGTACGTGATCGCGGGCGACGCAGTACTCGTCCACGCCGTGGTCTCGTCGTCGTCGAACGACTTGTTCCCGCCGGGCGCATCGGTGGACGCCACCGGCACGGCCACGCGCGACACTGCAAACGACGGCGTGGCAGGCGTCGGCCCGCGGTCCAGGCGCACGGGGAGCGCGGGCGCCAGTGCCGCCAATCCACCCGTCACGGCGACGGCCTTCGACTCCAGCACCAGCTCGGCCGGCGCCAGCCCCTGCGCGCGGGCGCGGACGACGATGCGGCCCGCTTGCGGCGTCGAGCGCAGCAGCACGCGGTTGACGCCGCCCTCCACCGGCAGCGCGCGCGCGAGGATATAGTTGTCCGGCCCCTGCGCGATCCCGCCGCGCCACTCGGCGGGGCCCTGCACGTCGAAGTCGACCTTGTCCAGCGCGAGCGGATGGCGGCGGCCGGCGGCGTCCACGACTTCCACCTGCACGAGCGCCATGTCGGCGCCGTCCGCGCGCAGGCCCTGCGGCGACACGATGGGCGTCAGTTTCAGCGCGGCCGGCGCGCCGGCGGTGGCCAGCGTCGTCTCGCACACGGGTTTGCCCTGCGCGTCGTAGCCGATCGCCTTCAGCTCTCCGGGTGCCCACGCCACCCGGTCGAACGTGAACAGGAAGCGCGCGCTCTGCACCGCCGCCCCGACCTCTTTCCCGTTCAGGAACAGTTTCACGTTGTCCGCGCTCGAGACGACGGTGACCGGCTTGACGGTGCCCGCCGGGTAGTTCCAGTGCCCGACGATGTGGGCGCGCGGATGCTCGACGTCGACCCAGCCGTCCCACATGACCTGGTGCGCGTAGAACGCGTCTTTCGGGATGCGCATGGCGTCGACCTCACCGCTGCGGCGGTAGTTCTCGGCACCGCGGTGGTGCGTGTTCGAATCGGAAAACACGATGTTCACGCCGCCGCTCGACACGCGCTTGCCCGTGCCCGGGCGTTCGCGCCAGTAGTCGTACCAGCGTTGCACGTCCTCGATGGCGAAGCTGTCCTGGTTGCGGTTGTAGACGCTCGCATCCTGGCCCTTGTGCAGCGGGCCGTCGCCGTCCCTGTGGTACGGCGGACTGAGTTCGTCCCAGTACTTGCGCAGCGCCTCGTCGCGCGAATACTCCATCGCCCACATCGGCATGCCCGCGCTCTTGTTTATGTACAGCATTTCACCGCCGTACTCCGCGACGTGCTGCAATTCCTGGCTCAGCATTTCGCGGCTGCCGGCCGCGCGGCCGCCATACGGGTCGAACTCGTCGCGCAGCGCCTTCATCGCGCGCATGTGGTCCGCGCTGACGCCCTTGTTGCCGCTTTCGTAGAACACGATGCTGGGATTGTTGCGGTTGTAGACGATGGCGTCGCGCATGACCTCGAGACGCTGCTCCCAGCGGCGGTCCTTCACGTCCCCTTCCGAGTCGCCGGCCGGCATCGCCTCCATCAGGCCCAGGCGGTCGAGCGACTCGACGTCCTGCTTCCACGGCGTCACGTGCATCCAGCGGATCAGGTTCGCGTTGCTGGCCAGCGCCAGGCCGTTGCTATAGTCCGAGAGCCACGCGGGTACGGCGCTGCCCACCGCCGGCCATTCGTTCGTCGTGCGCTGCGCATAGCCGTGGACCTGGATCGCGCGGTCGTTCAATTCGATCATCCCGTTGCGGAACGCCGTCTTGCGAAAGCCCGTGCGGGTCGTCACGGTATCGAGCGGCTTGCCGTCGACCTTGAGCGTCGTCACGACGTCGTACAGATAGCCGTAGCCCCAGCTCCAGAAGTTCAGGCCCGCGACGGGCGCGCCGGCCGTCAAGGTGACGGTCGCGCCGGGCGCAATCGTCTGCGCCGGTGCGCCGAAGCGCGCGACGCGCTTGCCGTCCTTGTCGCGCAGCTCGACCTCGTATGCGACCCGGTGCGGCTTGCCGTCGTCGTTGCGCACCTGCGATTCGGCCGTGACGGTGGCCGTGCGGTGCGGGATGTCGAAGTCGCGCGCATGCACGTACACACCCGTCGTGCCGAGGCTCGCGTACAGGGGCAAGGTCTGGTACACGGGCTCCGTCACGTGCAGGCGCACGTTCTTCGGCAGCCCGCCGTAGTTTGCATAGAAATTCTTGTCGTTCCACTGGTAGCGCTGGCCCGTCGCCTGCTCGCGGTAGTCCCAGCGGTTGTCCGTGCGGACGGCCACGACATTGTCCCCTGCGCGGAGCGCGGCCGTGATGTCGACACCGAACGCATTGATGCCGTTCTCGTGCAGCGCCACGCGCCGGCCATTCACGAACACCTCGGCCGCCTGGCGCGCGCCTTCGAATTCGAGGAACACCTTGCGCCCCGGCTTCAGGCCGGGCACCGTGAAATGCTTGCGATACCAGGCCACGCCCGTGGACAGGTCGGCGATGTCCTTGCGGAAGGCGTCGTCCTCGTTCCAGGCGTGCGGCAGGCTGACGGCCTTCCATGCACTGTCGTCGAAGCCGGGACGCGCGGCGTCGGCCGGGTCCCCGACTGTCAGCTTCCAGCCGGGATTGAAATCGTACAGGGCGCGCTCGGCGTGGGCGGGCGCGGTGGCGGTGGCGGCAAGCGCCAGCAGCAGGGCAAGTCGTGGAGTCATGAGGTCCGGATCGAGGTATCGGGTCACTGAAATATTAGCAGCCCAGTATTCGACCTTGTCGTGGTCGGACCAATTACTCAACATGCTGAGCGTTCGCCGCACGCCGATTGACGCCCCCTCCGTTTGAGCAGGTAATGACGGTCCAACAACAACAGCGACAAAGGAGGCGATATGAAATCAAGACAGCACCACCTCGCACGCGGCGCGTTCGCGCTGGCGATCCTGTCCGGCGCGGGCGGGGCCGCGGCGGCGACCTACTACGTGGCCCCGGCCGGCAACGATGCCAATGCGGGCACCCAGGCGGCACCGTGGGCGACGTTCGCGAAGGCGCAGTCGGCGGCGGTGGCCGGCGACACGGTGTACTTCCGCGGCGGCGCGTACATCTTCCACGGTGGCCTGAACCAGTGCGCCAGCACGACGGACACCGTCAACGTGGTCACGCTGAACAAGAGCGGCCAGTCGGGCAAGGCGATCCGCTACTGGGCGTATCCCGGCGAGACGCCCGTGTTCGACTTTTCGCAGATGAAGGACAACTGCCGCGTGAAGGGTTTCAACGTGACGGGCAGCTGGATCCACCTGAAGGGCCTGGAGGTGACGGGCGCGCCGCAGCAGCCGGGCAACCTGCAGAACAACGAATCGTGGGGCGTGTGGAACAGCGGCAGCAACAACACGTTCGAGGCGATCGATACGCACCACCACATGGGCCCCGGCATGTTCATCGCGAAGGGCAGCAACAACCTCGTGCTGAACGTGGATTCGCACCACAACTACGACCCGTACAGCAAGAGCGGCGCGGGCCAGAATGCGGACGGCTTCGGCGTGCACATCGGCGCCAACCAGCCCGGCAACGTGCTGCGCGGCTGCCGCGCGTGGGCCAACACGGACGACGGCTACGACTTCATCAACGCCGGTTCCGTCGTCACCGTGGAGAATTCGTGGGCCTGGCGGCACGGCTATTATCCGGGCACGACGACGTCGATCCCGGCGGGGAACGGCAACGGCTTCAAGGTCGGCGGCTTCGGCGGCGCGTACCAGGCCAACGCGCCGCAGCACATCGCCCGCTTCAACGTCGCGTTCAACAACAAGGCGTCCGGCTTCTATGCGAACCACCATCCCGCCGCCAGCTACTTCTACAACAACACGAGCGTGAACAACCGGCCGGACTTCAACATGCTGGGCGTCGATGCCGCCGGCGCGGCAGTCGCGCTGGGCATCCTGCGCAACAACCTCGCGTGGCAGGGCACCCTGGTATCGAACGTGGCCGGCGCGGACGTGGCCAACAACAGCTGGAATCTCGCGAACGTGTCCGTCACGAGCGCGGATTTCCAGAGCACGTCGCTGGACGGCTGGGATGCGCCGCGCCTGCCCGACGGCAGCCTGCCCGTGCTGCCGCACCTGCGGCTTGCGGCCGGCAGCGACCTGCTGGACAAGGGCGTGAACGTGGGCCTGCCCTACGCCGGCGCGGCGCCGGACCTGGGCGCGTTCGAAGGCAGCGCGCCCGTCACCTCGTTCACGGACGCGGGACCGAACATGAAGGTGACCCGGTCCGGCCTCACCCTGAACCGGTCGACGCAGCAGATGAGCGGCACGATCAGCTTCACGAACCAGTCGACGGCGACGTATGACGGCGTGCTGATGCTGCGGCTCGACACGCTGTCCGACGGCGTCGCGCTCGCGAACCGCAGCGGCAGCGAAGGCGGCGCACCCACCCTCACCTTGAACCCGGCCCGTCTCGCGCCGGGCCAGACGGTGACCTTCCCGCTGGTCTTTACGAACCCGGCCCGCGTGGCCATCGGCTACACGCCGCGCCTGTTCGCGGGGCAGCCATGAAGCGGCTGTTCGGCATCCTGGCCCTGCTGTGCGCGTGCGCCGCGGCGAACGCCGGCCCGAGTTACCACGTGGTCGTGGACACCCAGGCTTACGCGGGCCAATCCGGCTACCTCGACTTCCTGATC
The DNA here is from genome assembly GCA_966212555.1 of uncultured Massilia sp. Lineage (GTDB taxonomy): Bacteria > Pseudomonadota > Gammaproteobacteria > Burkholderiales > Burkholderiaceae_D > Telluria. The sequence continues at coordinate 12,552 of CBIHRX010000130.1, forward strand.
CTCGGCCAGGCCGCGGCCAGCCCCGTGCACGCGACCTTGACGGGCTTTGCGGGCATCGCCGACGACGGCGCCGGCGCGACGTTCTTCCTGGGCGACGCCGGTGGCTCGCGCGCGGCCGGCGTCGTGCTGGGCAACGGTACCGGCTGGAACGAGTTCGGGCAGTGGACGCGCTTCGGCGGCCACCTCGTGTTCGACGTCGCGTTCGACATCGATCCCCAGCCGGGTGCGGGCAGCGCCCTGGAGGTGGCGCTGCTCGACCGCGACCTGAACTACCTGGACGCGGCCGGCGACGCGATCGCGTTCGCCACCCTGCCCGGCCAGGCCCCCGTCGTGACGATGGCGGACGGCGTGCGCCTGCCCGAGGCGCCCGCCCCGGCCTGTGCCTGACGGGCCTCGCGCTGCTCGGGCTGGCGCGGCGCCGCCGCGCATGATTCGGCGCGACCACTGGCCAACGGGACGGGAACGCTGTTAGCATTGCGGCACGCGGGCTTGCCCCGTGCCGCTTTTCCCTTCCCGTATCGACGACAACAAATGACGAAACCATTCAAACGCATCCTGTTCACCGGCGCCGCCGGCAACCTGGGCCGCCGCCTGCGCGAGCGCCTGCACGAATTCGCCGACATCGTGCGCCTGTCCGACGTGGCCGACTTCGGCCCGGCCGCGCCCCACGAGGAGATCGTCCTGTGCGACCTGGGCGACCGCGACGCCGTCATGCGCATGTGCGAAGGCGTCGACGCCATCCTGCACTTCGGCGGCATCTCCACCGAAGAGGAATGGGCACCGATCATGCAGGCGAACATCCTCGGCATGGTCAACCTGTACGAGGCCGTGCACAAGCTGGGCATCCGCCGTGTCGTCTTCGCCAGCACGAACCACACGATGGGCATGTACAAGACGACCGACCTCGTCGACGCCACGATGCCCCCGCGCGCGGACGGCTACTACGGTGTCTCGAAAGTGTTCGGCGAGACGCTGTCGCGCTATTACTGGGACCGTTTCGGCGTGGAGACCGTGTGCATCCGCATCGGCTACTGCTGGCCGGAGGCGACGAACTACCGCCAGATGGTCACGTGGCTGTCCCTCGACGACCTCGTGCAGCTGCTGCACCGCTCGCTCACGGCGCCGCGCGTGGGCCACACGATCACGTTCGGCATCTCGAACAACGAAGGCCGCTGGTGGGACGACCGCCACGCATCGTTCCTGCGCTACAAGCCGAAGGACAGCTCGGCACAGTTCGCGGACAAGCTGCCGGCCGAGGTGCAGTACCCGCCGGCGGACGACATCACCACGTTCTACCAGGGTGGCGTGTTCCTGCACAACGGGCCGAAGTACAGGCCGTAATCAGGCATTCGCATGTCGAATGTCGTCTGACGTCCGACCTCACCGTCGCTTCACCACGCGAAGCGACGGTGAGGTTTTTTTTGCAAACTTGTCAGACAAGTGAGTCCACACGGCTATAATCGTGTCCCGGACCCACTGTTTACCACGCCCGCATGAACTCGCCGACCGCCCTTCTGCCCGCCCGCAAGAAATACCGCAACCTCGCCCAGGGGGTCGTGGAAGAACTGAGCGCGCGCATCCGCCGCTCCGAATTCAACCCGGGCGACAAGCTGCCGCCGGAGGCGGCCATCATGGAGGAGTACGGCGTGAGCCGCACCGTGGTGCGCGAGGCGATCTCGCAGCTGCAGGCCGCGGGCCTCGTGCAGACGCGCCACGGCATCGGCACCTTCGTGCTGGAACCGCCCGCGACCACGCTCGGCATCGGCACCGACAGCGTGGTGACGGTGCGCGACGTGCTCGCGATCCTGGAACTGCGCATCAGCATGGAAACGGAAGCCGCGTGGCTGGCCGCGTCGCGCCGCACCGAGGAACAAGTGGCGCAGATGGGACAAGCGCTGGGCGAGATGCAGCGCGCGCTCGTGAACGGCCGCACGTCGGTCGAGGCCGACGTGCGCTTCCACCAGCTCATCGCGGAAGCGACGGACAACCGGTATTTCGTCGAGCTGCTGGGCCAGCTGGGCAGCGCGATCATCCCGCGTGCCCGCCTCAACACGCCCGGCTTCGGCGAAGACAAACCGGCCGACTACCTCGAACGCGTGAACCGCGAGCACGAGGACATCTATAAGGCGATCCTGCGGCGCGACCCGGAAGCGGCCCGCGCAGCGATGCGCACCCACCTCTCCAACAGCCGCGAACGGCTGCGGGAAGCGCAGCAGCGGCTGCAGGACCAGCCGCGCGCCTGATCAGCGGAACTGCAGCGCCACCACCTGCGCCGTGCGGCGCGGCTTGTCGGCCGGCGCCGTCCGGACTTGAGCCGCCGCGAGCGTCCGTTCCAGCGTGAAGATACCGACGGCCTGCAGCAGCGCCTGCGCCTGTTCCTTCAGGCTTTCCGCCGCCGCCGCGGCCTCTTCGACGAGCGCCGCGTTCTGCTGCGTGATGCCGTCCATCTGGTGCACGGCGGTGCTCACTTCCGCGATGCCGTGCCCCTGCTCGGTGCTGGCGCGGGCGATGTCGCCGAGGATGCCGGACACCTGGCGGATCGCATCCATGATCTCGTCCATCGTGCTGCCCGCTTCGTCGACGAGACGGCTGCCCGTCTCCACGCTGTGCACCGACGCGTTGATCAGGTCCTTGATCTCCTTGGCCGCGCCGGCGCTGCGCTGGGCCAGCGCGCGCACTTCCGCCGCCACCACGGCGAAGCCGCGGCCCTGTTCGCCGGCGCGCGCCGCTTCCACGGCCGCGTTCAGCGCGAGGATGTTCGTCTGGAAGGCGATGCCGTCGATGACGCCGATGATGTCGGCGATGCGCGCCGAGCCATCCTTGATGTGGCCCATCGTCGACACGACCTGCGCCATCACGTCGCCGCCCTTGCCGGCCACGGTGGAGGCGCGCGCCGCCAGGTCGTTGGCGCTCTGCGCGTTGGCCGCGTTGCGCTGGACGGTGCCGGTCAGCGTCTCCATCGCGCTGGCGCTTTCCTCCAGCGACCCGGCCTGTGCCTCCGTGCGGGCCGACAGGTCGGCATTGCCCGTCGCGATTTCATCCGTCGCCGTCGCCATGTTTTCCGTGCTCGTGCGGATCCTGGCGATCATGTCGTGCAGGTTGCCGTTGATCGTGGCGATGGCCTTCATCAGCCGTCCCACTTCGTCGTCGAATTCGACGGCGACCTCGCCCGACAGGTCGCCGCCGGCGATCCGGTCGGCCGCGGCGACGGCCTTGTTCAGGTTGCGCATGATGTAGCGGTAGACCATGTACAGCGCGGCGGTCGTCGACACGAGCGACAGCACCATCAGCGCGATCGCGGCCGTCATCGCGGTGCCGGTAGCCTGGTGGGCGTCGGCGACGGCGGCGCCGGTGCGCTCGTCCAGCAGGCGCAGGAAGTCGTTCAGCGGCACCATGATGCGCGCCTTGTTCCGGTGGTAGGCCGCGTCGTGCATGATCGCCCGGGCGAATTCCGGGTTCGGGTCGGCCTTGCGCGTAAAACCGCCGCGGCCGTCGTCGAACAGGCCCTTCACGGCGTTCATCGCGGCGACCTCCGTTTTCACGAGGGCGTCGGACACGTCCTGCGCTTCCTTCAGCTTGGCGAATTCCTGCTCGCTGAAACCGGCCTTGCGCATCAGTTCCTGCAATGGCACCGCCTGGCTGCTCGCGGGCGGCACCGCGACGCCGCCCGCGACGAGATCCCAGTAGATGCGCTCGTAGTGCCCGGGCCGCGGCTTCGTGCCGTTGCGGATGGCGAGGATGTCCTGGTATTGCTGTTCGTAGCGGCTGTCGCCCGTGACGACGTACGTGCGCGCGAGGCGCGTGAGGTCGTCGGAACTCTGGCGCAATTCGTCCGCCAGCAGGTAGGACCGGTAGCGCGCATCGCTCGCCTCCGTCGCGCGCCCCTGCGCGACCGACACGCGCTGCAGCGCCGCGAGCATGAGGCCGGCCATGAGCAGGGTCAGGGCCAGCAGGGTGATGAATGTCTGTTTGATCGTAAGATGCCGCATGGTTGTCTCCTTCTCGACACCTACAATCTATCCAAATATCACCTCGTAAAACAGTGGGAAACCATCAAAATCGGAAAATATATTTTTTCTGCGCAACATTAATTGCGAAAAGGGAATCGTCATTCCCGCGCACGCGGGAATCCATGCCGAGCGTCCTGGCCAGCTCGGCATGGGTTCCCACTTTCGCGGGAACGACGGGTACTAGAACGCCATCCGCACACCCGCCCGGTACGTCCGTCCGATGACGTCGTACAGCGCGGGATTGATGCCGATGCTGAGGTTCGTCTGCGGCACGAGCACCGGCCCGCGGTCGGCCAGGTTGTCGATCTTGAAGTACAACATCGAGTCCTTCGCGAACGTGTACGTCGCACCGAAGTCGACGTACGTGGCGCCCGGGAGGTGGTTGTCGTAGATCGTCGGATGCGCCGCGGTCGGCAGCGGGCAGTTGGTCTGGCACTCGATGAACTCGTTGCTGAACACACCGGCGCTGACCCAGCGCTCCGTCAGGCTGAGACCCAGCTTGCCGTTGTCCCACGACTGGGTCACGAGCGCCTTCCACTTCGGCGTGCTGCCCGCCATGTTGCCCGCGCCTTCGCTCGGCGTCGTGCCGGGCACGCCCGGGTCGGACACCGAGTGGATCGTCCGCGTGGCCATGCCGCGCAGCGTGAAGGCGCCCGGCAGGCCGAAGTCGCGCAGGTTCGCGCGGTACGCGGTCTCGATGTCGACGCCCTCCGTGTGCAGCGACGCGAAGTTGAAGCTCTGCGCCAGCACGTAGTTGGTGCCGGCCGGCCCGGTGATCGACACGGCGTTGCAGACGTTCTGGTAGCCGGCATAGCACAGGTCCACTTCCT
>CBIHRX010000131.1:0-17288 GCA_966212555.1 uncultured Massilia sp.
CCATGGTTCCGGGTCGAGAGTCAGCATCTGGTTGTCTATTCGGATGGCGATCCGGATGACGTCATCGAGTTGGTCAATAATCTGGAGCGGCTCGACTATCTTTTGCGCTTGTACCTGGATGCGTTCCTGGACAGGCAGGAGGCAATGCCCAAGTTTACGCTGTACTTCCAGGATCGGGTAAGTTGGCCGCCGGAAATCGGCGAGCATTCCCCTTTTGCCGTCGGGATGGTCAACAGCTGCGTCTCTGCGACGCAGGCATTCACTTACGGTGTGGGAAAAAGCTGGAAGCTCAATAATTCGTCGCTGCTCCGCGCAGAAGACGATTTCACGCTGATGACGAATCTGACCCTGTATGCCGAGAATTTCCTGTATCGACATACCCGCATTCGTGCACCCATGTGGTACATCGTCGGCTTTACAGCGTATTTCGGCGGTGCGCGTTTTACCGATACCCAGATGGCAATAGGACGCGATGCGGGCACCGCCTATAACTGGTTGCAAAGGATCGACGAGGGCAAGGCAGGAGCCCGTCTTTCTTTCGATGACGTATTGAATTACAAGGGCTCGTCCGAGGTCTTCAAGGCCGGCACGCCCGCCTATTTCGACCAGTATGAATATCTTGGACGGGCCTTCAACCTTGTCCACTACATGTTCTCGTCTGAGGAAAACCGTAACAAGACGGTGAAATACCTCGACCTGGTCAATAACGGCGGCGATTCCGCCGCGTCGTTTGCCGAGGTATTCGGTCTTTCGGGTCACGATCTCGATGCGGCAATGTTGCGTTACCGGCGCGCGTCCTTGAAAATCCTTCAGGTCGACGTGCCCAGCCTGCCCAAGGCCAACATCGATTTCACCCGTCTGAGCCGTATCGAGGGCGAATTCGTCATTGACAACGCCTTGCTGAAGACTTGCCCGACGCCCGCGGTCGGCAGGAAGTTGTTGGAGCGTCTGAAACTTACGGCTGCCAAGGCCCCGGCCGTCGATCTCGCCCAGATCACGTTGAGCCGCGCCCAGGTCGAATGGGGCGATCCGCGCGACGCTATCGGCTACCTGTCGCGCACCGTGGAGAACGATCCCTACAATCCTGAGCCATATTATCTGTTGGGGCAGGCATATGCGAAGCTGGCAGAAAGCGCAGGCCCAAACAGGCAGGACTTGCTGGCGTCGGCACGGGCCAGTTTGACGCAGGCCGCCGTCCTGGCGCCCGACGCGCCCGAGATAGCGTATGCGCTGTTCCGCGTTGGGCTCATGGGCGCAAGTCCGACCGGGAAAGATATTGCATGGGGGATTGAAGCTTGGCAACACGGGCGCGATGTTGCCGCATTCGCACGTGCGGCCGCGCTTGCCTATGCCTGGGACGGCGATTCCGCCAATGCCTTTCAGACATTCAATACGTTGGTAAGGAGCAAACGGGACCCCGGGAACGCCTCATGGGCCGCAACCTGGCTCGCCAGGCTGGAAAAGGGCGTGACGCGGGATGCGCTACTGGCAGCGATGCGTAGCGAAAACCCGGCACTTCCCAATTTCAGAGCGTGGAGCTTCGACGATCGGTAGGGCGCCACGGGTCGTCATGCGAAGGCCGTGCAAGATCTGGCCACGTTCTGGCAGATCCACCTGTTCCGCAGGAGGTAAGGCGTGCTTATGCCAGCGCTTCCTTCGCGGCCTGTTCCGGCGTGAGGCCTTCGTAGAACATGTCGGTGAACCACTCGACCTGTTCCTCGATGTGGTCCTGGGCCTGTTTCTGGGTGGCGCCGCCGGCGACGAGGTGTTGTTCGACCTCGATGCACCAGTGGATCAGCGCCAGCGTCTCGTCGTCGAGTTGCTCTTTCTTTGCCATCGTTCAGGCCAGTACTTTCTTCAGCCACGCCGAGATGTGCTGGACTTCTTCCAGGCACAGCGTGTGCTGCATGGCGTATTCGTGCCATTCGAGCTGGTAGCCCAGCGAGACGAGCAGGTCGCGCGACGCTTCCGCGCGGTTGAACGGCACCACGTTGTCGTAGCGGCCGTGGGCCATGAAGATCGGCGTCGATTTGCTCGCGTCGGTGCGCTCGGTCGGGAGCTTGGCCGACAGCGGCACGTAGCCGGACAGGCACAGCAGGCCGGCCAGTTGTTCCGGATGACGCAGGCCCGTCTGGATGGTCATCGCGCAGCCTTGCGAGAAGCCGGCCAGGATGATGCGCGAGGCGGGGATGCCGCGTGCCTTCTCGCGCTCGATGAAGGCTTCGATGTCCTTCTGCGATGCGCGCAGGCCGTTCTCGTCCTCGCGCCGTCCCATTTCCAGACCCGTGATGTCGTACCAGGAGCGCATCACGTAGCCGTTGCTGATGGTCACCGGCATGGTGTTCGCATGCGGGAAGATGAAGCGGATGCCGGGCAGGCCGTCGAGATCAAGTTCGCGCACCATCGGCACGAAGTCGTTGCCGTCCGCGCCCAGGCCGTGCATCCAGATGATGGCGACGTCCGGGTTGTCGTTGGTCTCGATCTGGATGTGTTCGAGCAGGTCGCTCATGCGGTGTCCTTGTGTCGTTGCGCCGACTTCGGGCGGAAGGCCTTGCAGACGGCCGGGTCGGTCTCGGCGTACGGGCCGCCGATCAGGTCGATGCAATACGGGACGGCCGCGAAGATGCCGCCGACGATGCTCCCGCCGTCCGCATCATTTAAACCTTCCAGCGTTTCCTTGATCGACTTCGGCTGGCCCGGCAGGTTCATGATCAGCGCGGCGTGGTCTTGCGTCTCGCGGATCACGGCCGTCTGGCGCGACAGGATCGCGGTCGGCACGAAGTGCAGGCTGATCTGGCGCATCTGCTCGCCGAAGCCGGGCATCTCCTTCGTGCCCACGGCGACGGTCGCCTCCGGCGTGACGTCGCGCCGCGCCGGGCCCGTGCCGCCCGTCGTCAGGACGAGGTGGCAGCGGACCGTGTCGACCAGTTCGACGAGCGTCTGTTCGATGCTGGCGCGGTCGTCCGGGATCAGGCGCGTCTCGACGCGGAACGGCGTCACGAGCGCGGCTTCCAGCCACTCGCGCAGCGCGGGAATACCCTTGTCCTCGTAGACGCCGCCGCTCGCGCGGTCCGAGACCGACACCAGGCCGACGACCAGTTCGTCCACTTTATTCGTCAGGCTCATCGCTCTCGTCCTCGTCGGATTCCTCGGCGGCGGCCGCTTTCGGCTGCTTCGCCAGGTCCTTCAGGATCTGGAAGATTTCGCGGTAGGCCTTCGGCGGCTTGTTCTCGGCCTGTTCCTTGCGCGCATTGCGGATCAGCGTGCGCAGGTGCTGCACGTCCAGGTCCGGGTGCTCTTCCAGCAGCTGGGTGAGGGCCTTGTCGTCGGCCAGCAGCTTGTCGCGGCGGCGCTCCAGCGCGTGCAGCGCGGCCGCTTCGGCCTTCGACGTGCCCTTCCAGCTTTCGATGGTGCGCTGGATGACGGCGACCTCTTCCTCGTCGAGCGAGCGCATCAACTTGCCGACGAACTGTAGCTGGCGGCGCCGGCCCTCGTGGTTGGTGATGGTCTGGCACATGAGGATGGCGTCGCGGACTTCGTCCGGCATCGGGACGCGCTTCACGCGGTCGCGCGGCGCCTCGATGAGCTGTTCGCCGAGCTTCTGCAGCTCGTTACTCTGGCGCTTGAGTTCGGACTTGGAAGGGCGCTCGTATTCCTGGTCGAACTCGTCGGAGCGGAAGCCGACGGAGCCGCGGTTGGCATTTGGCATGATGATCTAGATTCGGCTGGCGCACGGCCGGCCGGTAAAAACAGTAAACGGCTGCTATGATAACTGTTTTAGGGCTCGCTACGAAAAACGCACATGACCGACTCCGTCTTCACCCATACCCAGGATCAGCTCAAGCAGCTTGCACAGGACGTGCTTGCCATTGCAAAAGAAACGGGCGCCAGCGATGCGTCGGTCGAGATCAGCGAGGGTAGCGGGCTGGCGGTGACGGTTCGCAAGGGCCAGGTCGAGACCATCGAACAGAACAAGGACAAGGGCATCGGCGTAACCGTCTACTGTGGCAAGCGCCGTGGTCACGCCAACACGTCGGACTTCTCGCGCGACTCGCTGCGCGCCACCGTCGAGGCGGCGTACAACATCGCCCGCTTCACGGCCGAGGACCCGGCCGCCGGCCTGCCCGACGCCGACCTGCTGGAAACCAACCCACGCGACCTGCGCCTGTGTTACCCATGGGACATCAGCGCCGAGGACGCCGTCGCCATCGCCCAGCGCTGCGAGGCGGCCGCGTTCGCCGTCGACAAGCGCGTCACCAACAGCGAGGGCGCCAGCGTCTACGTGCAGCAATCGCATTTCGTGGCCGCCAACTCGCTCGGTTTCTGCGCCGGCTACCCGTTCTCGCGCCACACGCTGTCCGTGGCGCCGATCGCCGGCAAGGGCGCCAACATGCAGCGCGACGACTGGTATTCGTCGGCGCGCGATCCCAAGAAACTGGGCGATCCGGAAAAGATCGGCCGCTACGCCGCCGAACGCGCCCTTGCGCGCCTGAACGCGCGCAAGCTCGATACCCGCACGTGCCCCGTGCTGTTCGAGGCGCCGCTGGCCGCCGGCCTGCTGGGCGCTTTTGTCCAGGCAACCTCGGGCGGCGCGCTGTATCGTAAATCCAGTTTCCTGCTCGACTCGCTCGGCCAGAGCATCTTCCCGTCCCACATCCAGATCGTCGAAGACCCGCACCTGATCGGCGGCGTGGGCTCGGCGCCGTTCGACGAAGAAGGCGTGCGCACCCAGCGCCGCAAGGTCGTCAGCGACGGCGTGCTGCAAGGCTACTTCCTGTCGTCGTACTCGGCCCGCAAGCTGGGCATGGAGACGACGGGCAATGCGGGCGGCTCGCACAACCTGGAAATCGTCTCGAAGGACACGAAGATCGCCGACGACTTCGAAGGCATGCTGCGCAAGATGGGCACGGGCCTGCTCGTCACGGAGCTGATGGGGCAGGGCACGAACTACGTCACGGGCGATTATTCGCGCGGCGCGTCCGGCTACTGGGTCGAGAACGGCGTCATCCAGTACCCGGTCGAGGAGATCACCATCGCGGGCAACATGAAGGACATGTTCCAGGCTATCGTCGGCATCGGCAACGATGTGCTGACGCGCGGAAATAAGTCGACGGGGTCGATCCTGATCGAGAAGATGGTGGTGGCCGGCAATTAAAAAGCGGCCGCGCACGCGCAATCCGGGTTCCTGCAATAATGTGCAGATACGCATTTTTGAAAGGAACCCGATGGACATTCTTGCTGCCGCCCGCAAGCGCTACACCGCCAAGGCCTACGACCCGACCCGCCGCGTCCCCGAAGAGACGATGCAGCAGATCTACGAAGTGCTGCGCAACAGCCCGTCGTCGGTGAATTCGCAGCCCTGGCACTTCATCGTCGCCGGCACGCCGGAAGCGAAGGCGCGCCTGGCCAAGGGCGTGCAGGGTCCGTACAGCTACAACGAGCCGAAGATCCTGAATGCGTCGCACGTGATCCTGTTCTGCACGCGCGTGGACGCCGAAGGCGGCCACCTGGAGCGCCTGCTCGAACAGGAGCAGCGCGACGGCCGCTTCAAGGACGATGCCGCGAAGGCGGGCCAGGCCAAGGGCCGCCAGGGCTACGTCAACCTGCACCGCTACACGCTGAAGGATCTGCCGCAGTGGTTCGAGAAACAGGCCTATATCGCGCTGGGCAACGCCATGCTGGCCGCCAGCGCGCTGGGCGTGGACACGACGCCGATGGAAGGCCTCGATCCGGCCGCGTTGGACGCGGAGCTGGGCCTGCACGAAAAGGGTCTGTCCAGCCTCGTGCTGCTGAGCTTCGGCTACCACGCCGACAGCGATTTCAATGCATCCCTGCCGAAATCGCGTCTGGCGCAGGAACAGGTGTTTACGTTCCTGTAAACGTCACTTCTTCAACTGGCGCACGGCCTGCAGCACCGGCTGCAGCACCGCGGCGCCGAGGCGCGCGCTGCGGGCGCCGTCCCAGCCGACCTGCGGGTCCGGGTCGTTGGCATTGTCCTTGAACGGCAGTTCCAGGGTCAGCGACAGGCAGCCGAACGCATGCGTGACGTACGGCGAGCCCATCGTCAGCACCTCGTCCGTGTACGGCTCTTTCGGGTAGCCGTGCACGTCCTGGAAGTCGGGGCTGGCGATCATGAACGCGTCCGAGAATGCCTTCTGCGCGGCCGCCTGTTCGGCCGTGAAGGTCGGCAGGGCATCGCTGCCGGCGATAAAGACGTACGGCAGGCCCTCGTCGCCATGCACGTCGAGGAACAGGTCGACGCCCGTCTCTTCCATCTTCTTGCGGACCAGGAACACTTCCGGGCTGCGTTCCAGCGACGGATTCAGCCACTCGCGGTTCAGGTTGGCGCCGGCCGCGTTCGTGCGCAGGTTGCCGCGCACGGACCCGTCCGGGTTCATGTTCGGCACGACGTAGAACACGGTCTCCTTCAGCAACTGGCGGCCGAACGAGTGGGCCGGGTCGAGCAGGGCGTCGAGCATGCCTTCGACGAACCACTCGGCCATCGTCTCGCCCGGGTGCTGGCGCGCGATGACCCAGACCTTCTTCTTGCCGGGAGCGTCCTCGCCGATCACGAGCAGGTTCAGGTCGCGGCCGTCGACGGTCGAGCCGAGGTCCAGCATGCGCACATGTTCGGACAGCTGGGCACGGTCGAGCAGCTCCAGGTGACGTTCCCACGAATACGGCTCGAAATAGGCGTAGTAGACACTGTCCATCGCGGGCGTGTGCTCGATGGTGAGCACCTGGCCGTCGAAGCCGGTCGGCACGCGGAACCAGTTCACACGGTCGTAGCTGGCCATCGCATGATAGTCTTCCCAGCCCTTCGGATACGCGGACTTGCCGGCGTTGAGCAGGCGGATCGTGCACGGCTGCGCCTGCGCGCCCTGCAGGCGGAAATAGAACCACTGGGTGATGTCGGCGTGGGAGTCCTTGCGGATGTTCAGGTCGATGGCGTTGGCGCTCGTGGCGTTCACGACGTCGATGGCGCCAGCGTCGAACTGGCTGCTGATCTTGATAGACATGGTGCGTCCTGTTGTTGTTGGGTGTGAGGCCGCATGATACCGCTTAAAGAATGATGCCGAATGGTTTGCTACTGTTCTTGCTTGGCCTCATCGAAGGGGAGGGAACATGATGAATATCCGTGTGGCGCGGCCGGACATCACGAGCATCGACCGGCGCGGCTTCTGGCTGCGCTGGCGCGACGAAGAGCTGTACCTGCCGTTCGCGCTGTTCCCCTGGTTCGAGCACGCCACCGTGGCGCAGCTGTGCCACATCCAGCCCCTGGGCGGGGAATGCCTGTACTGGCCCGGGCTCGACCTGGAACTGGCGCTGGACCGCATCCGCCATCCGATGGCGGCGGCGCAATTTGCGCTGGATTGCTAATGCCGTCGTTCCCGCGAAGGCGGGAACCCATACGTCGCCTGAACTGTGCCTCAGCATGGATTCCCGCCTGCGCGGGAATGACATTGTTTTATATTGCGATCAATTCAGCCCGCCGAACCGCTCGGCCAGCCCCGCATCCGCCTCCGGCGCTCCCGCATCCTCGCGCCGCAGCACGTCCATCAGGTGCCGCTCGGCCGGCGCCCACACGAGCCGGTAGATCGCCTGCGCCAGCGCATACGCCTCCGAGCCCGGCCACGGCTGCGGCAGCAGCGCCAGCGGCAGCATCGGATCGTGCAGCTGGACGCGGCGGTATGCATGGATCAGCAGGGTGCGCACGATGAAAGCCAGTTGCGGATCGGGCGCCGGCTCGGCGCGCAGCAGGTCGAGCAGCGGCGTGAATTCCTCGATGAAACGGCGGTAGCCGGCCATGACGGCAGACAAGTCCCACCCTTCGCGCACCAGCTCGGCCAGCGGCCGCGCGCCGACGCCCGGCAGTTCCGTTGCGGCGCAGACGAAGATCTTGCCGCCGCCGTCCACGCGCCGCAGCACCTCGGCCACGCCGTCCAGGTCCGCCGCCGGATGCGCCAGCAGGCCCGGCGCCAGCATCGCAAAACCTTCCCATTCGAGCTCCTTGCGCACGGCCGCGCGCAAGGCACTGTCGATGCTGCCGTTGGGCGCCAGCAGCAGGGTCCAGCGGCCGTCCCAGTCGACGCCGGGCGGCGCATAGATGCGGCGGTTGGCGCGGGCGAAGCGGGGCGCGGCGTCGGGCTGCAGCGCATAGCTGCTGCGCCGGCCTTCACGGTTCGCGACCAGCCAGCCTTCCTGCACGAGGCGGAACACGCTCGTGCGCACGAGCCGGTCCGTGACGCCCAGCGGCGCCACCAGCTCGATCAGGCTGCCCAGCCACAGGCGGCCGCCGTGCGGTGCGATGGCGTCGCCGAAGATCGTCATCACGAGCGATTTGGAACGCGGCGGGTCCGTCTCGAGGAAGTGGGCTATCCACTGATGGCTGCTGGGTTGGGTCATGGCGGCGATTTTACCCGGTCTCAATATGATTCAAAATTTCGCTATACATCGCGATTCTTGTATCGTATTATGAATCGACATAGAACCCAGGGAGACCAGCCATGTATGCCCAGATGGTTGAAACCGGCCTGAAACAGGTCCAGACCCGCGCCGACATGAGCGAGGAAGAGCAGGCGTTCCAGGCGCGCATCGACGCCGGCGTGAAGATCGAAGCCAAGGACTGGATGCCCGAGGCGTACCGCAAGACGCTGATCCGCCAGATTTCCCAGCACGCGCATTCCGAGATCGTCGGCCAACTGCCGGAAGGCAATTGGGTGACGCGTGCGCCCACGCTGAAGCGCAAAGCTATCCTGCTGGCCAAGATCCAGGACGAGGCCGGCCACGGCCTGTACCTGTACAGCGCCGCGGAGACGCTGGGCGTGTCGCGCGACGAACTGCTGGCCGCCCTGCACTCCGGCAAGGCCAAGTACTCGAGCATCTTCAATTACCCGACGCTCACGTGGGCCGACATCGGCGCCATCGGCTGGCTGGTGGACGGCTCCGCGATCATCAACCAGATCCCGCTGTGCCGCTGCTCGTATGGCCCATATGCCCGCGCGATGATCCGCGTCTGCAAGGAAGAGTCGTTCCACGCGCGCCAGGGCTACGACATCATGATGAAGCTGGCCCAGGGCTCGCCGGAGCAGAAGGCGATGGCGCAGGATGCCCTCAACCGCTGGTGGTGGCCGTCGCTGATGATGTTCGGCCCGTCCGACGCGGAGTCCGTCAACAGCGCGCAATCGACGCAATGGCGCATCAAGCTGTTCTCGAACGACGAGCTGCGCCAGCGCATGGTCGACCAGACCGTGCCCCAGGCCGAATTCCTCGGTCTGACCATTCCCGATCCGGACCTCGAATGGAACGAGGAACGGGGCCATTACGACTTCGGCGAGATCGACTGGGAAGAGTTCTACAACGTCCTCAAGGGCAACGGGCCGTGCAACAAGGAGCGGCTGCGGACCCGCGTGAAGGCGTACGAGGATGGCGCGTGGTTCCGCGAGGCGCTCGTCGCGCACGCCGACAAGCAGGCCGCGAAGAAGGCCGCAGCATAAATTAACTACGTCATTCCCGCGCACGCGGGAATCCATACAGAGCGTCTGAAATCGCCTCGGCATGGGTTCCCGCTTTCGCGGGAACGACGGCTGAACGGAGACAAAAATGAGCAAAGAATGGCCCCTGTGGGAAGTCTTCATCCGCAGCCAGCACGGCCTCGCCCATAAACACGTGGGCAGCCTGCACGCGCCGGATGCCGAGATGGCGATCAACAACGCGCGCGACGTCTACACGCGCCGCAACGAAGGCGTGTCGATCTGGGTGGTGAAGGCCGCCGACATCGTCGCGTCCAGCCCGGCCGACAAGGACGCCCTGTTCGAGCCGTCGAACAGCAAGGTCTACCGCCACCCGACCTTCTTCCCGATGCCGGAAGAAGTCAAGAACCTGTGAGCCGGCCGTGGACGCGACATTCGAATACCTCCTGCGCCAGGGCGACAATGCGCTGATCCTCTCCCAGCAGCTGTCGCAGCTGTGCGGCAAGGGCCCCGCGCTGGAAGAAGACATGGCGCTGACCAACGTCGCCCTCGACCTGCTGGGCCAGACCCGTATGTGGCTCACGTATGCGGGCGAAATCGAAGGCCACGGCCGCGACGAGGACCGCCTCGCCTATTTGCGCGATAACCGCGACTTCCGCAACTGCCTGCTCGTCGAACAGCCGAACGGCGACTACGCGCAGACGCTGACGCGCCAGTTCCTGTTCGATACGTGGCATTACTTCCTGATGCGCGGCCTGCTCGCATCCAGCGACCGCCGCATCGGGGAGATCGCGGAAAAATCGATCAAGGAAGTGACGTACCACCTGCGCCGCAGCGGCGACCTCGTCGTGCGCCTGGGCGACGGGACGGATGTCAGCCGGCGCAAGATGCAGGACGCGCTCGACGAGCTGTGGACGTACGCCGGCGAGATGTTCCTCTACGACGACGTCGACCTGGCCATGGTCGCGCAGGGCGTCGCGCCGGCCGCGGAACCGCTGCGCGATGCATTCCTGGCCCACGTGGCCGAGGTGCTGGACGAAGCGACGCTGACGATGCCGCCCGTGGACGCGTACGTCCAGCGCGGCGGCAAGCAGGGCCGGCACACGGAGCGCCTCGGCTACATCCTCGCCGAGATGCAGTTCCTGCAGCGCGCCTACCCGGGCGTGGAATGGTGATGACTACGTCGCCTGTCACGGCCGGCCAGGTGTGGTCCTGGCTGGGCGAGGTCCCGGATCCGGAAATTCCCGTGATTTCCGTCGTGGACCTGGGCATCGTGCGTGACGTGGACGTGCACGGCGACGGCGAATGCGTCGTCACGATCACCCCGACGTATTCCGGCTGCCCCGCGATGGAAGTCATCGCTGACGACATCGACAAGGCTTTGCACGCACGTGGCGTGGAGCGCCTGCGCATCGTTACCCGCCTGTCGCCCGCGTGGACGACGGACTGGATGAGCGACGCCGGCAAGGCGGCGCTGAAGGGCTACGGCATCGCGCCGCCCGTGCAGCAGGTGATCGACATCAGCGGCCTCGCGCGCGGCGTGAAGCGCCACGCGATCCGGCAGCCGGACGTGGCGTGCCCGCATTGCGGTTCGCTGCACACGCGGCTGACCAGCCAGTTCGGCTCGACCCCGTGCAAGGCACTGTATCAATGCCTGGATTGCCGCGAGCCGTTCGATTATTTCAAATGCCATTGAGGCTGACATGAGCAAGTTCTACCCATTGACCGTGGCGCATGTGAAGCACGAGACGCGCGACGCGATCGCCGTCACGTTCGACGTCCCGCCGCCGTTGCGCGCAGCGTTCCAGTACCGCCAGGGTCAGCACCTGACCTTGCGTGCGACGATAGACGGCGAGGACGTGCGCCGCTCGTACTCGATTTGCTCGGCCGTTCAGGACGACAAGCTGCGCGTCGCCATCAAGCGCGTGTCGGACGGCCTGTTCTCGACCTGGGCCAACGACTGCATCCGGCCCGGCGTCACGCTCGACGTGATGCCGCCGGAAGGCCGCTTCAACCTGCCGCTGGAGCCGGACAGCCGCCGCCACTACCTGGCCTTCGCGGCCGGCAGCGGCATCACGCCGATCCTTTCCATCGTCAAGACGACGCTGATCGCCGAACCGCACAGCCGCTTCACCGTGTTGTATGGGAACCGCGCGTCGTCGTCCGTGATCTTCCGCGACGAGCTGGCCGAACTGAAGGACCAGTACCTGGAACGCCTGAACCTCGTCTACGTGATGAGCCGCGAGCAGCAGGACATCGAGCTGTTCAACGGCCGCATCACGCAGGACAAATGCCGCCAGCTGTTCCAGCGCTGGCTGCGCGTGGAAGACGTCGACTACGCGTTCATCTGCGGTCCGGAAGACATGATGCACGGCGTCTCCGCCGCGCTGCAGGAAGCGGGCATGCCGAAGGAGCGCATCCGCATCGAACTGTTCGCCGCCGGCGCCGCGCAAGAGCCGCGCAAGCCGCGCCGCCAGGCCGCCGGCGAGGCGCACCACCACACGGAAGTCACCGTGATCATGGACGGCAACCACGCCAGTTTCACGATGGACCGCGACAAGGAGTCGCTCCTCGAGGCCGGCCTGCGCGCGGGCATCGACATGCGCTACTCGTGCAAGGGCGGCGTGTGCTCGACGTGCCGCTGCAAGGTGCGCGAGGGGCAGGTCGACATGGACGTCAACTATGCGCTGGAAGACTACGAGGTCGCGCGCGGCTTCGTGCTGAGCTGCCAGAGCTTTCCGGTGACGGACCGGGTCGTCGTCGATTTCGACGTGGTTGAATAAAACCCCCCACCGTCGTCCCCGCGCAGGCGGGGACCCATGCTGAAGGGCTTGGGATGCTCAGTATGGATTCCCGCCTGCGCGGGAATGACGGAGACTGAGAACAAAGGAGACACGCATGACCTATGAATCCATCCTGTTCACGATCGAGCAGGGCATCGCGACGCTGACCCTGAACCGCCCCGAGCGCCTGAACAGTTTTACCCAGGCGATGCACCTGGAAGTGCGCGATGCGCTCAAGCGCGTGGAGGAAGACAAGTCCGTGCGCGTGCTGCTGCTGACTGGCGCCGGCCGCGGCTTCTGTGCCGGCCAGGACTTGAACGACCGCGCCGTCGAGCCGGGCGCACCCGGCGTCGACCTGGGCGAATCCGTCGAAAAATTCTACGCACCGCTCGTGCTTACCTTGAAAAGCCTGCCGCTGCCCGTGATCTGCGCCGTCAACGGCGTGGCCGCCGGCGCCGGCGCCAACCTGGCGCTCGCGTGCGACATCGTGCTGGCCGCGCAGTCGGCGTCGTTCATCGAAGCGTTCTGCAAGCTGGGCCTGATCCCGGACACGGGCGGCACGTGGGCGCTGCCGCGCCTCGTCGGGCCGGCGCGCGCCATGGGCCTCGCACTGCTGGGCGACAAGCTGCCGGCCGAGAAAGCCGAGCAATGGGGCCTGATCTGGCGCTGCGTGCCGGACGAATCGCTGATGGACGAAGCGCTGGCCATGGCCCGCCACTTCGCCACCGCGCCGACGAAGGGTCTGGCGTTCACGAAGCGGGCCATGCAGGAAAGCTGGGTCAATACGCTGGAACAGCAGCTGCAGCTGGAAGCGGAGATGATGCGCGAACTGGGCTACAGCCACGATTACCGCGAAGGCGTCGCCGCGTTCATCGCCAAGCGCCAGCCCGCGTTCAAGGGGGAATAAGATGGCCCAGGCATTGGACAAGCACAGCGTCGTCGCCGTCATCGGCAGCGGCGCGATGGGCGCCGGCATCGCCCAGGTGGCGGCCGTGGCCGGGCATACGGTGCGGCTGTTCGACACCCGCCCGGAAGCCGTCGAACGGGCCATCGCCGGCATAGTCAAAGCCCTCGCGCGGCTCGTGGAAAAAGGCCGCATGGGCGCGGCCGAAGCGGATCTTGCGCGCGAGCGCGTGCATGCGATGCGCGCGCTCGACGAAGCGAAGGATGCCGCGCTCGTGGTCGAAGCCGTGGTCGAAGACCTCGACGTCAAGCGCACCCTGTTCGCCGACCTGGAAGGCATCGTCGGGCCGGATTGCATCCTCGCGACGAACACGTCGTCGATTTCCGTCACGGCGATCGGTGCTCGTCTCCAGCATCCGGAACGCCTCGTCGGCATGCATTTCTTTAACCCGGTGCCGCTGATGGCGCTGGTGGAAGTGATCTCCGGCATCGCCACCGACAAGGCCGTTGCCGATACCGTGTATGCGACCGCCGCCGCCTGGGGCAAGAACCCGGTGCATGCGCAATCCACGCCCGGCTTCATCGTCAACCGCGTGGCGCGCCCCTACTATGCGGAGGCGCTGCGCCTGCTGCTCGAACAAGCCGCCGACCCGGCCACGATCGATGCCGTGATGCGCGATTGCGGCGGCTTCCGCATGGGTCCCTTCGAGCTGATGGACCTGATCGGCCACGACGTCAATTACTCGGTCACGCAATCCGTCTTCAACGCGTATTACGGCGACCCGCGCTTCGCGCCATCCGTCGTGCAGCAGGAACTGGTGAACGCCGGCTTCCTGGGCCGCAAGACGAGCCGCGGCTTCTACCGCTACGGCGACGGCGTCGCCATGCCGCAGGCGCAGGCCGAGGCGGCGCAGCCGTGCCCCGTACAGGTGACGCTGGGCGGCACCGATCCGCTGACCGCTGCCCTGAAAGCGCGTGTGTGCGCCGCCGAGGGCGCAGCCACGATCTTCCTGACCGACGGCCGCAGCGCCACGCAGCGTGCAGCCGACGAGAACCGCCCGGACACGATCCTGTTCGACCTGCTGCTGGACCCGGCCCAGGCCACGCGCATCGCGCTGGCACGCGCGGACCAGTGCGGCGACGCCGCGTGGAACGCCGCCGTCGGCGCGTTCCAGCAGGCCGGCTTCACGGTCACGCGCCTCGACGACGTGCCCGGCATGGCCGTGATGCGCACCGTCGCGATGCTGGCCAACGAAGCGCTCGACGCCGTCAACCAGGGCGTGTGCTCCGCGCAAGCCGTCGACATCGCGATGCAGAAGGGCGTGAACTATCCGCGCGGGCCGCTGGGATGGGCCGATGCGATCGGCCTGCATCATGTGTTCACCGTGCTGGCCAACCTGGGCGCGACGTATGGCGAAGACCGCTACCGCGTGGCGCCGCTGCTGCGCCGCAAGCTGGCCGCCAATCCCACGGGAGCCCGCATCCATGCATAGCGATCAAAACATGGAGCAAAAGCAGGCCCTGGCCGAACTGACCGGCAAGACGATGTACGAACGCGACCCGGCCAGCCAGGCACTGGGCATGACGCTCGACGCGATCCGTCCCGGCTTCGCGCGCATGCGCATGCGGGTGCGCGAGGACATGCTGAACGGCCACGGCACCTGCCACGGCGGTTTCATCTTCATGCTGGCCGACAGCGCCTTCGCATTCGCCTGCAATTCGCACAATTTCAATACCGTGGGCGCCGGCTGCACGATCGACTACCTCGCGCCGGGACGCGCGGGCGACGTGCTCGTGGCGGAAGCCGTCGAGCAGGCGCTGGCCGGCAAGACGGGTGTCTACGACGTCGTCGTGACGGACCAGGACGGGCGCAAGGTCGCGCTGTTCCGCGGGAAGTCGCACCGCGTCGCGGGCCACGTCGTCGATATGTAAAACGAAGGAGACAACGATGGTGCAACGCATCCCGCAACCGGGCGAACTCGACCCGATCGAGCGCGCGAGCCGCGCCGAACTGCAGGCCCTGCAACTGGAACGGCTGAAGTGGAGCCTGAAGCACGCCTACGACAACGTGGCGCACTACCGCCGCGCATTTGACGAAGCCGGCGTGCATCCGGACGACCTGAAAACGCTGGCCGACCTGGCGAAATTCCCGTTCACGGAAAAGAAGACGCTGCGCGACAACTACCCGTTCGGCCTGTTCGCCGTGCCGCGCGAGCAGGTCGTACGCGTGCACGCCTCGTCGGGCACGACGGGCAAGCCGACCGTCGTCGGCTATACGCAGCGCGACATCGACACGTGGGCGGGTGTCGTCGCCCGCTCGATCCGCGCGGCCGGCGGGCGTCCCGGCGACATGGTGCACATCGCGTACGGCTACGGCCTGTTCACGGGCGGCCTCGGTGCCCACTACGGCGCCGAGCGCCTGGGTTGCACGGTCGTGCCGATGTCGGGCGGACAGACGGAAAAGCAGGTCCAGCTGATCCAGGACTTCAAGCCGTCGATCATCATGGTGACGCCGTCGTACATGCTGAACATCGTCGAGGAATTCAAGCGCCAGGGTCTCGATCCGGCCGCATCCTCGCTGAAGGTCGGCATCTTCGGCGCCGAGCCGTGGACGGACGCCATGCGCCGCGAGATCGAGGAACGCGCGGGCATCGACGCCGTCGACATCTACGGCCTGTCGGAAGTGATGGGTCCCGGCGTCGCCGCCGAATGCATCGAAAGCAAGGACGGCCCCGTGATCTGGGAAGATCACTTCTACCCCGAGATCATCGACCCGGACACGGGCGAGGTGCTGCCGGATGGCGTGGAGGGCGAACTGGTGTTCACGTCGCTGACGAAGGAAGCGCTGCCGATCATCCGCTACCGCACGCGCGACCTCACGAAACTGTTGCCGCCGACGGCACGCTCCATGCGCCGCATGGGCCGCATCAACGGCCGCTCGGACGACATGCTGATCATCCGCGGCGTGAACGTGTTCCCCAGCCAGGTCGAGGAACTGATCCTGCAGATGCCCGCATTGGCGCCGCATTACCAGCTCGTCGTCACGCGCGACGGCCACCTCGATGCGCTGGCCGTCCATTGCGAACTGCGCGAAGAGGGGGCGGATAACGTGGACGCGCTGGCCCGCGAGCTGCAGCACCGCATCAAGACGTATATCGGCGTAACGACAGCCGTCACGCTGCTGCCCGCGCAAGGCATCGAGCGCTCGCTGACCGGCAAGGCGCGCCGCGTGGTCGACAAGCGGCCAAAGAACCAATAAGGAGACTTTCATGACTGACGCATTCATCGTCGACGCCATCCGCACCCCGTTCGGCCGCTTCGGCGGCGCCCTGTCCGGCGTGCGCGCGGACGACCTGGCCGCGCTGCCGATCGCCGCGCTCATGGCCCGCAATCCGGGCGTGGACTGGGCGCAGGTCGACGACGTCCTGTACGGCTGCGCCAACGGCGCCGGCGAAGACAACCGCAACGTCGCGCGCATGGCCGCACTGCTGGCCGGGCTGCCGCCGGGAGTCGCCGGTTCCACGATCAACCGCCTGTGCGGCTCCAGCCTGGACGCCGTCGGCAGCGCCGCGCGCGCCATCCGCGCTGGCGAGGCAAACCTGATCATCGCCGGCGGCGTCGAAAGCATGACGCGCGCGCCGTTCGTGATGGCCAAGGCCGACAGCGCGTTCTCGCGCACGGCGAAGATCGAGGACACGACGATCGGCTGGCGCTTCGTGAATCCGAAGATGAAGGCGCAGTACGGCATCGACTCGATGCCGGAGACGGCGGAAAACGTGGCGCGCGAGTTCGGCATCGCGCGCGGCGACCAGGATGCATTCGCGCTGCGCAGCCAGCAGCGCTGGGCGGCGGCGCAGGCAGCGGGCGTGTTCAAGGACGAGATCGTGCCGGTGACCTTGCATGACAAGAAAGGCGCCTCGCGTGTGTTCGACACCGACGAGCACCCCCGTCCCGACACGAGCCTGTAATCGCTGGCCCGCCTGAAAGGCGTCGTGACGCCGTACGGCACCGTCACGGCGGGCAACGCGTCCGGCGTCAACGACTGCGCCTGCGCCGTGCTGGTCGCATCCGGCGCGGCCGCGGACAAATTCGGCCAGTCGCCGCGCGCCCGCATCGTCGGCATGACGAC
>CBIHRX010000132.1:0-17288 GCA_966212555.1 uncultured Massilia sp.
CTGGGGTTAGTCGGCAATGTTGCCGGCCCGCCCCGCGGCCTGCTTCGCCCGGTGCGCAGGCAAGGTGCGCAAGCGTTTCTCGGCCTCCTCTTCGCGCCTGAACGCCAGCGACAGCATCTTCTCCGGCCGCGCCAGCGAGGCGAAACGTTCGATGGAGATGAAGCCGTCGATCGCTTCCAGCTCGGGACGCAGCGCGGCGGCCGCGTCCAGGTAATCCTGGCGCTTGCCGGGCGCCGGCTCCACTTCGAAGATCACGGCGATCATGCGACGTTCTCCAGGAACGTGCGCTCCTCGCGCAGGATGAACCGTTGCTCGCGCGCGAACGCGAAATTGGCGCGCGCTTCGCCGTCTTCCTTCAGGCGCAGCCGGTAGGCTTCGTAATCGGCCAGGCTGTCGAACCCGACGAGGCCCCACGCCTCGTAATTCGTCCCTTCGTGCGGCAGGAAGTAGCCGAGCAGGCGGCCACCCAGGCGCGGAATGATGCGGCCCCAGTTCTCGGCATACGTGCGGAAGGCGTCGCGCTGGATGGGATCGATCTCGTAGCGGATGAAACAGGTGATGGGCATGATGGCTCCTCGTGTCATTGAAGCCTCATGGTAGCCACTGGCCCTGACACTATGCTTCGGCTAAGATCGAAGCATGAGAGACGGACCGAATATCGCCAACATCGCCGCCCTGATCGGCGACCAGGCGCGCGCCGAAGTGCTGAACGTGCTGATGAGCGGCATGGCCTTGACCGCGACGGAACTGGCCGACGCCGCCGGCGTCACGCGCCAGACGATCAGCACGCACCTCGCCAAGCTGCGCGAGGCGGGCCTGCTCGCCGTCGAAGCGCAGGGCCGCCACCGCTATTTCCGCATCGCCGACGCCGACGTCGCGCACCTGCTGGAATCCATGATGGGCATCGCGTTCGGCACGGGTGCCGTGCGCGTGCGCAGCAGTCCGCGTGAGCCGGCCCTGCGCAAGGCGCGCGTCTGCTACGACCATCTCGCGGGCGAACTCGGGGTGCTCGTCTACGAAAGCCTGGCCCGGCGCGGCGCGTTCGCGCTGGATGCGGGCGGCGTCGCGCTTACGGAGACAGGACGTTCGATCGTCGCGGCGCTCGGCATCGATCCATTGCCTTCCGCCTCGCGGCGGCCGCTGTGCCGCCATTGCCTGGACTGGAGCGAGCGCCGCCATCACCTGGCCGGCGCCCTCGGGACGGCGCTGCTGGACCGCTTCCAGCAACTGGGCTGGGCGCGCCGCGTGCCGGACTCGCGCGTGCTCGCGTTCAGCGCGGACGGCGAGGCCGCGCTCAGGGCCTGGCTGGACTGAATCAGGTCGCCAGCGTCGGCCGGCCCTGCCCCAGGATCCGCGCCAGCAGCGGACGCTTGACGGGCGCCGGCAGGCCGCGGTCGACGAGACCCGCCCACTTCAGGCTCAGTTGTTCGCACGTGGCACGCAGCACCGGATCCGCATCCGGCAGGCGCGCCAGCGCATTCAGGTGGCGCTCGATCACCGAGGCCAGCTTCACGCACGGGCCGTCGCCGCTCGCGCGGTCGCAGGCATCCGCATTGTTCACCGTGTATTGCGACATCAGGTGCAGCAGCGCCGCCACGAGCAATTCGTGGCGCGTGGTACGCCGCGCGTCCGGCGTGTTCAGTTCGTCCAGCAGATCGTCATCCATGAGGCCTCCTCGCAAATTATTGAGAATGATTCTCATTTGCGATTATGAACCCACTACGTCGGGGGATGCAAGCGTAATTTCAGCGCTTGCCGTCCAGGTCGCGGATCAGGTCCTTCATCTCGCCGATTTCCCGTTTCTGGGCCTCGATGATCCCGTCGGCCAGTTTGCGCACGCGCGGATCATGAATCCGGGCCCGCTCGCTGGTGAGGATCGCGATCGAATGGTGCGGGATCATGGCCTTCATGTACGACACGTCGTCGACAGTCGCCTGGCTGCGTACGAACCACAGCGATACGGCGAACACGACGGCGCTGCCGACGACGATCGCCACATTCGCCGTCTTGTTCGGATACATGTGCCACATGAAGGCCAGCATCACCACGGCCATCGTGGCGCCCATGATCAGCGCCATCCAGGCGCGCGTCTGGCTGAAGAAGATGTGGTCGGGGCTGTAGACGTTCAGGTACATCAGCCCGTACATGATGACCGTGCCGGCGGCGATCATCCAGCCGAACGTGCTGTATTTCATCGAAGGCATGGCGTGCCCATGCGGTTGCTTATCGTGGTCCATGACGTTCTCCTCTCATGGCCAAGGTAATGGAACACGCCCCGACGCGGAGCGCGCTTGCAAGAAGGCAATCAGAGCCGCGTCTCGCGCGCCGCGCGCAGGAACTCGTCCAGCACCGGCGTGCAGTCGAGCAAGTCGCCGCCCGTGGCGCGGTGGAATTCCGGATGCCACTGCAGGCCCATCACGAACGGCGCGCGCTGATAGCGGATCGCCTCGACGACGCCGTCCGGTTCGGACATCGCTTCCACGTGGATGTCGCGCCCCAGGTCCTTGACGGCTTGGTGGTGGATCGAGTTCACGACCGCGCGCTCGTGCTGGGGGAACATCTTGCGCAGCGACGAGCCGTGCGGAAAGACGATCGAATGGCGGTGCGCGTCGTAGATGTCGTGCACGTGCGGCTGGGCGCCGGGCACGTTCGTGACGATGTCCTGGTGTAAGGTGCCGCCGAACGCGACGTTGATCAGCTGGCACCCGCGGCAGATGCCCAGCACGGGCTTGCCCGCGTCGACGAACTCGTGCAGCAGCTCCAGTTCGTAGACGTCGCGCGCGCGGTCGCCGTTCCATTCGGGCCGGGTCGGCGTTTCGGCATACGTCATCGGCGACACGTCCGCCCCGCCCTGCAGCACGAGGCCGTCCAGGTGGCGCGCGTAATGGCGCATTGTGATGTTGCTCGGGTGCAGGAGCCCGTTCGTATTGACGGTCGGGACCATGAACACGAGCACGTCGCGCGACATCACCCATTGCGCGATCGATTCCTCGAGGTATTGCAGGTTCTTGCTGCGCAGTCCTTTCGCCCCCTCTTCCGGGTGAAAAATCCGCGCAGACACGCCAATGCGCAGCGTGCGCCGCATGAAATCGCGGTTGAATTTATCCGCCAGGGCGCGCCAGCGCGAGCGCAGCACGCGGCCGGCCAGGTTCAGCGGCGTGTCGTCGGTACGCAGGTAACGCGACGCGTTTCCGCCCGCACGCCGGTCGGGCACGCGCGGCGGCGGACCGGCGTCCGCTGGTTCATTAGCATGCTTTTCATTGTCCTGAGCCATGGTCTCAATATATCCTTGCGACGGTCGCGCACGATTCGTTTTGAAAAAAATATCGTTTTAGTAATGAAATCCCCGCCGCCACCCGCATATGCACAGGATGCCGGGATGCCGCAGACTTGGCAATCCGTGCAACAAGCACTTGCAAACTTGCGCCTGACAGGCAAAAATACTGTATTTCCATACAGTTGTTTTGCCTGCACATCGCGTCCCGTCCCCTGGAACACACCGCGTGAAGTCGCTTATTTTCCGCTCGACAAGATAGAATGCGCAGCATTCGAATGATTGAAGACCAAGCATGGCCACCAAGAAACCCGCACCCGATTACAGCGAATCATCCATCCGCGTCCTGAAAGGACTGGAGCCCGTCAAGCAGCGTCCGGGCATGTACACCCGCACCGAGAATCCGCTGCACATCATCCAGGAAGTGATCGACAACGCCTCGGACGAGGCGCTGGGCGGCCACTGCAAGAACATCGACGTGACGATGAACGCGGACGGTTCCATCACCGTCGAGGACGACGGCCGCGGCATCCCGGTCGGCCTGCATCCGGAAGAAGGCGTCTCGACCGTCGAGATCGTGTTCACCCGCCTGCACGCCGGCGGCAAGTTCGACAAGGGCTCCGGTGGCGCCTACGCCTTCTCGGGCGGCCTGCACGGCGTGGGCGTGTCCGTCACGAACGCGCTGTCCAAGCGTCTCGAAATCACCGTGTGGCGCAAGGACGACGACGGCAACGGCATGCACAAACTCGTGTTCGCCGACGGCGACGTCATCGAGCCGCTGACCTCCGAACCGTTCGAACGGGGCGGCAAGAAGAACGGCACCCGCGTCACCGCCTGGCCGGACGGTAAATACTTCGATTCGCCGAACATCCCGATGAGCGAGCTGCAGCGCCTGCTGCGCTCGAAAGCCGTGCTGCTGCCGGGCGTCACCGTCACGCTGACCAACGCCAAGACGGGCGACAAGCAGACCTGGCGCTACGACGAAGGCCTGCGCGGCTACCTGACGGAAGCGCTGGCGCAGACGGCCGGCGGCGGCCAGACCCTGATCCCGCTGTTCGAAGGCGCGCAATACGCGGCCGCGGGCGATGAAGGTTTCGCGGAAGGCGAAGGCGCGGCGTGGGTCGTCGCGTGGACGGAAGAAGGCGCCGTCGTGCGCGAATCGTACGTCAACCTGATCCCGACGCCGAGCGGCGGCACGCACGAATCCGGCCTGCGCGACGGCCTGTTCGGCGCCGTGAAGAACTTCGTCGAAATGCACTCGCTGCTGCCGAAGGGCGTCAAGCTGCTGCCGGAAGACGTGTTCGCGCGCGTCTCGTTCGTGCTGTCCGCGAAGGTGCTGGACCCGCAATTCCAGGGCCAGACGAAGGAACGCCTGAACTCGCGCGACGCCGTCAAGCTGGTCTCGACGTTCACCAAGCCGCCGCTCGAACTGTGGCTGAACCAGCACGTGGAATACGGCCGCAAGCTGGCGGAACTCGTCATCAAGCAGGCGCAGTCGCGCCTCCGCTCGCTGCAGAAGGTCGAGAAGAAGAAATCGTCGGGCGTGGCTGTGTTGCCGGGCAAGCTGACCGACTGCGAATCGACGGAC
Organism: uncultured Massilia sp.; assembly: GCA_966212555.1. Lineage (GTDB taxonomy): Bacteria > Pseudomonadota > Gammaproteobacteria > Burkholderiales > Burkholderiaceae_D > Telluria. Next base: position 4,863 of record CBIHRX010000132.1, read on the forward strand.
ATCACCCGCAACGAGCTGTTCCTCGTCGAGGGCGACTCGGCGGGCGGCTCCGCGAAGATGGGTCGCGACAAGGAATTCCAGGCGATCCTGCCGCTGCGCGGCAAGGTGCTGAACACGTGGGAAACGGACCGCGACCGCCTGTTCGCCAACAACGAGATCCACGACATCGCCGTGGCGATCGGCGTCGATCCGCACGGCCCGGACGACAATCCGGATATTTCAGGCCTGCGCTACGGGAAGATCTGCATCCTCTCCGATGCGGACGTCGACGGCTCGCACATCCAGGTCCTGCTGCTCACTCTGTTCTTTAAACATTTTCCGGCCCTCTTCAGGAACGGCCACGTGTGCGTCGCGCGCCCGCCGCTGTACCGCGTGGACGTGCCGGCGCGCGGCAAGAAGCCGATCCAGAAGCTGTACGCGCTGGACGACGGCGAACTGCTGGCCATCGAGGACAAGCTCAAGAAGGAAGGCCTGAAGGAAGGCGTGTGGAGCATTTCCCGCTTCAAGGGCCTGGGCGAGATGAACGCCGAGCAGCTGTGGGAAACGACGATGAACCCGGACACCCGCCGCCTGCTGCCGGTCGCTTTTGGCGACTACGGCCTGGCCGAATCGTCGGCGCGCTTCAACATGCTGATGGGTAAAGGCGAAGCGGCCGCTCGTCGCGCGTGGCTGGAGGAGCACGGGAACGAGACGGAAGCGGATATCTAATGCGTGCGTAATGGTGGGCACGGGGTGCCCACCCTACGTCAATCCGGCCGTAGGGTGGGCTCCCCGAGCCCACCGATCCGACGCCCGACCGAATACGAACATATAAGATCATGACGCAAGCAAGCCTTTTCGAACAAACCACTCCCCCCGGCGGCGGCGGCGACGACGCCGAAACGCTGACCCTGTCCACCTTCGCCGAGCGCGCCTACCTGGATTACGCCGTCTCGGTCGTGAAAGGCCGCGCGCTGCCGGACGTCTCGGACGGCCAGAAGCCCGTCCAGCGCCGCATCCTGTACTCGATGAACGAACTGGGCCTCGGCCCGACCGCGAAGCCGCGCAAGTCCGCGACCGTCGTCGGCGACGTGCTCGGTAAACTCCACCCGCACGGCGACCAGTCGGTCTACGACGCCCTCGTGCGCATGGCCCAGGATTTCTCCCTGCGCTATCCGCTGATCGACGGCCAGGGCAACTTCGGCTCGCGCGACGGCGACGGCGCCGCGGCGATGCGTTACACGGAAGCCCGTTTGACGCCCGTCTCGCGCCTGCTGCTCGACGAAATCGACATGGGCACGGTCGACTTCCAGCCGAACTACGACGGTTCGAGCGAGGAGCCGCGCACGCTACCCGCGCGCCTGCCGATGCTGCTGCTGAACGGCGCCTCCGGCATCGCGGTCGGCATGGCGACCGAGATCCCGTCGCATAACCTGCGCGAAGTGGCCGCCGCCGCCGTCGCGATGATCCGCAATCCGAAGATCACGCACGCCGAGCTGATGACCTTCATGCCCGGCCCGGACTATCCGGGCGGCGGCCAGATCATCACCCCGGCGTCCGCCATCGCCGACATGTACGCGTCCGGCCGCGGCTCGATGAAGGTGCGCGCGCGCTGGAAGATCGAGGAGCTGGCGCGCGGCCAGTGGCAGGCCGTCGTCACCGAGCTGCCGCCCGGCGTGTCGGCGCAGCGCGTGCTGGAAGAGATCGAGGAACTCACGAACCCGAAGATCAAGGTCGGCAAGAAGACCCTGCTGCCCGAGCAGCTCACGCTGAAGCAGACGATCCTCGGCGCGCTGGACGCCGTGCGCGACGAATCCGGCCGCGAAGCGCCGGTGCGCCTCGTGTTCGAGCCGAAGTCGAAGAACCAGGACCAGACGGAATTCATGCTGATGCTGCTGGCGCACACGTCGCTGGAAACGTCGGCTCCGATCAACCTCGTGATGATCGGCGGCGACGGCCGTCCGCGCCAGAAGGGTCTCACCGAGATCCTGCAGGAATGGATCGAGTACCGCTTCGTCACGGTCCGCCGCCGCACGGAATTCAGGCTGGGCAAGGTCAACGACCGCATCCACATCCTGGAAGGCCGCGAGACCGTCCTGCTGAACATCGATGAAGTCATCCACATCATCCGCAACTCGGACGATCCGAAGGCTGCCCTCATCGAGCGCTTCCGACTGTCCGAACGCCAGGCCGAGGACATCCTCGAGATCCGCCTGCGCCAGCTGGCGCGCCTGGAAGCGATCAAGATCCAGCAGGAGCTGGCCGAGCTGCGCGGCGAAAAGGAAAAGCTGGAAGACATCCTCGAGAACCCGAACTCGATGAAGCGCCTGATCATCCGCGAGATCGAGGCGGACTCGAAGCAGTACGGCGACGACCGCCGCACCCTGATCGAGGAAGCGCAGAAGGCCGTGGCCGAGCAGAAGATCGTCGACGAGCCGGTGACCGTCATCGTGTCCGAGAAGGGCTGGGTGCGCGCGCGCACCGGCGTCGGCCATGACCGCAGCCAGTTCACGTTCAAGGCGGGCGACTCGCTGTACGACGCGTTCGAGTGCCGCACGGTCGACACGCTGCTGTGCGTCGGCGACAACGGGAAAGTCTATTCCGTGCCCGTGGCCGCCCTGCCCGGCGCGCGCGGCGACGGCGTGCCCATCACGACGCTCGTCGACCTGTCCGGCGGCGGGCGCATCCTGTATTACTACGTGGGCCCGGCCGAGACGCGCCTGCTGCTCGCCACGTCCGCGGGCTTCGGCTTCATCACGAAGGCCGGCGACATGATCACGCGCCTGAAAGGGGGTAAATCGTTCATCACCCTGGACGACGGCGCCGTGCCGCTGCCGCCGCGCGTCGTGCCGGACAACGCGGGCGCCATCGCCTGCCTGTCCGAGAAGGGCCGCGTGCTGGTATTCGGCATCGACGAGATGAAGGTGCTGCAGAACGGCGGCCGCGGCGTGATCCTGATGGGCCTGGAGCCGAAGGAAAAGCTGCTGGCCGTGCAGCCGATCAGCCAGAAGGGCCTGAACGTGGTCGGCACCTGGGCCGGCGACAAGCCGCGCACGGTGGAGTTGTTCGCCTCCGGCCTGGAGCCGCACTTCGGCAAGCGCGCCAACAAGGGCAAGCCGTTGTCGGCCAAACTCAAGGCCAGGGACCTGGCCATGCGTACCACCGGCGACGCCGGTTGATGAAACGACAAACGGACCCCCGGGTCCGTTTGTTTTTGGGCGACGTGCCGATTACTTGGCGGCGTCCTTGTGCGCTTCGGCCGTGGCTTCGGCGCGCTTCTCGTTGGCCTTGGCGTGGGCCTTGGCTTTGTCGGCGTTGGCGTCCACGATCTTCTTCTGGGCCTTTTCGTCGGCCTTGATCATGGTCTTCTGAGCGTCGTAGTTGGCTTCGGCAGTCTTTTCCTCGGCCTTGGCGGCAGCCTTGGCCTTGTCTTCCGGATCGGCCTTGGCGACTTTCTCGTTGGCCTTGTCGACTTTCTTCACGGCCTTGTCATGTGCCTTGGCCTTCTTCTCGTTGGCCTTGTCGACGGCCTTGTTGATCTTCTCGTCCTGCTTCGACATCTCCTTGGCTTCCTTCTCGTTGGCCTTGGCGATTTTCTTGTCGGCATCGGCGTTGCCGGTCGACGTCGTGCCGGCCGCGCCGCTCTGGCCCGACGACATGGTGGTGTCGGTGGTGGTCGTGACCGGGGTCGCCGGTGCGGTCGTGGATTGCGCGTAAACCGAGGTGGCGAACAGGCCGGCGATCAGGGTGGCGAGCAGTTTATTCATCGTAGTTCTCCTGAAGATTATGGTGGGGCGCGCCGTGACGCGCCAATATGTTTTTGTTAAGTCAGGGCTTCAGAATATGCTTCGGACAACTTCCGCTCTGTTCGCCAGCGCACGCAGTACATACTGGTCATCATGTAAATTGTGACAAGATTTTTCAGCGCTCCGCCGCCTTCTCGGCACCCTTGCGTTTCGACTCGGCGTGTTTCTTCTTGCTCGCCTTTACGGACGCTTCCGTCTTCATGCGGCTGCCCGGCGGCTCTTTCACGGACCGCGCGTTCGCCTGCATGACTTCGCTCTCGGCCTTCGTGCCGGCCTTGCCGCGTCCGCCTGTGGCCGCCGCATCGGCGTCGGTGTCGTTGGGCGCCGTCGTGTTGGTGGCCTGGGCATTCACGTTGTCGGCCTTGCCCGGCGCCGGATTGATGACGGCCGTGCTTTTGTTGGTGACCTTGCCCGTGGCATCGACGCCGGCTGCCTGGCGGCCCGTGGCGTCATGCGCGGAGCCCGTGTTCGCCGTGCCGTCCGTGCGCAAGCCCGTGCCGGACACGCCGGCGGCCGTGGTGTTGTGGCCGGACACGGCCTGGCCGATCGGCGCCGTGTTGGCGGTGGTCTGCGCCCAGGCCGACGACGCCAGCAGGGCACACGCGAGGGTGGGGAGGAATTTCTTCATGATGATCTCGTTTCGTATGGTGGGTGGATCGAAACGAGGATAGGTGCGCCGCCCGGGACACTCTGTTCGGCAGCGCACCCGCCGGTGCTACTTGTTGGCCGGGCGGCCCGCGTACAGGTCGATGATGTCGCCGATGCCGTCCTGGCAGACGGGACAGAACGCGCCGCTGCGGTCGAACATGATGCATTGCATGGCCGGACGGTAATAGCCGGTCGCTTCGTAGTTCGCCCCCTCGAATGCGCCGATGGCTTTGCGATACTTAGCCTGCGCAAACAGGGCGTTGGAGTGCGCCAGGTCTTCGCGGAACAGCGCACTCATCTCCGATTCCGGCCGGTTGGCCGCCCGCAGCGCCGCGCGCTTTTTCTGGTACTCGCGCGAATACGCTTCGTACTCGGCCTTGGGCCATGGCGTCGGCAACGGCGTGCCGGCCTGCACGTATCGTTTCCACTTCAGGCGGGCCGGATCGCGCAGCGCCGTCACGTTCGGTTCCCACGGCTCCATGCGCGCACCGCCGGACTGGTAGGCGACGGGCGACGTGTAGTACTCGTCGGCCAGCCCGGCGAAGTGGTGACCGAACTCGTGCACGAACAGGTAGTCCGCCCAATCGTTGTTCGCGGCCGCCGTGCTGAACTGGCCGAAGATGCCGCCACCGCCATACGTGTCGTTGTTGACGAGGATCTCGATGAATTCGTACGGCGCGTACTGCGCGATGTCGCGCAGCGCACGGTTGTCCAGGGTCAGCACGTAGCGTTCGCTGCCGAAGATGTCGTAGCGCGTGCCCAGCGCGGACGCGTGATGCACGCCCGTCGACGGCCGCGACACGCCCGATTCCCGCGTCGGCACGGCCAGCGCCCACACGTTGAAATCGTTCGCGCGCTCCTTGAACGGCGACACCTCGAACAAATGCTGCGCGAGGCGGCGCACGGCGGCTTCGAACTTCGGCATCTCGGCCTGCGTGTAACCGTCGCCCAGCACGAGCAGGTCGACCTTGCGCGGCGACGGTCCGCTGACCCGGATCGGGATCGGCTGCGCGGGCGCCGGCCCTTGCGCACGCACGACGTCCTGCGCATCCGTGTCGACGTCCACGCTCCACGCGACGGAGAACTGGTTGCGCTCGTCGCGCTTCAGGATGCGCACGCGCACGGGACGGTCCGGTTTCGGAAACCGCACGGACTCGTGGAATCCGCGGCTGAGTTTGCTTGCTTCTTCCGTCGTCTTCCACTCGCCGAACACGGTGGAAAAGTCGCGCGAATACAGCAGATCTCCCGTCTTCGCATCGGCCACCTCGACGCGGTTGTTGCCGCGGTTGGTGTCGTCGAACGGCCGCGCCGTATCGCCCGGCCACGGCAGCGGTTCGATCAGCACACGCTCGATGGCGTACTGTTCGGACAGCGCGTTGCCGCTGTGGATATAGTCGACGCGGACGGTGGCAGGCTGGGCGGCGAGGACCAGTGCGGGCAAGGCGCAGGCGGCCAGCAGGGGGAACAGGGATCGGATCATGGTGCGCTCCGTCGTCAATGCGCCGAGGCCACGGCGGCGTCGGCCTTCGGGAGGCTCTTCAGCAGGCCCTGCAAATTGCCGTCGACGCTGCTGTAGGCGCTGCGTAGCTGGGTCAGGGTCTTGAGCATCTGGTGCGGTGTCGCCGTGCCCGTTTCGAGGTCGCTCAGCGTGTCCATCAAACGCGGGCCGTCGATGAAGGTCGCATTCCCGACGGTCGTGAGCGCCTGTATGTCGCGGATATCGGCGTACGCCGTCACATAGCGCTGCAATTGCTCGTCCGGCATCCACGTTACAGCCTGGTTGGCGATGGCGGCGTCCCATGCTTCGTGGCGCAGCGTCGGCAGCTTGATGCCGAGGGTGAGACCGTCCTTCCAGTCGGTCTTGAAGCGCGCCATCAACACGTCGTTTGGCGCACTATCGTGGATACCCTGCAATAACTCGGCGCGTACCCGTTTGATCTCCTTCAGGTCGCTCTCGTTTCGCGCCAGCACGTCCTGGAGGTCCTTCACGTTGAGGCGGAGTTCGGCCTCGATCTTCTCGGCGGCCTCGTGCGCGAGATGCTTGTGATGGATGCTCTGGACAGTGTGCTCGAGCGCGAGGGCGGTCAGGATACTGATGACGATCATCACGTACTCGCCGCCGAACTCCTTCAGCTTCTTCGATTTCGGGACTTCGAAATGCATGGTCAAACCCGCGTAGATAGGAAAGTTGCAATCTAGCGCAGGTTTGGCTTTCTGACAATCAACCGCTGGTGGATGCCTCCGGCAACGCGAGCCGCCAGTGTTCCCAATCGGGATCGGGCGCGCCGCCGAAGCGGCGATACAAGCGTTTCGCGTTCTCGTTGGTCGGGAGCACGAGCCACGTGATCTGTCCTGCGCCGATACGCTCCGCCTCGCGCCGCACCTCGGCAAGCAGGTCCGCCGCGACGCCCCGGTTCCGGTAGGCAGGATCGACGAACAATTCCTTCAGCGTCAGGGTCGGGCGCAAGTCATACGTGAACGCCTGGACGAGCCAGACGGCGTAGCCGGCAAGCTGCCCGCCCGCCCCCTGCGCGACGAGGATCCCGCACTGGGCGCCCGGCCCGAAGGCGCGGGTGCGCAGGTCGCGGGCCGTCACCTGGAACCGGGGCAGGTAACCCTCGAAGGCCGCCAGCGCGCGCATCATGCCGATGAGCGCTTCCGCGTCTTCCGGCCGGGCCGGCCGGATCGGACAGCGTTCACGCGCCATCGCCGGTCGCCAGTTCGAACCCTTCGTCGATCCAGCCCGTGATCCCGCCGATCATCAGCTTGACGGGCCGCCCCAGCTTCGCCAACCGGTACGCGGCGCGGTGTGCGCCGTTGCAATGCGGGCCGGCGCAATAGACGACGATCAAGGTGTCTATCGGGTAGTCGCGCAGCTTCGCCTCGACGATTTTCCCGTGCGGCATGCTGATGGCCTGCGGCACGTGGCCGCGCGCATACAGGTCGGGGCTGCGCGCGTCGAACAGGACGAAATCCTGCCGGCCGGTGGCGACGGCATCATGGACGTCCCAGCAATCCGTCTCGAATTCGAAGGCGGTGCCGAAGTGGGCGATGGCGCGGTCGCTGGCGGCGGCGGGGATGGCGGATACGGATGAGGTCATGGTGTCTCCTTGCAGTGAGACGCCAGTGTCGCAGCCGCGGCGCCGCACCGGCAGTGCCTTGCGCGACAGAAATTGGTAACATCGCGCCATGAACCACCATGTCGCCATCGTCGCCTACGACGGCCTGTGCACCTTCGAATTCGGCTGTGCCATCGAGCTGTTCGCGCTGGAGCGCCCCGAGCTGGGGGTACGCTGGTACAGCCACGCCGTGTGCGCGGTCGAGCCCGGTCCCCTGCGCGCCATGGGCGGCCTGACCGTGCACGTGCCGCACGGCCTCGACGCCCTCGCGCACGCGGACACCATCGTCATCCCCGGCTGGCGCGACCGCTTCGAAGCACCGCCGCCCGCCCTCGTCGACGCCCTGCGCGCGGCGCACGCGCGGGGCGCGCGCCTCTGCTCGATCTGCTCGGGGGCCTACGTGCTCGCCTACGCCGGCCTGCTCGACGGCCGCCGGGCGACCACGCACTGGCGCTACCTGGACGACTTGCTCGCCCGCTTCCCGGCCATCGCGATCGATCCGGACGCGCTGTATGTCGAAGATGGGAATATCGTCACGTCGGCCGGTTCCGCGGCCGGCCTCGACATGCTGCTGCACCTCGTGCGCGCCGATTTCGGGACGGAGGTCGCGAACCGCGTCGCGCAACGCCTCGTGATTCCGGCGCACCGCGACGGCGACCAGGCGCAGCGCGTCGCGCGTCCCGTGCCCGACGCCGGCGTGGACACCATCGCCCGCCTCATGGACCGCGTCCGCGAAACCATCCGCGCCGAGCACACGGTGGCCTCGATGGCGGCCGAGGCGCGCCTGGGCACGCGCACCTTCCAGCGCCGCTTCAAGGAAAGGACGGGCCTCGCACCGCTCGGCTGGCTCGTGCGCGAACGCGTGGCCCTCGCCGCGCAACTGCTCGAATCGCGGCCGTCACTCCCCATCGATGCGGTCGCCGACCTGGCCGGGCTCGGCTCGGCCGAATCGCTGCGGCGCCATTTCCGCGCGCATGGCCTCGCGCCGCCGGGAAGGTATCGCCGCCAGAGTCACGAGCGGGCCATGCCGTGACTTTTGGAGAGACCGGTCGGGAATTTCGTCATTACAATAAAAAGTCTTGTCGAATCGATCGGAGAATCCAATGTACGTGGTGCTTCTGAAATTTGCGGAAAACAAGAGCCAGGCCGGCGACTTCATGCAGGACCATAATGCGTGGATCCGGCAAGGCCTCGACGACGGTGTCTTCCTCCTCGTCGGCAGCCTGCAGCCGGGCCTGGGCGGTGCGATCCTGGCCCATGGCGTGTCGGCGGCGGACCTGCAGGCGCGGATCGATGCCGATCCGTTCGTCGTGCACGGCATCGTCCGGGCCGAGATTTTGGAAATCAAGCCCGGCAAGACGGATCCGCGGCTGGAATTCCTGCTCCAGTAAGCACGACGGCTATTTGTACTGGTACAGCGGACGGCGGATGAGGATCGGCCGGATGTCCAGCCGCACGTCGTAGATCGAATAGGATTCCATCGACGACGACTGGTAGCCGGCGCTGTCGTCCGTACGTGTAAAACGGAATTCGAAGCCGAGGTCGGGCTGGACGCCGTTCGGGCTGCCGAGCGTGATGCCGATCGCGTCCGGCTGGTCGCTGTCGATCAGCTTGCTCATCAGGTCGACGACGGTGCTGTTGCCGAGGATGTCGGCGGTGAACAGCGGCTCGCGGTAGTACGGCCGCGACGGGTCGAGCTTGTTGTCGGCCTTGTCGTCGGACGGCGTGCATTCGCGGGTGACGATATTGAAATGGTCGCCGTTGTCGAGGTAGCTGACGCGCACATTGGTCACGTTGAACGCGCCCTCGTGCACGACCGCGTTCGACAGGTCGAGCACGAGCGCACCCTTGTAGCCGATCACCTCGACGTCGCGGTTGGGCAGCACGACCATCGCCGTATCCTCGTCGATGCCCAGGCCCAGCTTGTAGCCCTTCTTGAGCATGGCCGGCAGCATGCGCGCGAAACGGCCGCGCACGAGCAGGTGCTGGTCGATGAAGACGTCGTCGCCGACGAAGCCGAGCCCGTCCGTAATCTCCTCGCCCTCTTCCACGCCCAGCTTGAGCGTGGCTAGCACGGTCCTGGGCCGTCCGAACATCGTGCTGCTCATGATGGCGGCGCCGGCGCTGGAACCGGCGATCACGCCGCCGCGCCGGTACATGTCCCACAGCGCGTCCAGGACGCGGGTATTGCTGCCGTCTTCGTGGCGCAGTGCGCGCGTGATCCGGCTCTGGTCGCCGCCTGCGAAAAAGGCGCCGTTCGCATTGCGCACGGCTTCGGCCAGGCCCCGGTCATCAGCCGCGGTCTGGTAATTGCTGCCGGACAGCTTGACCGCGACAGGGACGAAGAAGGCCTTGGCGCCATAGCTGTTGAGGCGCTCGACGAGGCTCTTGCCGGACCGTTCCGGCGTGCCGGACGCGGACGCGAACACGGCGATGCGCGCCCCTTTGCCGCCCGCGAGCTGGATGATGCGTTCCCACACGGGACCATTCGAGGGGCGCAGATTGCCGCCGATGATGACAAGGGATCCCTTGGGCTGCACCACCGCATCGGCGGCGGCGCACCAGGGCGCACCGGCCAGCAGCAGCACGGCCAGGAAAAGACGCAACGCGGACCGAACCATAAAACCCTTCCCAGCTTCGACAAACAGTAAGCCTGATTGTAGAGGACCGGCGGCGTGTTGCGTCCGGTCAGGAAAGATATATGTTCGGGTAGTAGCGTTCCATCAGCGTGTCCGGACGCTCCGACGGTGCGAAGCCGAAGCGGGCATACAGGCTGTGCGCGTCGGTCGTGTTGAGGGTGAAGCGCCGCAAGCGCTGCAGGCTCGGATGCTCCATGACGATGCGGATCAGCTGCTTCGCATAGCCGCGCCCGCGGTACTCGGGCACGACGAACATGTCGCACAGGTGGGCCATCGTCGCATAGTCGGTGATCACCCGCGCGAACGCGATCTGGCGACCGTCGAGGTAGCCGCCGAAGCACAGCGAATTCTCGATCGAGCGCTCGACCACGGTACGCGAAATGCCGACGGCCCACGTCGACTGCTCGCTGAGGAAGCGGTAGATCATCGGAATATCGAGCCGCGTCCGGTCCGTGCTGACCTGGAAACTGGAATCGTTGGTGGTTGGAATCATGGACACGCCAAACCGTCAATCTGGTAAAAAAACCAATTCTAGCCCCGTTCCGGCCTGCATGGACGTTTCCGCCAATCGTGCGCGCATGAACCGTTCAGCGCTTGGGCAGATAGCGTTCCGGCAGGCGCAGCGACGCGTCCTCGGCACGCCACAACACGTTCACGATCCACCAGCGCTTGCCGTCGTTGACCAGCTGGATACTGTTGATGCCGCGCTGGAACGGCTCGGCGTCCCCGCGCGCGTGGCGCGATTCGTACGTGCTGAATACATGCACGATCTGGCCGAACGTCTCCGTGGTGCGCGCCGCTTCGCGCTCGAAGAACCCCATTGTCGCAAAGGCCTTCGCGTTACGGGAAATATAGTCCTCGACCGTCATGGCGCGCAGGGCATATACGCCCTCCGGGCGCGCGCCGACGGCCATCAATCGGCCTTCCGGCGCGAACAGCGAGCGCATCCGGTCCCAGTCGCGTGGCTGGCCGGCCGTGCCGGAGATGACGTCGTACAGCGCGGCAACGATGCCGTCGACGGTGGCGACGTCGGCCGGGCGGGGCGCCGGGGTCGTGGCCGGGATCGCGGCCGAGATCGCGGCCGGGGTTGCTGCCGGCGCGGTCGCCACGGCCGCAGGCGCTGCCGGCGGCACCTGTCCCGGCTGAGCATGCGCCCCGCCCGCCGTCGCCATCGCCGCAATCCAGCCCATCCAATGCCCAGCTTTCATGTCCGTCTCCTGTCGTTATGTTTATGGATTGCCAAGAACAGCCACATGATCAGGCATTTGCGGACGAAAGTCACCGGGGCGCAATCGCCGGGGCCAGGTCTGCACAGTTTATAATCAGGAATTCAAGAAAATCCCGTCACCCGTCTCCCATCATGACTGATCAATTTGCCAAAAAAGCGGAAGCCTGGTCGGCCCGCTTCTCCGAACCCGTCTCCGACCTCGTCAAGCGCTATACCGCGTCCGTCTTCTTCGACAAGCGCCTGGCCCTGTTCGACATCCAGGGTTCGCTCGCCCACGCCGAAATGCTGGCCGCCCAGGGCATCATCAGCGCCGCGGACCGCGCCGAGATCGAGCGCGGCATGGCCCAGATCCGCGGCGAGATCGAAGCCGGCCAGTTCGAGTGGCTGCTCGACCTGGAAGACGTGCACCTGAACATCGAAAAACGCCTGACGGAACTGGTCGGCGACGCCGGCAAGCGCCTGCACACGGGCCGTTCCCGCAACGACCAGGTGGCGACGGACATCCGCCTGTACATGCGCGCCGCCATCGACGACGTCCTCGCCCTGCTGAAAAGCCTGCGCGGCGCCCTGACCGACCTGGCGGAACGCAACGCGGACACCATCATGCCGGGCTTCACGCACCTGCAGGTGGCGCAGCCGGTGACCTTTGGCCACCATCTGCTGGCCTATGTGGAAATGTTCGGCCGCGACGCCGAGCGCATGGCCGACACGCGCCGCCGCGTGAACCGCCTGCCGCTGGGTGCCGCCGCCCTGGCGGGCACCACCTTCCCCATCGACCGCCTGCGCGTGGCCAAGACCCTCGGCTTCGAAGACGTCTGCCACAACTCGCTCGACGCTGTGTCTGATCGCGATTTCGCCATCGAGTTCACGGCAGCCGCATCGGTCTTGATGATGCACATCTCGCGCATGTCGGAAGAGCTGGTGACGTGGATGAGCCCGCGCATCGGCTTCATCGACATCGCCGACCGCTTCTGCACCGGCTCGTCGATCATGCCGCAGAAAAAGAA
>CBIHRX010000133.1:0-17202 GCA_966212555.1 uncultured Massilia sp.
ACAGGCGGAGAGATGCGAACTTCGTGTTTTTACACAGCCTGGGCCGATAGCGGACGGTCGAGCCAGCGTAACATGTTGCTGATGTGAAAGATATCCCGGACTGATACGAACTTCCGCTTCCGACCCAAAGCGGACCTAGCAACGTTATGTATGACAGAATTTTAGCGAGCTTGGCCCAACCATTTTTCGACTAACCTCGGAATGACGCTTGTAGCGTTGCCGCGTAAAAGGTTGAATCCGAACGGGACTTTGCCGATATCCAAACAGTTAAGAACCTTCTCGGCGCGCCCGCGCGCCACTTTCACCAGCGAAGCTGCTGGATAAACGGACAGTGAAGTTCCGACTACAAGGACTTTCGCGGCGGAAGCGACGTGCTGGCGTGCCTCTTCAATATGCTGAACATTTTCACCAAACCATACGATGTCTGGACGGAGCTGCGTACCGTCTTCGCAAAGTTGCCCTAGTAAGATCGGGGCCGAACCAATTCGATAGCGCTTAGGCGAATCCGATGTACCTCTTGCGTATGAGAGTTGGCCGTGGAGATGAACTATTTTGGTAGAGCCAGCCAGTTCGTGCAGATCATCAACATTTTGTGTGATCACTACAACGTCATATGCCGCTTCGAGGGATGCAATAGCTTCATGAGCAGCGTTCGGTACAGCCTCTGACGCCTTTGCGCGGCGCTCGTTGTAAAAGGCCAGCACAGCTTCTGGTCGAGCCTCCCAGCCCTTAGGAGACGCAACTTCATGCCAAGAATATTCATTCCAAAGCCCGTTGGAATCACGAAATGTCGGAAGCCCACTCTCTGCGCTAAGCCCCGAGCCGGAAAGAACGACGATCTTGTTTTGCTGAATTTCGGGTTTCATTCATATTCCGTTGAGCAGGATAGAACTGTTTCAAAAGTAGTAGAGTGCACCGATTGAATGCGCAGCCGATAGCGGACAGTCAGCATGACCCAGTGTATGAGCTTCTTACGTACTGGACAAGCCGAAGAGCGTCGGCAGCTTATGCTTGTTGTGGCGAACATCCTATGAAGCAGAAGTGAAAAGGTTTATGAAGTGGAAGTTCGACTTCGTGGTTTCGTTTCGGAAGACGTTGACTTGGTTTAAGGAATATCAGTGCCCAGGTCGCGATACTCCATACATGGCCAAGAAATTTCCCATCCATCCCATCCACCCCGAGCGCGTATGCTGGGGATGCGACAAGTACTGCCCTGCAGATTCGCTCGCATGCGGAAACGGTTCGGAGCGCACGCAGCACCCGGTAGAACTATTTGGCGATGACTGGCAGGTGTGGGGCCTCGATTCGAAACATTCCTCGGATTCCGGTTCCCCATAAACGCAACGTCAATCCTTCGAAGTTCTGATCAGGCGCTTGACGCAGTCTCCAGCCTGAACATGCGGATCGTCTCGTTCAGCGTATGCGCCTGTTCCTGCAAGGCCTGCGCCGCGCCGGCCGCCTGCTCGACGAGGGCCGCGTTCTGCTGCGTGACGCTGTCCATCTGGCCCACGGCCTGGTTGACCTGCTCGATGCCGATGCGCTGCTCGTCGCTGGCCGCCGTGATGTCGGCCATGATGCCCGTTACCTGGCGCACGCTGGCCAGCACGCGCTGCATGGTGTCGGCGGCGCGGCCCGTGAGTTCCGTGCCGCCCGCGATCTTCGCCGTCGAATCGTCGATCAGGTGCCGGATCTCCCGCGCCGCGGCGGCGGAACGCTGCGCGAGGTTGCGCACCTCGGTGGCGACGACGGCGAAACCCTTGCCCTGTTCGCCGGCCCTGGCCGCCTCCACGGCGGCGTTGAGCGCGAGGATATTGGTCTGGAACGCGATGCCGTCGATGATGCCCGTGATGTCGGCGATGCGGCGCGCGCCGTCGCTGATCTCGTCCATCGTGGCCGCCACACGCGCGACGGCGTCGCTGCCCTCGGCCGTGATCGTCGCCGTGGCCGCCGCGAGCGCGTTCGCTGCGCGCGCATTGTCCGCGTTCTGCTGCACGGGGCCCGTCAGTTCTTCCATCGACGACGCGCTCTGCTGCAGCGCGCTGGCCTGCATCTCGGTGCGCGCCGACAGGTCCATGTTGCCGCTTGCGATCTGCGAGGACGCCGTGGCGATCGTCTCGGTCCCGCGCCGCACTTCGCCGACCATCGTGCCGAGGCTCGCGTTCATCGCCGCCAGCGCCCCGAGCAGGTCGCCCACTTCGTCCTGCGAACCCGCCTCGATCCGGCTGGTGAGGTCCCCGCCGGCCACGCGCTGCGCCACCGCGACGGCGCTGCGCAGCGGCAGCACGATGGAACGGGCGAGGCGGACGGCGAACGCGAGGCCGACGGCCAGCGCGGCCGCACCCAGCGCCAGCATCAGCACGCGGCCGGACGCGATCCTGTCCCGCACGGCCTGGCCCGCGGCGACGGCGCGCCCCTTCTGCAGCACGTTCAGGTCATGGACGGCCTGCTGCAGGGCGTCCAGGCGCGGCAACGTCTCCGCCAGCACCCGTTGCCGCGCCTCGTCGCGCCGTCCCGCTTCCACCAGCGCGTTCACCTCCGTGAACGAAGCCACGTACGCCTCGCGCCGGTCGGTCACCCGGGCCAGCCGGGCCTTGCCTTCGCTGCTTCCGACGAGGCGGCGCAAGGTCGCCAGCGCGCCGTCGATCTCGTGCCGGTTCGACGCGATGTTGTCGCGCACCCGCGCACGCCAGGCGTCGTCCGGCGCGATGAACAGTTCCAGCGTGCGGCGCGCGTTCGCACGCGTCATCGTGTCGATGGTGGCGGCCGCTTCCGCCTTGGCCCAGTCGTCGTCGATGAGGGTCGTCGTCGCCTGGGCGACGTCGTGGAAACGCTGCAGGCCGACCGCGACCACGAGGGCGAGCAGCAGCAACACGAGGCCGAAGCCCACGGCAAGACGGGTACCGATCCTGAAGTTTGACATTTTCATATTCAATCCTTTCGTCGCGACACATTCTTGCCGCCAGGAAACCGAGTCTAGCCATGTGCGGCGCGTGCCGACATACGCCGAAAGAACTAGCCTCCGTCATCCGTCATGCCGACTCCCAGAGTGGCGCGCGGTCTCTACAATCTTCACCATCACCCCATTGGAGAACCGCGATGTTGCGCGACCGCTACGGCCGAACGATCGAATACCTGCGCCTGTCCGTGACGGACCGTTGCGACCTGCGTTGCACGTACTGCATGCCGACGGGTTTCAAGGGCTTCGAGGAGCCGGAGGACTGGCTCACGTTCGACGAGATCGAGCGGCTGCTGCGCGCCTTCGCGCGCCTGGGCACGCGCCGCATCCGGCTGACGGGCGGCGAGCCGCTGCTGCGCCGCCACGTGACCGACCTGGCCGGACGCATCGCCGCGATCCCCGGCGTGGACGACCTGTCGCTGTCGACCAATGCCACCACGTTGCGCCGCCACGCGCAGGCGCTCAAGCGGGCCGGCGTGGCGCGCATCAACGTGAGCCTCGACACGCTGGACCGCAAGTGCATGGAATCGATCACGGGCCGCGACAGCCACGCGCGCATCCTGGACGGCATCATGGCCGGCAAGGAAGCCGGCTTCGATCCCATCAAGATCAACATGGTCGCCATGCGCGGCGTGAACGACGGCGAGATCGACCGCATGGCCGAGTTCTGCATCGGCCACGGCTTCGTGCTCCGCCTGATCGAAGTGATGCCGATGGGCGAGACGGGCCGCAACACGGCCTACCTGGACCTGCAGCCCGTGCGCGAACGGCTCCAGCAAAAGTTCGACCTCGTGCCGCAGGCGCTGGAACTGGGCGGCGGGCCCGCGCGCTACCTCGCCACGCGCGACGGCAAGAGCAGCATCGGCTTCATCACGCCGCTGTCGCAGCATTTCTGCGCCACGTGCAACCGCGTGCGCCTGTCCGTCGACGGCACCCTGTATCTATGCCTGGGCCAGGAACAGAAATTCGAGTTCCGTCCCCTGCTGCGCGGCGGCGCCAGCGACGCCGACCTTGAACACGCGATCCGCCACGCCATCGAACTGAAACCCCACCGCCACGATTTCGCCGCGCGGCCGGAAAAGATCGTGCGCTTCATGTCGCAGACCGGAGGCTGACATGCAGGACATCGAACGCTTCATCCGCGGCTTTTCCCGCTTCCAGCAGCGCTTCCTGAGCGAACCGGTCGTGCGCGCCTCGCTGCGCGACGGCCAGCATCCGTCCACGCTGGTCATCGGCTGCTGCGATTCGCGCGTGGACCCGGCCCTGCTGACGGGCTGCGACCCGGGCGACATCTTCGTCGTGCGCAACATCGCGAACCTCGTGCCGCCCTGTACCGCGGACGCGTCGGCCGGCGTCAGCTCCGCCATCGAATTCGCCGTATGCGGCCTGGAAGTGGCGCGCGTTGTCGTGCTCGGGCACGCGCGCTGCGGCGGCATCCGCGCTCTCATGTCGGGCAAGCAGGTGACCGACGAGACGGATTTCGTCGCGCGCTGGATGCGCATCGCGGCGCCGGTGCGCGAGGAAGTGCTGCGCGCGCTGCCGCACAAGCACGACGACGCCCGCTGCCGCGCCGCCGAGCAGGCCAGCATCCTCCATTCGCTCGACAACCTGATGACCTACCCATGGCTGCGCCGGCGCGTGGAGGCGGGCAAGGTCGCGCTGCACGGCTGGTACTTCGACATCGAGACCGGCGAGCTGCTCGCGTATTCCCCGCGCAAGCAGGAATTCCTGCACCTCGTGCAGCCGCTGGACGCCGCCGCATGACGGCCGACCTCATGACGCCCGACTATCCGCCGATCCCCGGCCACCTGCGGCTCTCGACCCGCATCGCCGGCGCCCTCGTCGGCTTCCTGCTGCTGGCGCTGACGGCCATCGGCACCACCTTGTGGCTGTCGTGGCAGCTGGAAGGATCGGCCGCCGCCATCAACGAGACGGGCGGTGTGCGCAAGCAGGAATACCGGCTCGCGATGCTCCTGAGCCGCGAGGTGCACGCGCCCGGCGGCGGCTATGCGCGCGACGCGCGCGCGCAGATCGCGTCCATCGACGCCACCCTGGCGCTGATCGACCGCGGCGACCCGCAGCGGCCCCTGGGCCTGCCGCCGACGGCCGCCATCCGCGACAGCTTTTCCGACGCGACGCTGCGCTGGCAGCGCGAACTGCGGCCCCTGGCGCTGCAGGTACTGCAGGCGCGCGGCGACGAGCGCCTGCCCCCGCTGCGCGACTTCCTCGGCAAGGTCGACGCCTACGTGGCCCGGATCGACGCCATCGTCGGCCTCATCGAACGCGATAACGAAGTGCGCACCTTCTGGCTGCGCTGCTCGCAACTGGCGCTGATGGCGCTGGCGATGGGCGGCACGGTCGTCCTCGTGTACCTGATGTTCAGCCTCATCGTCGACCCCGTCGAACGCCTGCACGCGGGCATGCGCAGCATGGCCGACACGGATTTCGGCGTCCGCCTCGACGTGGCCAGCCGCGACGAATTCGGCCAGCTCGCGACGGGCTTCAACCGGATGGCCGACCACCTGCAACAGGTCTACGCGAGCCTGGAAGACAAGGTGCGCGAAAAAACGGCCGCGCTGGAAGGCCAGAACCGCGAACTGGCGCTGCTGTACGACAGCGCCGCCTTCCTGCAGGTACGCCAGACGCTGGAGCCCATGTGCGAAGGGTTCGTCACGCGCATCATGCGCTACTTCGGCGCGGACGGCGGGTCGGTGCGGCTCGTCGAAGCGGCCACGGACAAGGTGCACCTGGTCGTGCAGGTCGGCCTGTCCGAGGAGATGGCCAAGGCGGAGCGCTGCATGCCCGTCGGCGACTGCCTGTGCGGCGAGGCGGCGCAGGGCAGGCACCCCGTCGTGCGCCTGCTGCGCACCCTGCCCGACCCGGAACCGTCGCGCTGCGCCCGCGAGGGCTTCGCGACCGTGTCCGTGTTCCAGATTTTCGCCCAGGACCAGCACCTCGGCGTGTTCAGCCTGCATTTCCGCACCGAAAAAACATTTAACGAACGGGAAACCGCCCTGCTGGAAACGCTGGGCCGGCTGCTGGGCACCGCCATCGAAAACATGCGGCTGGCGGCGCGCGAGCGCGAGATGGCCATCTCGGAAGAGCGCAACATGGTGGCGCGCGGCCTGCACGACAGCATCGCCCAGGGCCTCAACTTCCTCAACCTGCAGGTGCAGATGCTGGAAAAATCGCTGCGCGACGGCGAGCAGCAGGAGGCGGCCGGCATCGTGCCGCTGCTGCGTGCGGGCGTACAGGAAAGCTACGAGGACGTGCGCGAGCTGTTGCAGAACTTCCGCAGCCGGCTGGAAGAGGATGACCTCAACAGCGCCCTGCGCAAGGCCGTGCGCAAGTTCCGCGACCAGACGGGCGTCGAAGCCAGCTTCCGGGCCGAAGGCAGCGGCGGCCTGCCGTTCCCCCGCGAGGAACAGCTGCAACTGCTGTTCATCGTGCAGGAAGCGCTGTCGAACATCCGCAAGCACGCCCATGCCGACCGGGTGCTCGTCCAGGTCCGCGACGGCCAAGACTTTTCCTTATCGATCAGCGATAATGGCGTCGGGTTCGATTCCGCCGCCGTGCCCGCGTCCGGCGACAGCCACGTGGGATTGCACATCATGCGCGAACGGGCCCGGCATATCAACGCCGACCTGGCCATCGAGTCCGGGACCGGCAACGGCACCACCGTCCGCCTGCACGTCCCGAGCGCGCAACGGCGGGCCGCTTGAATCGATTGGAGTAATGGCATGGAAGACCCCCGCGAGCCGATCAGCGTGCTGCTGGTCGACGATCACACGTTGTTCCGCAGCGGCGTACGCTCGCTGTTGCAGCGCAATCCGCGCTTCACCGTCGTCGGCGAGGCGTCGGACGGCATCGACGGCGTGAAGCGGGCGATGCAGCTGAAACCCGACGTGATCCTGCTCGACCTGCACATGCCCGGCATGACCGGCGTCGAGACGCTGGAACTGATCCTGCAAGGCTGGCCCGAGGCCGCCGTCATCATGCTGACCGTGTCCGAGGAAGGCGAAGACCTGGCCACCGCCCTGCATGCGGGCGCGCGCGGTTACCTGATCAAGAACATCGACGCCGACTACCTGCAGCGCGCCATCGAACGGGCGGCCGCCGGCGAATCCGTGCTGGCCGAATCGATGGCCGCCAAGCTCGTGGCCCAGTTGCAGAAGCAGCGCGAGCCCAAGCCCGCCGCGCCGCCGTCGGACCTCGACAAGCTGACGCCGCGCGAGCGCGAGATCCTCGCCTGCCTGGCGCGTGGCGAAAGCAACAAGCTCATTGCGCGCGTGCTGGACCTGGCCGAGAGCACGGTCAAGATCCACGTGCAGAACATCCTCAAGAAGCTCGGCCTGTCGAGCCGCGTGCAGGCGGCGGTGTTCGCCGTCGAGCAGGGGCTGGGCAGCGGGCCGGATCGGCAAACGTAGCGCGAGCGTCCGCGTGGGCACGGGGTGCCCACCCAACCACAATCGTAACGCATGGGCACGGGGTACCCACCCAACCGCCTCGCGTAGGGTGGGCACCCCGTGCCCACGTCAGCGTCACCGCAACGCGAGCAAGGCCTCGCTGGCCTCTTCGTACGCGGCCGTAAGCACCGCCATCTGCTCGTCCGCAGCCTCGAAATTCTCCGCCTTCCCCATCAGCTCGAGATTCGTGCACGGCACCCGCATCCGGTTCGCACCCACGAAATCGATGCTCGACAACAGGTAGTGCGCCGTCGCCGCCAGCAGTTGTCCGTCGTGTTCGCGCACGGCGTGTTCCAGCTTGTGCAGCAGTTGCGGCACCTCGCCCACGAACGCGTTCACGACGTCGTCCAGCAGCGACGCGTCGTCGTCGATCGTGCGCAGCTGCGCGATGCGGGCCGGGTCCAGCACCGCGTCGCCCGCGCGCCGCGCCGCCACGTGCTCGCGCGCGGCGGCGAGCGCCTTGTCCAGCACGTCCATCTCGATCGGCTTGGGCACGTAGTCGTTCATGCCGGCGTCCAGGCAGCGTTCGCGGTCGCCCGGCATGGCGTTGGCCGTCATCGCGATGATGTACGGGGAGTTTCCGCCACGGAAGCGCTCGCGCAGGCGGCGCGTCGCTTCCAGGCCGTCCATTTCCGGCATCTGCATGTCCATCAGGATCACGGGATAGTCCTGCCGCTCCAGCGCCGCCACGGCTTCGATACCGTTGCCGACGACGTCCGCGCGGTAGCCCAGGTGGCGCAGCAGTTGCCGGATCACCTTCTGGTTGATCGTGTTGTCCTCGGCGACGAGGATGGCGAGGTCGGTCTCCTCCCGGGCGGGCATCGGCGCCGGACGCGCGGCGGCCTGGCGCTCGCCCAGCACCTGCTGCAGCGCTTCCAGTAGCGCGGCCGGCTTGATCGGCTTGCTCAGCCACGCGGAAAATTCGCGCACGGCTTCTCCTTCCGCGCCGTGCTGGCGCTGGCCGACGGACGTCAGCAGCACGAGCGGCAGCGCGGCGCGGTCGCGGTGCTTGCGCAGTTCGGCCGCGAGGCGGGCGCCGTCCATGTCGGGCATCTGCATGTCCAGCACGGCGACGTCGAACGGGTGGCCGTCGCGCACGAGGTCGAGCGCTTCGACCGCCGACGCCGCCACCAGCGGCGACATGCCCCATAACAGCGCCTGTTTCATCAGGATGCGGCGATTGGTCGCGTTGTCGTCGACGATCAGGATGCGGCGACCACGCACCGTCGCCGCGCGGTCGCGCAGCACGTGCTCGGCCAGCTGGTCGTCGAACGCGTCGGCGACGATCGCGGCGCTGAACGTCGACCCGCGTCCCGGTTCGCTGTCCACCGCCAGGCCGCCGCCCATCATCTCTGCCAGGCGCCGGCTGATCGTCAGGCCGAGGCCCGTGCCGCCGTACTTGCGCGTGGTGGACGCGTCGACCTGGGTGAACGAGTGGAAGATGTCGTCCAGGCGGTGCGGCGGGATGCCGATGCCCGTGTCGCGCACGGCGAACACGAGCCGGTAGCCGCCTTCCGCACGGGGCTCGCCCGATACGGTGACGACCACCTCGCCGTGGTGCGTGAACTTGATCGCGTTCGACAGCAGGTTCACGAGGATCTGGCGCAGGCGGGTCGCGTCCGCGAGGATCGTCGCCGGCACGCCCGGCTCGATCATGTAGGCGAGGTCCAGGTTCTTCTCGCTGGCGCTGGGGGCGAGCAGGTCGAGCGCTTCCTCGACGCAGCGGCGCACTTCGAACGCGTGGCGCTCGAGGTCCAGGCGCCCCACTTCCAGCTTCGAATAATCGAGCAGGTCGTTGATGATCGCCAGCAGCGCCTCGCTGCTGGAGCGGATCGTCTCCGTGTAGTCGCGCTGTTCGTCGTCGATCTCCGTGTGCAGCAGGAGGCTCGTCATGCCGATGACGGCGTTCAGCGGCGTGCGGATCTCGTGGCTCATATTGGCCAGGAACATGCTCTTGGCCTGCATGGCCGCTTCGGCGCGGTCGCGCGCCAGTTCCAGTTCGCGCTCGTACGCCTTGCGCTCCGAGATGTCCTGCAGGATCGCCGTGAGGATCACGCGGCCGCCCGCCGCCGACTTCGAGATCGTCGCCTCGGCCGGGAATTCGCTGCCGTCCTTGCGCACGGCGAAGATGGTCCCCCGTTCGCCCATGCGCCGCGCGGTGCGCCCGCCGTGCTGGAAGCCGGCCACCCGTTCCGCGTGGCCGGGCCGGAAGCGTTCCGGCATCAGCATCGCCAGGTCCTGGCCCGTCACCTCCGCCGCCGTCCAGCCGAACACCCGCTCGGCGCCCTGGTTGAAAAAGATGATCTTCTGCCGCTCGTCCGTGCAGATCACGGCGTTTTCGGCGATGTCGATGATGTTGCTGAGCTGTTCGGGGCTGAGTGGGTGCG
The DNA here is from genome assembly GCA_966212555.1 of uncultured Massilia sp. Lineage (GTDB taxonomy): Bacteria > Pseudomonadota > Gammaproteobacteria > Burkholderiales > Burkholderiaceae_D > Telluria. The sequence continues at coordinate 9,810 of CBIHRX010000133.1, forward strand.
CCATGGACGGTTCCGTGCGGCTGTTCGCGATAGGGGCAATAAGCGCCATCGTACACGGACCTACGCCTTTGTGACTAGGCCGCCTAGCTCCATTGCGCTGCCGCGCACACCCCTCCGGCCAATGGTTGGGCTGGTTCCCGCCACGTACGCTTCCATCATCACAACAAGGGAGAAAAACATGGGCACCGACAGACGGCCCCTCGCGGTCCTGGTCAGCAGTACCTTCGCGTTCACGATCTGCTTTGCGATCTGGATGATGTTCGCGGTGCTGGGCATCCCCATCAAGACGAAACTCGGCCTGAACGAAACGGAGTTCGGCCTGCTCGTCGCCACGCCCGTGCTGAGCGGCGCGCTCGTGCGCGTCCCCCTCGGCATCTGGACGGACCGCTACGGCGGCCGCATCGTGTTCTTCGCGCTGATGCTGGCCTGCGCGCTGCCGATCTACCTGATCAGCCACGCCACCCAGTACTGGCACTTCCTCGTGCTGGGCCTCTTCGTGGGCCTGGCCGGCGGCTCGTTCTCGGTCGGCACGCCGTACGTCGCGCGCTGGTTCGGCAAGGAGCGCCGCGGCCTTGCCATGGGCGTGTTCGGCGCCGGTAACTCCGGTTCCGCGCTGACCAAGTTCGTGGCCCCGGCCATCATCGCGGCCCTCGGCTGGCAGGCGCTGCCCAAGGTGTACGCCGCCGTGATGGTCGCCACCGCCCTGCTGTTCTGGTTCGGCACGTATTCCGACCCCTCGCACAAATCCGCCTCGGGCGAAAGCTTCGCGGCGCAGATGCGCGTGCTGAAGGATCCGCGCGTGTGGCGCTACTGCCAGTACTACTCCGTCGTGTTCGGCGGCTACGTGGCCCTGGCGCTGTGGATGACGAAATACTACGTGGGCGAATACGGTTTCGGCCTGAAGGAAGCCGCGCTGCTGGCCGCGTGCTTTTCGCTACCGGGCGGCGTGCTGCGCGCGCTGGGCGGCTGGATCTCCGACAAGTTCGGCGCCTACAAGGTCACCTGGTGGGTGATGTGGGTGTGCTGGGTGTGCTTCTTCATCCTGTCGTATCCGCAGACGACCATGAGCGTCAAGACCGTCACCGGCGCCATGGACATGCACGTCGGCCTCGGCCCCGTGACTTTCACCCTGCTGCTGTTCGTCGTCGGCGTCGCCATGGCGATCGGCAAGGCCTCCGTGTTCCGCTTCATCGCCGACGATTTCAGCGACAACATCGGCGCCGTGTCGGGCGTCGTCGGCCTGGCCGGCGGCCTCGGTGGCTTCATCCTGCCGATCATGTTCGGCGCCATCGTCGACCTCACCGGCATCCGTTCCAGCTCCTTCATGCTGCTGTACGGGACCGTGTGCGTGTCGCTCGTCTGGATGCATTTCTCGTTCAAACCGCAAACCAGGGCGCCTGCCGCCGCGCCGGTCACGCCGCTGCGCAAGGCCGCCTGACATCTTCAATCATCACAGGAGAACATCGTGAGCCGTTACCTCATCTCGACCTGGGAACCCGAGGTTCCCGCGTTCTGGCACAGCCGGGGCAAGCCCACGGCCAACCGCAACCTCTGGATCTCGATCCCCGCGCTGATGCTGGCGTTCGCGATCTGGATGGTGTGGAGCGTCGTCGTCGTCAACCTGCCGTCCATCGGCTTCAAGTACAGCACCAACCAGCTGTTCTGGCTCGCCGCCGTGCCGGGCCTGTCGGGCGCCACCCTGCGCATCTTTTATTCGTTCATGGTCCCGATCTTCGGCGGCCGCAAATGGACCGCCATCTCCACCGCCTCGCTCCTCGTTCCCGCGCTGGGCATCGGCTTCGCCGTGCAGGACCCGAACACGAGCTACCCGACCATGCTCGTGCTGTCGCTGCTGTGCGGCTTCGGCGGCGGCAACTTCGCCTCGTCGATGGCCAACATCAGCTTCTTCTATCCGAAAGCCCAGAAGGGCTACGCCCTCGGCATGAACGCGGGCCTCGGCAACCTGGGCGTCTCCGCCGTGCAGTTCGTCGTCCCGCTCGTGATCACCTTCGCTTTGTTCGGCGGCGAGCCGCAGACCTGGACGAAAGTCGTAAAAGGCGCGACGGCCACCAAGCAGATGTGGCTGCAGAACGCGGGCTTCGTGTGGGTGCCGTTCATCCTCGTCAGCACACTGGCCGCCTGGTTCGGCATGAACGACCTCGCATCGGCCAAGGCCTCGTTCGCCGAACAGGCCGTGATCTTCAAGCGCAAGCACAACTGGCTCATGTGCTGGCTGTATGTCGGCACCTTCGGCTCGTTCATCGGCTACTCGGCCGCCTTCCCGCTGCTGACCAGCACCCTGTTCCCGCAAGTGAACCCGCTGCAGTATGCGTTCGTCGGTCCCCTCGTCAGCGCCCTCGCCCGCGTGGCCGGCGGTTATATCTCCGACAAGCTGGGCGGCGCCCGCGTCACCGTGTGGACCTTTGTTGCGATGATCCTCGCCGTGCTGGGCGTGCTGCACTTCCTGCCGCATGGGACCAACCTTGGCAGTTTCGCCGGCTTCTTCGGCATGTTCCTCGTGCTGTTCGCCTGCACCGGCGTCGGTAACGCATCCACCTTCCGCATGATCCCCGTGATCTTCCTGACGCTGCACCAACGCGCCGCCAAGGGCCAGTCGGAAGGCGCCCAGGCACAAGCCGTCGCCAGCGCCAACAAGGAAGCGGCCGCGGTCCTCGGCTTCACATCGGCCATCGCCGCGTACGGCGCCTTCTTCATCCCGAAGAGCTACGGCACCTCGATCGCCCTGACGGGCAGCGCCGACGCCGCCCTGTGGTGCTTCATCGGCTTCTACGTCACCTGCATCGCCGTCACCTGGTGGTTCTATGCCCGCAAGGGTGCCGAGATCACCTGCTAGTCATAAAGGAGTAGACGGCCTACTCCCTAATCCACGGCCGGACCGACTTCTTGCGAATACCGCCCAGCCGGTCCGCTCCGTAGACTGAACACAGCTGCACAACACCGAATATCAAGAGCGCGCCCCGCGCGCCGTTGGAGAAACCATGAGTCACTTTTTGGACCGCCTGAAATTTTTCGGCAAAACGGGCGAGACGTTTTCGAATGGCCACGGGGCCGTCGTCAACGAAGACCGCACCTGGGAAAAGGCCTACCGCCAGCGCTGGCAGCACGACAAGATCGTGCGCTCGACGCACGGCGTGAACTGCACGGGCTCGTGCAGCTGGAAGGTCTATGTCAAGAACGGCCTGATCACCTGGGAAACCCAGCAGACCGACTACCCGCGCACCCGCCCGGACCTGCCGAACCATGAACCCCGCGGTTGCCCGCGCGGCGCCAGCTACTCGTGGTACGTCTACTCGGCGCAGCGCGTCAAGCACCCGATGGTGCGCGGCCGCCTGATGCAGCTGTGGCGCGAAGCGCGCGCGACCCGCGATCCGGTCGCCGCCTGGGAGTACATCAGCACCGACCCGGAACGTGCGGCGAGCTACAAGTCCGTGCGCGGCCAGGGCGGCTTCGTGCGCGCCAAGTGGGACGAGGTCAACGAGATCATCGCCGCCGCCAACGCCTACACCATCGGCAAATACGGCCCGGACCGCATCATCGGCTTCTCGCCGATCCCCGCCATGTCGATGGTCAGCTATGCCGCCGGCACCCGCTACCTGAGCCTCATCGGCGGCGTCGCCATGAGCTTCTACGACTGGTATTGCGACCTGCCGCCTTCCAGCCCGCAGGTGTGGGGCGAGCAGACGGACGTGCCGGAATCGGCCGACTGGTACAACTCCACGTACCTGATGGTGTGGGGTTCGAACGTCCCGATGACCCGCACCCCGGACGCCCACTTCTACACGGAAGTGCGCTACAAGGGCACGAAGACCGTCGCCGTGTCGTCCGACTTCGGCGAGATGGCGAAATTCGGCGACATCTGGCTCGCGCCCAAGCAGGGCACGGACGCCGCGCTGGCGATGGCCATGGGCCACGTCATCCTGAAGGAATTCCACGCCACCGGCAAGTCAGCGTACTTCCGCGACTACGCGAAGCAGTACACGGACTTCCCGATGCTGGTCATGCTGAAGGAGCGCGACGGCACGCTGGTCCCCGACTACTTCCTGCGCGCGTCGCACCTCGCGAACAACCTGGACGAGACGAACAACCCGGAATGGAAGACGCTCGTCATCGACCAGGCCACCGGCAAGATCGTCGCACCGAGCGGCTCCATCGGCTTCCGCTGGGGAGAAAGCGGCAAGTGGAACCTCGAACAGAAGGAAGGCGCCACCCGCAACCCGATCGATCCGCGACTGTCGCTGCTCGACGACCATGACCGCATCGTCCCGGTGGGCTTCCCCTACTTCGGCGGCGCGGATGCAAACGACCTCCTGCTGCGCAACGTGCCGGTCAAGTCGATCCCGCTGGCCGACGGCACCACCGCCCTCGTCACGACCGTGTACGACCTGTCGATGGCGAACTACGGCGTCGACCGCGGCATCTGCCCGAACGCCGCGAAGAACTACGGCGACGACGTTCCGTACACGCCCGCATGGCAGGTGAAGCACACCGGCGTGAAGGCCGAAGACGTCATCACGGTGGCGCGCGAGTTCGCGGACAACGCCGACCGCACCCGCGGCAAGTCGATGGTGATCGTCGGCGCGGCGCTGAACCACTGGTACCACATGGACATGACGTACCGCGGCATCATCAACATCCTCATGATGTGCGGCTGCGTCGGCCAGAGCGGCGGCGGCTGGGCCCACTACGTCGGCCAGGAAAAGCTGCGCCCGCAGACCGGCTGGACCCCGCTCGCGTTCGCGCTGGACTGGAACCGCCCGATGCGCCAGATGAACGGCACCTCGTTCTTCTACGCCCACACGAGCCAGTGGCGCCACGAAAAACTGCACACGTCCGAGATCCTGTGCCCGACCGCCGACGGCAAGCTGGAAGAGATGGCGCTGATCGATTTCAACGCCAAGGCCGAGCGCATGGGCTGGCTGCCGTCCGCCCCGCAGCTCGAGACGAACCCGCTGGACGTGGTGCGCGCGGCCGAAGCGGCCGGCCAGGATCCGGCGAAGTATGCGGTCGAGCAGATCAAGGCCGGCAAGCTGAATTTCTCGTGCGACGACCCGGACAATCCGGCGAACTTCCCGCGCAATATGTTCGTGTGGCGCTCCAACATCCTGGGCAGCTCGGGCAAGGGCCACGAATACTTCCTCAAGTACCTGCTGGGTACGCAGAACGCGCTGATGAGCGACGAAGACGCCTGCGTCAAGCCGCGCGACGTCAAGGTGCGCCCGGCCGCCGAGGGCAAGCTCGACCTGCTCGTCGTGCTGGACTTCCGCATGTCGACCACCTGCCTGTACGGCGACATCGTGCTGCCGACGGCGACCTGGTACGAGAAGGACGACCTGAACACGTCCGACATGCACCCGTTCATCCACCCGCTGTCGGAAGCCGTGCAGCCGCTGTGGGAAGCGAAGTCGGACTGGGAAATCTACAAGGGCATCGCGGCCAAGCTGTCCGAGATCGGCGGCGCCCACCTGGGCACCCGCAAGGACCTGATCCTCACCCCGCTGCTGCATGACACCCCGGGCGAACTTGGCCAGCCGTTCGATCCGAAAGACTGGCGCGCCGGCGAGTGCGAGCCGATTCCGGGCAAGACGATGCCGTCGATGACGGTCGTGGAACGCAACTACCGCGACATCCACAAGAAGTTCACGTCGATCGGCCCGCTGCTGGAAAAGGTGGGCAACGGCGGCAAGGGCATCGACTGGAAGACCGGCCATGAAGTCGACGTCCTGCGGGGCATCAACCGCACCGTGCTGGAAGACGGCGTGTCGAAAGGCCAGCCGCGCCTGGACACGGCGATCGACGCCGCCGAGATGATCCTCACGCTGGCGCCGGAAACGAACGGCCACGTGGCGGTGAAGGCGTGGGAAGCGCTGTCGAAGATCACGGGCCGCGACCACACGCACCTGGCCATCCCGCGCGAGCACGACAGCATCCGCTTCCGCGACGTGCAAGCGCAGCCGAGAAAAATCATCTCGTCGCCGACGTGGTCGGGCCTGGAAAGCGAGGAAGTCAGCTACAACGCCGGCTACACGAACGTGCATGAACTGATCCCCTGGCGCACGCTGACGGGCCGCCAGCAGTTCTACCAGGACCACGTCTGGATGCGCGACTTCGGCGAGGGCCTGTGCGTGTACAAGGCCGCGATCAACACCAAGACGACGGAAGCGATCATGAACCGCCGTCCGAACGGGAACAAGGAGCTGGCGCTGAACTGGATCACCCCGCACCAGAAATGGGGCATCCACTCGACCTATTCCGACAACCTGCGCATGCTGACGCTGTCGCGCGGCGGCCCGCACGTGTGGCTGTCGGAGACCGACGCGAAGGCGGCCGGCATCGTGGACAACGACTGGATCGAGGTGTTCAACGTGAACGGCACCCTGACGGCCCGCGCGGTGGTCAGCCAGCGCGTCCCGGAAGGCATGACGCTGATGTACCACGCCCAGGAAAAGATCGTCAACGTGCCCGGCGCGGAGACGTCGAAGAAGCGCGGCGGCATCCACAACTCGGTGACGCGCACGGTGACCAAGCCGACCCACATGATCGGCGGCTACGCCCAGCTGTCGTACGGCTTCAACTACTACGGCACGGTGGGTTCGAACCGCGACGAATTCGTGGTGGTCCGCAAGATGCGCGACGTGAACTGGATGGAAGGCGCCCGCGACGAATCGCGTCCGAACGGCGACCAGCAGCCGATGCGTCCCGCCCCGACCAGGCCGGCGGGGCTGCCTGTGCGCGAGTCGGAAGAACGCGAACCCGCGCTGGCGCGCGCCGCCACCCCGAAGGGTGCTTGAACAGATAACGAGGTAAAGACATGAAAATCAGAGCACAAATCGGCATGGTGCTGAACCTGGACAAATGCATCGGCTGCCACACCTGCTCGGTGACCTGCAAGAACGTCTGGACGAGCCGCGACGGCGTGGAGTACGCCTGGTTCAACAACGTCGAGACGAAGCCCGGCATCGGCTACCCGAAGGAATGGGAAAACCAGGACAAGTGGAACGGCGGCTGGAAACGCACCGCGTCCGGCAAGATCGAACCGCGCCAGGGCAGCCGGCTGAAGATCCTGGCGAACATCTTCGCCAACCCGAACCTGCCGCAGATCGACGAGTACTACGAGCCGTTCACCTACGACTACGAGCGGCTACAGAACGCGCCGCTGTCGGAGACGCCGCCGACCGCCCGCCCGATCTCCGTCCTGACCGGCAAGAAGATGGACAAGATCGAATGGGGCCCGAATTGGGAAGACGACCTCGGTGGCGAATTCGCCAAGCGCAGCAAGGATAAACTGTTCGACAACGTGCAGAAGGAGATGTACTCGACGTTCGAGAACACCTTCATGATGTACCTGCCGCGCCTGTGCGAGCACTGCCTGAAC
>CBIHRX010000134.1:0-17190 GCA_966212555.1 uncultured Massilia sp.
CACGCCGGCGCACCTGCTCTGCGCTGCCGCAAAGCCCGGTTAAAAGGCAGAGTTATCTAGCGAACGCGAACACAGCTTTTTTTTTCGGGCCCGGCTGGCACGACAACCTGACAATTTCTGTCGCAGCTCAGCAAAATTCGTCACGCTGACAATTTTCGCCATACCCGAGTGACAAAAATTGTCATGCGGCAATGCGGAAAATACGCGAAAACCCACAATTTGGTAGCACGGTGCTAACGATTCCGTACGGAAACAAGCTGGCACGCCGATTGCATAGTGTAAAGGGCAGAAGCAAGCAGTAACCAGATACGCAATACCCCTTTAATTTTGCAGTGCCCCCACCTGGAGAGACATCATGAAAGCACCGAAAATCGTCAAGAAAGCCCAAGCCGGCTTCACCCTGATCGAACTGATGATCGTTGTCGCGATTATCGGCATCCTGGCCGCCGTGGCCATCCCGGCTTACCAGAACTACGTCGCCAAGTCGAAGTTCACGGCTGCGCTGGCTGAAGTGTCGGCAGGTAAGACCGGCTTCGACGTCAAGATGAACGAAGGCGCCAACCCTGCGAACGTCGGCGAAGCTGGCCTGCAAACCTCGACCACCAACTGCGCGATGAGCCTGAAAGATACCACCGGCGGCGGCCTGGTCTGCACGATCGCCGGTGGCCCGGCAGTTGTCAGCGGCACGACGATCACCCTGAGCCGTGCAGCCGACGGCACGTGGACCTGCGCAAGCAACATTGCTAACGCGGCCGACAAGACGAAGATCGCCGGCACCAGCTGCACCGGTAGCTAATCTGTCCTGACTCAGCGGACATAGCGTCAAGGAGCCGCCCAGTGCAAGCTGGGCGGCTTTTTTATTAACCGGACCAAGCGAGGTCGACGTGCGGACGACAGGAACCCATCCATTGACGAGCGGTCTGCACATGCTGCGGCAGACGCCTTTCATCGCGCTGCTGTGCCTGGCCCTGTCCGCCAACTTCATGCTCGTGACCGGCCACGACCAGCAGCGTCTCGTCGAGATGGGCGCCGTGCTGCTGGCGGGGGGCCTTGCCGTGATCGCGCACAGGGCAACGGTTGCCGATCCGTTTCGCGGGCGCGCCGGCAACGCGCTGGCCGCGTTCTTCGTCCTCGGCATCCTGGGCACCCTATCCGCCTTTTCACCCCGCCACGCCGTCTTCGAAGTGGCGAACCTGTTCCTGCTCTACCTGCTCGCGTTCATGGTCGCGGCCGAGATCGCGCGCAACGGTCAACCGGCCATCCTGCGCGTCCTCCGCTGCCTGGCGGTCATGTGCGCGTTCTACGCGTTCCTGTTCATCGTCGCGTATGTCGGCGGACTGAGCCTCGGCATCCCGCTGGCGCTCGACGATTTCACGACCAACTTCAGCAACATCCGCTTCTTCAACCATGTGCAGACGTCGACGCTGCCCCTGCTGGTTCTACTGTGCTGCCTCACGCCGCGCGGCTCCAGGTTCCGCTGGCTGTGGCTGGCGGTGACGGTGTATTGGTGGATGGCGTTGTTCGCGACGAATGGCCGCGGCACGCTGCTGGGCACGGCGGCCGGTTGCGTCGCCGTTGCCGTGCTGGCGCGCCGGCGGGCCGTGCCGTATTTGCGGGAGGCCGCCATCACCGCGGCACTCGGCCTGCTCGCCTACGTCTTTTTCCTGACCGTAGTACCGGTCCTGCTCGGCGCTGAAGGCATGCGCTCGTTTGCGTACACGCTCCATCGCACGGCCGTCGACCCCGCGTCGCAACGCACGCCGCTGTGGCATCTCGCCGCCGGACTGATCGCGCAGCATCCGTGGCTGGGCGTGGGACCGATGAATTTCGCGCACGTCACCGCGCCGCTGCACATGGGCAGCCATCCGCACGACTGGCTGCTGCAGATCGCCGCCGAATGGGGCTTGCCGGCGCTGGCGTGCCTGCTCGCCGCCATCGCGTTCGGCGTACGCGCGTTGTTCCAGGCGGCGGCGCGCGTCCAGCCCGGCGACGCCGCCAATCACGCCACCTTCGCCGCGCTGTTGATGGGCGCGGTGGCGATCTTCGTCGACGGGCTCGTGTCGGGCATCCTCGTGATGCCGCAGAGCCAGCTGGCCATCGCGCTGTACCTAGGCTGCGCAATCGGCTGGCAGCGGACCGTCGTCCCGGTCGTCCGGACTCCGCCTGCGGGTCTCCGGCGCAGCGTGGGTGCCGTGTGCGTCGCCGTCGCGCTGTCAGGGGTGATTACCGGAGCATGGCCGGAAGCGGGCGCCCGGCTGCGCGGCGAGGAATTGACCCAGGCCGAGCAGGCGCTCAACACGGGCCTGTACTGGCCGCGCCTGTGGAAGGCCGGACACTTCTGATCAGACGATCTTCTGCCGATCCGCCAGCAACGCCTCATACGTCAGGTTCTGCAACAGCGTGTAGTGCACGGGATCGAGGTCCACGAACTGCACGCCATACGCAAACCCCTCGGCCTGTTCCGGTCCGCCCGACAGCGCGCTGATGTTGCGCACGGCCGCGCGCGTGCGGACGCGGATTTCCTGGTTGTTGGGCGGGGCCAGCAGGGCGAATTCCAGGTCGATTTCATCCTCGTCCTGTGGCAGGCTCTTCTTCGATTCGATGCGCGCGCCGTTCACGCTCAGGTTCGTGAGCAGGCAATCGGCGCCCGGCACCGTGGCATTCCTGGGGATGACTTTCGCGGGGATATCGACCTTGACCCGCATCGCCGTGCGCAGGCTCGTGCCCTGGATCGTGCGCGGGAACGAGATGTGGGCGTACAGCAGCGGCCGGCCGAACACGCGCTCGACCGTGCACGCGAACGAGCACACGTGGATGCCCGAGAATACGCGCATCGTCACGCGCTCGCCTTCGACCAAGGGAATCGGCGCGCCATTGTCCATCGGGATCTTGACGATCAGGTATTCATCCTTCAACCAGCCGATCAGCGTGGAGAAGTGCTGCACGGGTTTCAGACGCCGGTGCGTGATGAATTGCAGGCGTACGCCGACCTGCAGGTTCATCGACTCGAATTCGAATTCCTGGGGTTTGAGTTCGCGGTCCGCTTGCGAGTCGTTCATGATGTTTTCATCTCGTAAGCGGGCAATAGTATCACTGAGGCAACCCTTTGGAAACGAAAAAAACGCCTGTACGTACAGGCGTTTTTCGTCATCCGGGCAGGAACGCCGCGTGGATTTACTGCTTCAGGTGCTGGTCCAGCCAGCCGATCACGGTGTGATGCCACAGCACGGAGTTGGCCGGCTTCAGCACCCAGTGGTTCTCGTCCGGGAACACGAGCAGCTTGCTGTCGATGCCGCGGCGCTGCAATGCCGTGAACGTGGACAGGCCCTGGGCCGTCGGGATGCGGAAGTCGAGGTCGCCCTGCACGACGAGCATCGGCGTCTTCCACTTGTTCACGTGCAGCACCGGGTTGAAGCGCTCATGCTTGTCCGGCACGGCGAAGTACGGACCGCCGTTTTCCCAATCGGTGAACCATTGTTCTTCGGTCGAATAGGCCATGCCGCGGGTGTCGAACACGCCGTCGTGGTTGACGATGCACTTGAAGCCGTCGGACCAGTTACCCTCGATCCAGTTCATCATGTAGCCGCCATACGACGCGCCCAGCGCGCAGGCGTGCGAGCGGTCCATCCAGCCGTACTTGGCCACGGCGGCGGCCAGGCCCTTCTTGAGGTCCTCGAGCGGCTTGCCGCCCCAGTCGCCGCTGATGGCGTCCGTGAACTTCTGGCCGTAGCCGGTCGAGCCGTGGAAATCGATGAACACGGTCGCATAGCCCGCGCCCGCGTACACCTGCGGGTTCCAGCGATAGCTCCAGCCGTTGCCGAAGCTGCCCTGCGGGCCGCCGTGCACGAGGAAGGCGATCGGATACTTTTTGCCCGGCTCGTAATTCCACGGCTTCATCACGTGGCCGTAGACGGTGTCGCCGTTCGCGCCCTTGAACGAAAACTGTTCATAGTCGCCCCAGCGCACGTCGGCCAGCTTCTCCTCGTTCACGTGGGTCAGTTGCGCGGCCTTGCTGGTGCCCAGCTGCATGCCGAACAATTGCGCGCCCGATGCCAGGTTCGTTTGCGTGAAGGCGACGGTATTGCCGCGCACGTCGAAGCCGCCAATGGAACCCTTGTCGGTCAGGGGAGAAACCTTGCCGCTGGCCACGTCGATGGCGAACAGGCGGTGCTGGCCGATGTCCTCGGCGTCCGCGATCAGCGTCTTGCCGTCCGCCGTCCACTGGATGCCGCCCGGCGAGCGGTCCCAGCTTTCGGCCACGTTGCGCTTCTTGCCCGTGGCGAGATCGAGCAGCACGATGTGGTAGCGGTCCGCCTCGAAGCCGGGGCGGGTCATGGCCAGGTAGGCGAGGGTGCGGCCGTCCGGCGAAAACACGGCTTTCGTGTCCCAGGCGTTATTGTCGGCGGTCAGGTTGCGCGGCGTGCCGCCCGTGGCGGGGACAGCGTACAAGTCGAAGTTCGTCGACCATGCCTCGGTCTTGCCGGCGATGCGCACCGAGAACACGACGGTCTTGCCGTCCGGGCTGAAGCGGAATTCCTCGCGGTCGCCGAACGGTTTCGACGGCACGTCGCCGTCGAGCGCGCCGGACAGGCTGACCGGCGCCCCGTTTACGCGGCCGGACGCATCCAGCGGCGCCGAATACAGTACGTTGTTGCGGCCGTCCGACCACGTGTCCCAGTGGCGCACGAACAGGCGGTCGTAGACTTTGCCGCTCGCCTTGTCCTTCTCTTTCGCATCCATGCGCGCCTTCGTGCAGGCGAGGTCGGCGCAATCGCGGAATACGGCCATACTCAGCAGCATGCGGTCGCCCGTCGGCGCGACGCGGAAGGCGTCCACGTCGAGCGGCAGGTCGGTCACGCGGACCGCGTCGCCGCCGGCCGCCGACACGCGCCATACCTGGCCCGACCCCGATCGCGCCGACAGGAAGTAAATGGCGTCGCCATTCGGCGACCATTCCGGATCCGTGCTGCTGGCGGCGTCCGACGTCAGGCGTTGCGGCGCCGGATTGGCGGCGCGCAGGTCGACCAGGTAGAGGTCGGTATGACCGCGGTTCTTGCCCATGTCGGTCGTGCGCACCGTGTAGACGACACGGCCGCCGTCCGGCGACACCGCGGCGCTGCCGACTCGTTCCATCGCAACCAGGTCCTCGACCGTGAATCCGCGCGGTGCGGCCGTCGCGCCCAGCGCCGTGCCCGTCAGGGCGGCGGCCAGCGCCAGCATACGTAATTTCATCCTGTCCTCTCGCTTGTGGCTTGTGAATACGCCGGCCGCGCTTGTTGGCGCGGCCGGTGAAAGGCAGCAATTTACCACGTGAAAGATGAAGCAGCGAACGGACCTTAGAACTCTTCCCACTCGTCCGCAGCGGCCGCCGCCTTCGCGGGCGCACGCGCCGGGGCCGGCTTGACGACGGGCGCCGGCTTCGGTGCCACCAGCGTCGCGACAGGCTTCGCTGCGCGGACCGGCGTCGCCGGTGCGGCCGGCGCAGCCGCCGGCACGCGGTCGCCGAGCCGGAACACGCTGACCAGCTCCGCCAGCCTGGTCGCCTGGGTCTGCAGCGCTTCCGACGCGGCCGCGGCTTCCTCGACGAGACCCGCGTTCTGCTGGGTCACGTTGTCCATCTGGCTGATCGCCTGGTTGATCTGCTCGATGCCGCTGGTCTGTTCCTGGCTGGCGGCGCTGATCTCGGCCATGATGTCCGTCACGCGCTGGATGCTTGAGACGACCTCGTGCATCGTGCTGCCGGCCTGGTCGACGAGCCTGGTGCCGATCTCGACCTTGTCGACGGAGTCGCCGATCAGGCCCTTGATCTCCTTGGCAGCGGCCGCCGAGCGCTGGGCCAGCGTCCGCACTTCGCCGGCGACGACGGCGAAACCGCGGCCCTGTTCGCCGGCACGCGCGGCCTCGACCGCGGCGTTCAGCGCCAGGATGTTCGTCTGGAACGCGATGCCGTCGATGACGGTGATGATGTCGACGATCTTCTTCGACGAATCGTTGATCGAGCCCATCGTCTGCACCACTTGCGCCACGACGTCGCCGCCCTGGCCGGCCACGTTCGACGCCGTCTGCGCCAGCACGTTGGCCTGGCGCGCGTTGTCGGCGTTCTGCTTCACGGTCGACGTCAGCTCTTCCATCGACGATGCGGTCTCTTCGAGCGAGCTGGCCTGTTGTTCCGTGCGCGACGACAGGTCCAGGTTGCCGCTCGCTATTTCGGCGGAGGAGGAAGCGATGGCGTCCGTGCCCTGGCGCACTTCGCTGACGATGCGGGCCAGGCGGTCGCGCATGGATTTCATCGCGAACAGCAGGCTCGTCTCGTCGCCGGCGCGCAATTGCACGTCGGTGCCCAGGTCGCCGTCGGCGATGCGCCCTGCGACTTCGGCGGCATAGGCGGGTTCGCCGCCCAGCTGGCGCGTCAGGCCGCGGGTGATCACGATGCCGAAGCCGGTGCCGACCAGGGCGCTGAGCGCGACCAGCACGAGCAGCGTGGCGCGGCTGTTTTCATAGGCGTTCTTGTTGCTCAGATTGGTGTCCTGGGCCATCTGTTCCTTGTTCTGGGCCAAAGCCGCCAATTTGGCGTCGAGGGCTTGCGACTTCGGCAGCAGCGTACCGAACAGGTAGTCGACGGAATCGCGCTTCGGCTCGAGCGGTTCCGCCTTCACGCGCTTGACCAGCTCCGCAACCGTGCCGTCGAAGTCGCGCAGCTGGGCATCGGCTTCGGCAAAGATGCGCTTGCCTTCGTCCGAGTGGAACAGCGGACGCGCCTTGTCGAGGTTTTCCTGCAGCAGCTGCTTGTACTTGTCGCCGTTGGCCAGCATGCCGGCGCGCTGGTCGTCGGTCGAGGCCAGCATCGCGCCGCGCAGCGAACGGCCGAGGGAAACCTGGTTCAGATCGGCTTCCTTGACGTAGGAAATGCCCAGCAATTCTTTCTGGTACATGCGCTTGGCGCGCTCGTTCATCTGGGTCATGTTGTAGACCGCAATGCCGGCGACGATGGCGCCGAGCATGACGACGGCAAGAAAGCCAAGGGTCAGCCGGGTCGCGACCTTCATTTGCTTGAACATGGCACGTCTCCTGGTGATGTGTTCAAGTAAATGTTAATTGATGTGAGGAAATAATTCGTGAGAATTGCGCCGTGCTCGTGCGATCTGGCGTGTTTTTCCAACACTTACTTTGTTACCCGCTTCGTTCAATATCTGGTCAATAAAGAATCGTTTAGCAGGAAGCTATTTTTCGTGATTTTTCCGGCCAGTAATATCAATACAATAGCCGGATAGTCTTCGATAAAGGATGAGCACATGGCAGTCTTCACCATGAAATTCTCTCAGGTCGTCATCGACCAGCAGCACACGCTGTTACTGCAGAGCGATGGGTCCGGGAACTCGCTCGCCGACCTGTTCAACAAGACCGGCACGTATGGCCAAGACCTGGACATGGGGCAGGCCGTCAGTTCGACGCTGAACGGCACGACGCTGACGGTCCGCTACTCGAGTGGCGCCACGGAGACGTTGAAGAACGTGGTCCTCGACAATCCGGGCGGCCCCAGCGGTCATGGCAGTGCCAACGACTACGAGCTCTATCAGAGCGGCGTCACCGCGGTGTTTGGCACGGGCAAGATCAAGTTCGATTACAAGGTCGATGGCGCCAATATCTGGCTGACGTCGTCGCAAGGCGGCACGCTCGACACCTTCGGCGCCGCCACCGATTTCGGGGCCGGCAGCGCCGGCTACGATCCTGTGTACGGCAACACGGGCGTCGTCATCAAGGGCAACCTGACCCTCACGCCGGACGGCTACACGATCGGTTCGTTCAACAACTTGACCTTGTACGCCCAAAAATTCCTCGATTCGACCAGTATTGATGGCAATTTTTACATCGACACGACCCGTGACGACGCGATGGGCGGCGTGCTGACCGGCTACAAGGAACTGTACCAGGACGGCAGCGTGCTGCAGATGGCCGGTATGTCGGTCACGATGAATCACGGCGACAGCCTGGACGGGGTGTGGGCGGATGGCAGCGACTTCGACGGCGACGACGTCCTGACCGTCGACCTGCCGGCACACCTGTACGACCCGTTGATGCTGGAAGCCGGGGGCGGCAACGACCGTATCAGCCTCAAGGGCGGCGGCGGACAACTGGGGGTCATGGCCGGCGCCGGCAACGACCAGATCACGCTGCTCGGCGGCGCGCACACCGTCGACGGCGGCGCCGGCCTGGACACGGTCCGGCTGTCCATCGCGCGCACCGACGCGACCGTGCAGCGGATCGGCACGACCGGCAGCTCCTGGACCGTCACGGACAAAGCGGGCACGGCCCAGCAACTGGCCGGCGTCGAACGCATCGCCTTCAGCGACGCCACCGTCGCGCTGGACATCGACGGCAATGCGGGCCAGGTCTACCGCATCTACCAGGCCGCGTTCAACCGCACGCCCGACAAGGGAGGCCTCGGCTACTGGATCAATGCGATGGATCACGGCCAGAGCTTCAAGAGCGTGGCCCAGGGCTTCCTCGATTCGGACGAATACCACAAGGCGTACGACGGCGTGAAATCGAACCGCGAACTGGTCACCAAGTACTACGAGAACATCCTGCACCGCACGCCGGACGCGGGCGGCCTGGACTTCTGGGCCGGTGTGCTCGACAGCAAAGCGGCCGGCACCGCCGACGTGCTGGCCTCCATCAGCGACAGTGCCGAAAACAAGGCCGGCCTCGTCGGCGTGATCGGCAACGGGTTCGAATACACGCCTTACGGGCAGGGCTGACGCGTCTTGCGCGAATTGGCGTCGGACCGGAACACGATCGGTTGCGCCGGCCGCCACACGGCCTCGTCCTGCGCGCGCTGCGCGTGCATCACGATGGTCTGCAATTCGCCATGCCGCGCCGACTTCGCGCACACCGGGTCCGCGTTCGCGGCATCGCCGGTGAGCGCGTACGCCTGGCAGCGGCAGCCGCCGAAGTCCTTTGCCTTGTCGTCGCACGTGCGGCACGGATCCTTCATCCAGGCATCGCCGCGGTAGCGGTTGAACGCGTCGCTGTCGTACCAGATGTCCTTTACGCTCGTGTCGCGGACGTTCGGGAAATCGATGCCCGGCAACGTGCGCGCCGCGTGGCAGGGTAGCGCCGTGCCGTCCGGTGCGATGCCGAGGAACACGCCGCCCCAGCCGTTCATGCAGGCCTTGGGCCGCGCCTCGAAATAGTCGGGCACGACGAACAGGATGCGCATCCGGTTGCCGATCCGCGCGCGGCACGCATTCACGACGCTTTCCGCACGCGCCACCTGTTCCCGCGTCGGCATCAGCTGGTCGCGGTTGACGAGCGCCCAGCCGTAATACTGCGTGTTGGCCAGTTCCAGGTAGTCGACGCCCATCTCGAGGGCCATGTCGATGATCTTCTCCACGTGGTCGAGATTGAAGCGGTGCAGCACGACGTTCAGCACCATCGGGTAGTCGTACTGCTTGATCAGCCGGGCGACGCGCGCCTTCAGGTCGAACGTCTTCGTGCTCGACAGGAAATCGTTCAGCTCGCGCGTGGAATCCTGGAACGACAGCTGGATGTGGTCCAGTCCCAGTTCCTTCATGCGCGCGAGGCGCGATTCGGTGAGGCCGACGCCGGACGTGATCAGGTTCGTATAAAACCCCAGCCGGCGGCCTTCGCCGACCAGTTCTTCGAGATCGTCCCGCAGCAGCGGTTCGCCGCCCGAGAAGCCGAGTTGCGCGGCGCCGAGCTGGCGCGCCTGGCGCATCACATCAAACCATTGCTCGGTCGTCAGTTCGGTGCGGTCATTCGCGTAATCGACCGGGTTGTAGCAGAACGGGCAGTGCAGCGGGCAGCGATAGGTCAGCTCGGCCAGCAGCCAGAGCGGCGGCGCGATGGCCGGGCGGAAGGTCGGGGCGTTCATGGCGCGCTCACACGATCCAGCCGCGCTCGCTGGCGACGCGCAGGAAGTCGTCGACGTCGTCCCGCAGGCCGCCGCAGTTGAACGCCTGTTCGAGCTCGCCGACGATGGCCGGCACGGTGTGCGTACCATCGCAGCGTTTCAGGATCTCGGCCGCGCTCAGGCTCAGCTTGACCATCCCTTCCGGGTACAGGAGCACGTAGTTGCCTTGGGCCTCTTCCCACTGCATGCGGAACAGGCGCGACAGGGCGGGTTGATCGGGAACGGTGTGCATGGCTTGTCTCCTCAGGGATAGGCCTTCTCGATGGCGTCGAGCATGGCCCACAGGATGTCGAGCTTGAATTGCAGGATCTCGAGCGCGCGCTCCTGCTGGACGCGGGAGGTGAAGTGGCCGAGCGTCACTTCCAGGCCGTGCTCGACGTCGCGCTCGGCCAGCGAAATACGGCTGCGGAAATACTGCAAGCCATCGGGATCGATCCACGGGTAATACGTCGGCCAGGTCGCCAGGCGGTCCTTGTGGATCTTCGGCGCGAACATCTCCGTCAGCGACGAGCAGACGGCTTCCTGCCACGGCGCCTGGCGCGCAAAATTGACGTACGCGTCGACGGCGAAGCGCACACCGGGCACGACGTGCCGGTGCGACCACAGCGCCTCGCGCGTGAGCCCGACGGCTTCGCCGAGCCGCACCCAGGCCTCGATCCCACCCTCGTTGTCTCCCCAGCCGTCATGGTCGAGGATGCGCCGCACCCAGCGGCGGCGCGTGGCGCGGTCCGGGCAATTGGCGATGATGGCGCCATCCTTTTGCGGGATATTGACCTGGTAATAAAAGCGGTTGGCGACCCAGCCGCGAATCTGGTCCGGTCCCAGCAGGCCCTCGTGCATCCTGACGTTGAACGGATGGTGGATGTGGTAGCCGGCACCCTGTGCGCGCAATTGCGCCTCGAACTCGTCGCGGCTCCATGCTTCGGTACTCATAGTGTGATCTCCATGCCGTCGAACGCGACGTCGATGCCGTGGCGCGCGAGCAGGGCGCGCTCTTCCGAGTCTTCGTCCAGGATCGGATTCGTGTTGTTGATGTGGATGAGCACCTTGCGCCGCGCCTTGACGCCGTCGAGCACGGCGATCATGCCGCCGTCGCCCGTTTGCGGCAGGTGGCCCATGTCGGCCGCCGTCTTGCTGGAAAACCCGTGCGCGATCATTTCGTCCGCACGCCAGAACGTGCCGTCGACGAGCACGCAATCCGCTTTCCGCAGCGCGGCGTCCACGTGCGGATCGATCGCGCCGAGGCCGGGTGCGTAGAACGCGGATTGTCCTGTCGTGGTGTCTTCGATCAGCAGGCCGATGTTGTCGCCCGGGTGCGGATCGTTGCGGTGGTCGGAATACGGCGGCGCCTTGCTGTTCAGTGCCAGCGGCGTGAAGCGGAGGCCGTCGATGCCGGGTACCTGGATGCCTTGGTCGGCCGGCAGTTCATGCCAGCGCACGCCGCAGTAATGCGACAGCACGGGCACGAGCGGCAATCCCTGATTCAGTTCGCGCCAGACCTGCGCGGTGCAATAGAGGGGCAGCTCTTTCCCTTCGCGCAGCATCAGGAGACCCGTGACGTGGTCGACCTGCGCATCCATCAGCATGACGGCGGCGATGCCCGAATCGCGCCGGGCGCGTGCCGGCTGCAGGGCGGGTGTGGCGCGGATTTGGGCGAGGATATCGGGCGACGCGTTGATCAGGACCCAGTCGGTGCCGTTGGACGACACGGCGATCGACGATTGCGTGCGCGCCGTCGCGCGGACGGTGCCGTTGCGCAGCCCGGCACAATTGCGGCAATTACAGTTCCACTGCGGGAAGCCGCCTCCGGCCGCAGAGCCCAATACGACGATGTTCATGACGGGATCCCCTAAGCCCGCGGGATTGCCGCGGGCATGTTTTGGTCAGCGATTCGCGATGTACATCGTGATTTCGAAGCCGAAACGCCAGTCGATGAATTCAGGTTTGGTCCAGGCCATGGTTGTCTCCTTGATCGTTGGATGGGTTGTGAATGCGCGGCGCGCAGTCAAGGAGAAATTCGCAATATCCATGCCACATGGTCGGCGCTGTCTGTCGGGGGCAGGCCTGTGCCAAAGTTGAACAGATGTATTGCACGACGATACATCTGTGACAGAATTGTTCAGTTTCGTATGATCACTGGAGACGCAGATGGACGAACGATACAAACCGGATGGCTATAACGCGGTGTCGCCGTACTTGCTGGTCAAGGATGTGCGCGCCATGCTCGATTTCCTCGCGCATGCGTTCGGCGCGACCGAGCTACGGCGCCAGCCCGATGCCGACGGCGGGATCCGGCATGCGGAGGTCAGGATCGGGGATTCCGTGGTGATGATGGGATGCAGGCCTGGCGCTGAACTCATCGCCTCCGTGCACGTGTATGTCGAGGATGTCGACCGGGTCTATGCGCGGGCGCTGGATCATGGCGCCACCAGCCTGTCCGAGCCGCGCGACCAGCCGTATGGGGACCGGACGGCGGGGGTGCAGGATGCGCAGGGGAATTACTGGTGGATCGGGACGCGGTTGTGACGCTTATACCTGCGCCGTCCAGTCGCCCGATTTGCCGCCATGCTTTTCCAGCACCCGCACATTGGTCATGACCATCCCCCGATCCGCCGCCTTGCACATGTCATAAATGGTCAGCAAGCCGACTTGCACCGAAGTGAGCGCCTCCATCTCGACCCCGGTTTTACCGTAGGTCTCGACCTGCGCCCGGCAATGCACGCTGTTGTTCGCCTCGTCGATCTCGAAATCGACGGCGACCCGGGTGATGGCCAGCGGATGGCACAGGGGGATGAGGTCGCTCGTCCGCTTGGCCGCCATGATGGCCGCGATGCGCGCCACGCCCAGCACGTCGCCCTTCTTGGCCGAGCCCGACGTCACCAGGGCCAAGGTGGCCGGCTGCATGCGGATGGTGCCGGCGGCGACGGCTATACGGTGGGTCGCGTCCTTGGCGCCGACGTCGACCATGTGGGCTTGTCCGGTGGCGTCGAAGTGGGTGAGGGGGCTGTCGGCGGGGGATGTTGTCATGTTGTCGAGGGAACGAAGTAACAAAATATGGCCCAGCAGTAGCAACGGCCGGGAAGCGGGTATCATAGCATCGTGAAACCTAACCCGATTTCAGCGATGTTGCAGCTTTCACCAAGGTGGCCATGGCGCCGTGTCGCGGCGGCCGCCGGCCTCGTCGTGGCCACCGCCGGCGCGCTGGCCGCCCCCACTATTCCCGTCCTGCGCGGCGGCGCCGATACGACCGGGTTGCCGACGCTCGGCGATACCGCGCGCGCCGACCTGTCGCCCTTCCTGGAGCGCAAGCTGGGCGAGGAGATCATGAACGATATCCGGCGCGATCCCGATTACCTGGACGACGACGCGATCATCGAGTTCCTGAACAATTTCGGCGAAAACCTCGTGTCGTTCGCGTCCGGCGCGCGCGGGGAGACGAATGCCGATTTCTTCTTCTTTGCCGTGCGCGATCCGATGATCAACGCGTTCGCGCTGCCCGGCGGCTTCATCGGCGTGCACTCGCAGTTGCTGATCTCGGCGCAGAACGAGTCGGAACTGGCGTCCGTGCTGTCGCACGAGATCGGGCACGTGCAGCAGCGCCACATCGCGCGCATGATCGGCCAGCAGAAGCAGGATGCGCTGTTGCCGCTGGCCGCGCTGCTGCTGGCGGCGCTCGTCGGCAAGGCGGGCGGCGGCGCCGATGCGGCGATGGGCGTCATGTTGGGCGGGCAAGGTCTCGCTATCCAGCGCCAGCTGAATTTCAGCCGCGACGCCGAGCGCGAGGCCGACCGCGTCGGCTTCCAGACGATGCGCGCGGCCGGCTACGACACGTCGGGCATGGTGGCCTTCTTCAAGCGCCTGCAGAGCACGACGCGCGTGTATGGCGAGGCGCCGGCCTGGCTCAGCAGCCACCCGCTGACGGGCGAGCGCATCGCCGACATCCAGTCGCGCATCCGCGACAACCCGAAGCCGATCCATATTCGGCCGGACAGCATCGAATTCCACCTCGTCCGCGCCCGCGCGCGCGTGTTGCAGGACGAAAGCCAGAAGGGACGGGACGAGGCGAAATCCGTGTTCGACAGCCAGCTGGCCCAGCCGAACACCCAGCAGCAGACGGCCGCCATGTACGGCCTGTCGTTCCTCGCGCTGAAGCAGGGCGACCTGAAAGGGGCGCAGAGCTGGCTCGACAAGGCGAAGGCGTCGACGAAGCCGCGTCCCGGCGTCTTTTCGAGCGAACGCAGCGGCACGGACGGCAGCGCCCTGTTCGCCGGCCTCGCCACCGAGATCAAGCTGGCGCCGGGGCAGCCGCCCGAGGTCGTCCACCAGGCCGTGCAGGACGCGGAAGCGGCGCACCAGAAATTCCCGCTGTCGCGCATGCTGGCGCGCCAGTACGCCGACGCGCTGATCGCGGACGGCAAGCTGGACAAGGCGGCCCAGTTCCTGCGCGACCAGGTGCAGCAATACCGCGAGGAGCCCAAGCTCTACGACCAGCTCGCCAAGGCGTATGCGGCCCAGGGCAAGATCGCGCTGCAGCACATGGCGCTGGCCGAATCGTATGTGCTGACGGGCGCGTTGCCGGCGGCCGTCGACCAGCTCAATCTCGCGCGCAAGGCGAAGGATGTGTCGTTCTACGACCAGGCCGTGATCGATGCGCGCGAGCGCGAATTGAACGAGCGGCAGAAGGACGAGAAGAAAGAAAAGAAGGACAAGGACCGCTGAACTACGTCGCCCCTGCGAAGGCAGGGGCCCAAGTTTTGAGCAGACCGCTGCGCGTGCAAAAATTGGGTTCCCGCCAAGGCGGACGGCCAGTCCGGGAACGACGGTTTTCAGGTTTGCGGTTGCAGCAGATCCGGCCGCCGCACGAACCCGAAGCGCTCCGGCACCTCGTCCGCCGTCAACCGTCCGACGGCGATGCACCTGTCCTGCCAGCGCAGGGCCAGCTTGCCCGCGCCGCCTTCCAGCCACGCCATCACATCCTCATCCGTCGCGGGACGCCCATCGAGTTCGAATGTGTGCAGCAACTGCGCCGCGTCGCGGTCGTCCACTTGCGCCGCCGTCTGTCCGGCACGCAGCACGATGCCGCCGGCCTCCGTCATGAACGCTTCATCGGGCGCGCCCAGCGGCTGCCCCGTGTGCAGCACGAGGCCTTGCGCCGGATCCGTGCGCGCGATGAAGGGCGTCGCTTCGAGATTGATGTACACGCGCTGCGGACCGTTCTGGAAATACCAGCAGCCCCGTTCATCCGCCAGATAATTGCGGGCGATGAAGCCGACCAGCGCGGCATTCGTCAGCCTGTCGCCGGGGGCGCCCGCGCGCTGGGCCGCCTCGTCGCGCATGCGCCAGGTGCCGCGCGCGTCCAGTGCCAGCCAGCCGTAGCAGTACGGCACGTTCGGCCACTTGGCCATTGCCTGTTTTACGATGTCGTCCATGGTTCAAGCTTCGCACAGCCGCGCGGGCGTCGGCGCGCGCATGGCCGTGTCGTCGAAAAAAGTCAGGATGCGTTGCGGCAGCCAGTCGAGGCGACCCGAGAATGGAGGAAATGCGGGGGCGGTCGAAAAGCCGACGTGACCGCCTGTTGCCGGATATTCCAGCGTCACCGCGGGCGCGGCCGTCCGGGGCAGGTGGCGGCCGGGCAGGAACGGGTCGTTCTGCGCGTTCAGCACGAGCGTCGGCACGACGATGTCGTGCAGGATGTGGCGGGCGCTGGCGCGATGCCAGTAATCGTCCGTGTCGCGGTAGCCGTGCAGCGGGGCGGTGACGACGTTGTCGAAACTGTATAAATCGTTGGCGGCGAGCAGCCGGTCGCGGTCGAACAGGCCGGGAAAGCGTTCCAGCTTGGCCAGTGCCTTGGGCTTCAGGGTCTGCAGGAACATGCGGGTGTACAGCCGGTTGAAGCCGGCCGACAGCGCGGCACCGCCGGCCGCCAGGTCGAGCGGGGCGGAGACGGCCACGGCGGCGTCGACGATGCCTGCGCCGTGGCCCTGCTCACCGAGCCAGCGCAGCAGCGCATTGCCACCCAGCGAGACGCCGGCCACGTAGAACGGGCCGGGATGGCGCGACCGCAGGCGGCGGATGATCCAGTCGAGCTCTTCGGCGTCGCCGGAATGGTAGAAGCGGGGCGCGAGGTTCGGCTCGCCCGAGCAGCCGCGGAAATGCGGGATCGCGCCATGCCAGCCGCGCGCCGCGACAAGCGCCATCAGCGACCGCGCGTAATGGCTGTCCGACGAGCCTTCCAGGCCGTGGAACAGCAGTACGTAGGGAGAAGCAGGGGAGGCGCCGTCGACGAGGTCGACGTCGATGAAATCCTGGCCGCAGGGTGTGTTCCAGCGCTCGCGCCGGTAGGCGACGGCCGGCTTGCGGATGCAGAGGGCCGGCCAGATCGTCTGCAAATCGCCGCCCGGCAACCACCAGGGGGCCCGATAGCCTGCTGCGTCCGCTTGGTTCACGGCAAGCCCCCGTGCAGGTAGAAATCAGTGATGGGCCAGCACGGTACCCGGCTTCAGGCGGTACTGGGTGCCGCAGTACGGGCACTTGGCGTTGCCGTCATGATCGAAGTCCAGGAAAACGCGCGGGTGGGACGACCACAGCGGCATGGCAGGGTTCGGGCAATAGGCCGGCAGGTCCTTGGCTTCCAGTTCCACGACCGGGATGGTCTTGTCGTTCATTCATTTCTCCGTCAGCTAATAGGCGAGGGAAGCTGAAGCATTCCCAAAACCACGATTCTAACGGATTCGACCTGATTGCCGGAATGGTCCGGTAGAATAGCAATCTTAATACTGTCGAGTAGAATTTCCGATCGGGAAATCTACGCGCATTTTCACGCCATCGTTTCATGTCCGAACGCAGCCTGTCCGCCATGCTTGTCGACCGCTTTTGTTGCAGGAACGCGACATGAGCGGGGTGCGCATGGAGAGCGGCAACGACGTCGACGGCCACGATCCGGTCGCCTGGCGCGACGGTTTCCAGGTCGGCCTGCCCACGCTGTTCGGTCTCGGCGCATGGGGCATCGTGGTCGGGGTCGCGATGGTCAAGAGCGGCCTCACCGCGCTGCAAGCCGGCGCCATGACCCTGATCGTGTACTCCGGCTCGGCCCAGCTCGCGTCGCTGCCTTTGATCGCCACCGGCGCGCCCATCGGCGTCATCTTCGCTACCGCCTTCGTCGTCAACCTGCGCTTCGTCATCTTTTCCGCACTGCTCGCCCCCCATTTCTCGCAGCTGCCGCTGCTGCAGCGTTTTTATCTCGGCCATATCTCCGG
>CBIHRX010000135.1:0-17097 GCA_966212555.1 uncultured Massilia sp.
ACCTCGACGTTTCGGGCTTCGCACAGGGCAAACACCAGTTCGGCGCCGAAGCGCAGCAGGCGATCCTTGTGGGTCAGGACCAGGCGGCTCACGTCGCCGGCCACGATCTCATCCAGCAAGCGTCGCAAACCCTTCTTGTGGTAATTCATACCGGAGCCCAGGTCGGCGATAATGTCGAACGGCCAGCCTTGGGCCGCGCAGTACAATTCGAGCACCTGCTTCTGGCGCTCCAGGTCGGCGCGCTGGTCGTGACTGGACACGCGCGCGTAGGCTACCGTCCGTCGCGGTGCGACTGCGCCGTGGATCAGTCCGGGACGCAGTGCGGCGAGGTCGTAGCGCCGCTGCCCGCCCTCGGTCCGAGTCGGAACGAGCCGACCGGCGGTCTCCCAACGGCGCAGCGTGCTGGTGGAGACACCGAGTGTCTTGGCGGCGGCGCCAATGGAAAGAAGCTTGCTCATACTGCATAAGACTGCGCAGGTTTAGTCAAGTTCCCCACGAACTGTTTAAACCCGATCGCGCCACACGCCGGCACGGACGACGCCCCGGCACGGGTTCGCGCCGATCGCGTAGGCCAGGTCGGCCGGACGGGCGATGTCCCACAGGGCGAAGTCGGCACGCTTGCCGGCTTCGAGCGTGCCGATGTCGGCGCGGCCCAGCGCGCGCGCCGCGTGGACGGTCGCGCCGCGCAGCGCTTCCAGCGGCGTCAGGCGCCACAGCGTGCACGCCATGTTCAGCGCCAGCAGCAGCGACGTCATGGGCGACGTGCCCGGATTGCAGTCGGTGGCGACGGCCAGCGGCACGCCGGCGGCGCGCAGTTGCGCCAGCGGCGGCATGCGCGTCTCGCGCAGGAAGTAATAGGCGCCGGGCAGCAGCACGGCGACGGTGCCCGCGCGCGCCATCGCGGCCACGCCCTCCTCCGACAGCCATTCGAGGTGGTCGGCCGACAGCCCGCCGTACCGGGCCACGAGCGCCGCCCCGCCCTGGTCGGACAGCTGCTCCGCGTGCAGCTTTACCGGCAGCCCGAGCCGACGCGCCACGTCGAACACGCGCGCCGTCTGGTCGTGCGAAAAACCGATGCGTTCGCAGAACGCGTCGACCGCATCCACGAGACCTTGCGCCGCGAGCGCCGGCAGCATGTCGCTGCACAGCATGTCGATGTAGTCGTCGGCGCGGCCCGCGTACTCGGGCGGCAGCGCGTGCGCGCCGAGGAACGTCGTGCACACGTCCACCGGCAACAGCTCGCCCACGCGGCGCGCCACGCGCAGCATCTTCGCTTCCGTTTTCAGGTCGAGGCCGTAGCCGGACTTGATCTCCAGCGTCGTCACGCCCTCGGCCAGCAGTGCGCGGATGCGCGGCAGGCTGGCTTGCAGCAGTTCGTCTTCGGAAGCCGCGCGGGTGGCGCGCACGGTCGACATGATGCCCCCGCCGGCGCGCGCGATGTCTTCATAGGTGGCGCCGTTCAGGCGCGCTTCCCATTCGTCGCTGCGGTTGCCCGCGTAGACGGCGTGCGTGTGGCAGTCGACGAGGCCCGGCGTCAGCCACAGGCCGCCGCAATCGTGCGTGATCGAGGCCGGCGGCGCGTCGGCACGGGGGCCCACCCACGCGATGCGCCCGGCACGCACGGCCACGGCGCCATCCTCGATGATCCCGTAGCCATCCGCCAGCGTCGCGACGCGCGCGTTCGCGTACAGGACGTCCGCAGGTTCACTCATACATGCCGTCCTCGTTGTCGAGGTCGTCCTCGTCGTCGTAGTAATGGATGTCGACGATGAAGATGGCGCCCTGCTCCGCGCGCAGCTTCCATTTCGTGTCCGGGTCGAGCACGACGGCGTCGAAGCGCACGAGGTTGACGCGCTGGTCGTCGCTGCACAGTTCCAGGCTGTCGCCTTCGGCCAGGAACAGCACGGTGACGTCGGCCCGCGCGACGAACGTGGAATCGCCGTCGAGCCGGCGGCGGCCGAAGCGGTGCCAGCAGCGGTCCGTCCGCGTCATCACGTTGAAGTCGGTGCTGGCGCCGCGGTTCAGCTTGGCCTCCACGCGCGACTCGCCGTCGAACGCGGCGACCGGCTCGCCCTTCGACAGCAACGTCGGCGTGCCGTCGATGTCGAGCGTCATGCCGGGGCCGTCGACGAGCACCAGCGTGCGCTCGACGCCGGGGAACACGGAGAACGGGCCGTCGTTCGCGATCGTGGCGAGGCTCACGCGCCAGTCGAAGTCGTCGAAGCTCGCATCCGGTGGGAACACGGCGATTTCAGTCGTGCTGCCGCCGCCGTTCTTCCACGACACCGGTTCGAGGTTCGCATACGGAATCAGCATCGTCATGGCTTGCACCCCTTCGTCGTTGGCATCAATGTGCGTGCAGTGTACGCGCTGCGGCCTTGTAGCGCTGCGCGATCGCATCCTGCGCCTTGTGGCGGCCGCCCTGCACGACCCAGTGGCCACCGGCCAGCACGTCGCGCACGAGATTGTCGTTGCCGCTGAACAGGAAGCGGCCCAGCACCTCGTGCGGCGGCACGCCGTCCAGGTTCGGGTGCGCGCTGTCCAGCACGAGCAGGTCCGCGCGCCGCCCTTGCGCGAGCACGCCGAGACGGCGTCCGGCCGCCTGCGCGCCGCCCGCCAGCGCCTGCTGCCACAGGAAGGTGCCGACGTCGCGTTCCTCGCCATGGACGGCGATGTTGCGGCGCTGGTGCGCGAGGCGCTGGCCGTATTCGAGCCAGCGCAGTTCTTCGACCGGGCTTTGCGACACGTGGCTGTCGCTGCCGATGCCGAAGCGTCCGCCGGCCGCGATGTAGGGCGCGAGGGGAAACAGGCCATCGCCCAGGTTCGCTTCCGTCGTCGGGCACAGTCCCGCGACGGCGCCGCTGGCCGCGATCCGGTCCCGTTCCCCGTCCGACAAATGCGTCGCGTGCACGAGGCACCAGCGCGCGTCGACGTCCGTGTGCGCCATCAGGTAGTCGACCGGCCGCATGCCGGTCGCTTCCAGGCACTGCGCCACTTCCCCCTGCTGCTCGGCGATGTGGATGTGCAGCGGCCGCCCGGCGGGCAGCGCCTGCACCAGCTCGCGCAACTGGCCGGCCGACACGGCGCGCAGCGAATGCGGCGCCGCGCCCACTTCCAGCTGCGGCCCGCGCAAGGGTTCCAGCGCTTCGACGATGCGCAGCACCTGGGCGGGATCCGTGCGGAAGCGTTCCTGGTCCTCGCGCAACGGCATGTCGCCGAACCCCGCGTACGCGTACATCACGGGCAGCAGGGTCACGCCGATGCCGGCGTCGTGCGCGGCCTGGGCGATGCGCTGCGCCGTCTCGGCCGGATGGCCGTAGACGTGGCCGCCCGGCGCCCGCTGCACGTAATGGAATTCGCAGACGGCCGTGTAGCCGTGGCGCAGGCATTCCGCGTACAGCTGCGCGGCCACGGCTTCCATCTGCTCGGGCGTGATGCGGTTCGCGACGCGGTACATCAGGTCGCGCCACGTCCAGAAGCTGTCCGGGCTGCGGTTGGGCCCACCTTCCGCTCGTTCCGTCAAGCCGCCGATGACGCGCTGGAACGCGTGCGAATGGAGGTTGATCATGCCGGGCAGGACGTAGTCCACGCGCGCCACGCCGAGCGGCGGCGACGCTTCCGGCGCGACCTTCGTCAGGTCGCCGCGCACGTCCCATTCCAGCAGCACGTCCCGCTCCCAGCCACCGGCCAGCAGCGCGTGGCGCGCGAACAGGGCGTTCATGCATGCCCTCCGGCCCTCGCCCACCCGATCGCCGACTCCATGAGTTCGCGCAGCAAGGGCTGCACCTTGCCGGCGGTGTCTGGTTGGTAGTCGAACGGCGGCGACTCGTCCATGTA
Source organism: uncultured Massilia sp. (assembly GCA_966212555.1). Classification (GTDB taxonomy): domain Bacteria; phylum Pseudomonadota; class Gammaproteobacteria; order Burkholderiales; family Burkholderiaceae_D; genus Telluria. The sequence goes on from CBIHRX010000135.1 coordinate 3,838, forward strand.
CAGGCACTGGCACATCTCGAGCTGGATCGCGTGCACGCCGGCGGCCGGGTCGCCGTAGAAGCGCGTGATGTGGCCGCCCTTGAAGCGGCCGTTGAAGACGAACGTGAAGAGATCCTGCGAGTCGGCCACGCGCATCATCTCGCCCTGCAGTTGCAGCGAGCATGAGCGGCCGTCGGCCGTGCCGAAGTTCAGGTCGGGCAGGCGGCCGTCGAAGAAGCGCGGCACGACGGACGCGATCGAATGCGCATCCCACAGCACCACCTGCCCGTGCAGCGCGAGCAGGCGATCGAGTTCCGCGCGCAGCTGCCGGTGGTATGGACGCCAGTAGCGTTCCAGGCGCCGTTCGATCTCCCCGGCGTCCGGCTCGCGGCCGTCCTGGTACAAGCGTTCGCGCGCGAACGTGTCGACGGGGCACAGGCGCGTCGTGTCCTGGCCGGGATACAGATTCGTGTCCTCGGGCGGGCGGTTCAGGTCGATGACGTAGCGCGACCAGCGCGCGGACAGGGTCGACGCCCCGAGGCTGTTCGCGAACGCATACAGGTCGGGCAGGTGCCAGTCCGTGTCGGCCCGCGCCAGCGCGCACGGCGCCATGTTCGCCGCGATGTCGTCGGGAATGTCGGTGCCCGCATGCGGCATCGACAGCAGCAGCGGCGCGGAACCCGGCTTGAACCTGAAATCCATCGTGACTCCGTAGTAGGGTGGGCACCCCGTGCCCACCATGCATTACCGCGACGCGAACGTTCGGTGGGCGGAGGCCGCCCACCCTACCAGTTCGTGCCTACCAGATAGGCCCTTAATGCAGTGCGGCGAACAAGTCCTTGCACGCGGCCGACAGCTCGCCTTCCATCACCATCCGGCGCGCCGCCTCGATGTCCGGCGCGAAGAACCGGTCTTCATCGAACGCCTTGACGTGCTCGCGCAATTTTGCGTGGACATGTTCCAGGTGGCTGGAGCTCGTCAGCGGCCGGTGGAATTCGATCCCCTGCGCCGCCGCCAGCAGCTCGATGCCGACGATGACACCCGTATTGTGCGCCATCTGGCCGAGACGGCGCGCCGCGAATGTCGCCATGCTGACGTGGTCTTCCTGGTTGGCGGACGTCGGCAGGCTGTCGACGCTGGCCGGATGCGCCAGCGACTTGTTTTCCGACGCCAGCGCGGCCGCCGTCACGTGCGCGATCATGAAGCCGGAGTTCACGCCAGGCTCGCGCACGAGGAACGGCGGCAGGCCGGACAGCGTGGAATCGATCAGCAGCGCGATGCGGCGTTCGGCCAGCGCGCCGATCTCGGCGATGGCCAGCGCCAGCGTGTCCGCGGCGAACGCGACGGGTTCCGCATGGAAATTTCCGCCGGAAATGACTTCGCCGGAGTCCGGGAACACGAGCGGGTTGTCGGTGACGGCGTTGGATTCGATCAGCAGGGTCCGGCCGGCCTGGGCGATGAGGTCCATCACGGCGCCCATCACCTGCGGCTGGCAGCGCAGGCTGTACGGATCCTGCACGCGCTCGTCGCCGACGAGGTGCGAGGCGCGGATGGCGCTGCCCGCGACCAGTTCCCGGTAAATCTTCGCCGCGGCGATCTGGCCCGGCTGGCCGCGCACTTCATGCACGCGCGGGTCGAACGGCGCATCGCTGCCGCGCGCGGCGTCCAGCGACATGCCGCCTGCGACCATCGCCGCTTCCAGCAGGCGCTCGGCGAGGAACAGGCCGTTCAGGGCCAGCGCCGTCGACACCTGAGTACCGTTGATCAGCGCCAGCCCTTCCTTCGCCGCCAGCACGACCGGTTCGATGCCGGCCGCGTCCAGTGCGGCGCGCGCATCCATCAGTTCGCCGCGCATGCGGACCTGCCCGACGCCCAGCATCGCGAGCGTCATGTGCGCCAGCGGCGCGAGGTCGCCGGACGCGCCGACGGATCCCTGCGACGGGATCGCGGGCATGATACCGGCGTTGTACAGGGCGATCAGCGTGTCGACGATCAGCGGCCGCACGCCGGAATAGCCGCGCGCCAGGCTGCCGATCTTGGTGAGCAGGATCAGGCGCACGACGTGGTCCGGCAGCAGCTCTCCCGTCCCGACGGCGTGCGACAGGATCAGGTTCTGTTGCAGCTGCTCGAGCTGGGCCTGCGGGATGTGGCGCTTGGCCAGGATGCCGAAGCCCGTGTTGATGCCGTACGCCGGATCGCCCTTGGCGACGATGGCCTGCACGGTGGAGGCGGACTTCCCGATGGCAGCATACGCTTCCGGTGCGAGGCGCAATGCCCCGTGCGCGCCCCAGACCGCGCGCAGGTCGTTCAGGGACAAGGCGCCCGGCTGCAGGATGAGGTGATGGTCTTGAGTCATGGTGTGAGTATTCTGCGTTACTTGATCATCGGGAGGCGCAGGCCGAAGCGCTTGGCCGTCTCGATCGCGAGTTCATAGCCGGCATCCGCATGGCGCATCACGCCCGACGCGCAATCGTTGACGAGGACGCGGGCCAGGCGTTTATCCGCGGCCTCCGTGCCGTCCGCCACGATGACGACACCGGCATGCTGCGAATAGCCCATGCCGACGCCGCCGCCGTGGTGCAGCGACACCCACGTCGCGCCGCCGGCCGTGTTCAGCATGGCGTTCAGCAGCGGCCAGTCGGAGACGGCGTCGGTGCCGTCGCGCATCGCTTCCGTTTCGCGGTTCGGGCTCGCGACGGAGCCGGTGTCCAGGTGGTCGCGCCCGATCACGATCGGCGCTTTCAGCTCGCCCGTGCGCACCATCTCGTTGAACGCGAGGCCGGCCAGGTGGCGCTCGCCGAGGCCCAGCCAGCAGATGCGCGCCGGCAGGCCCTGGAACGCGATGCGGTCGCGCGCCATGTCGAGCCAGCGGTGCACGCGCGTATGCTGCGGGAACAGCTCCTTGATCTTCGCGTCGGTCTTGTAGATGTCTTCCGGGTCGCCGGACAGCGCCACCCAGCGGAACGGGCCGCGGCCTTCGCAGAACTGCGGGCGGATGTACGCGGGCACGAAGCCGGGGAAGTCGAAGGCATTCTTGACGCCCTGGTCGAACGCGACCTGGCGGATGTTGTTGCCGTAGTCGACGGCGTACGATCCCATCGCCTTGAAGTCGAGGATCGCCTGCACGTGCACGGCGCAGGATTCGGCCGCGGCCTGCTTCAGCGCCGCATGCCGGGCCGGGTCGCGCTGGGCGGCCAGCCACTGCTCGACGGTCCAGCCGCGCGGCAGGTAGCCGTGGATCAGGTCGTGGGCGGACGTCTGGTCCGTCACGAGGTCGGGCACGAGGCCGCCCTCTTTTGCACGACGCACGAGTTCCGGCAGGACGTCGGCCGCGTTGCCCAAGAGGCCGATGGAGACGGCTTCCTTGCGCGCCTTGTGGTCGCGGATCATGGCGAGCGCCTCGTCGATGTCCTTCGCCTGCTTGTCGAGATAGCGGGTGCGCAGGCGGAAATCGATGCTGCTCTGCCGGCATTCCACGTTCAGCGACACGGCGCCGGCGAACGTGCTTGCCAACGGCTGCGCGCCGCCCATGCCGCCCAGGCCCGCCGTCAGGATCCAGCGGCCGGCCATGTCGCCCCCGAAGTGCTGGCGGCCCGCTTCGGCGAACGTCTCGTAGGTGCCCTGCACGATGCCCTGGGTGCCGATGTAGATCCAGCTGCCGGCCGTCATCTGGCCGTACATGAACAGGCCCTTGCGATCGAGCTCGTTGAAATGCTCCCACGTCGCCCATTTCGGCACGAGGTTCGAGTTCGCGAGCAGCACGCGCGGGGCATCGGGGTGGGTCTGGAACACGCCGACCGGCTTGCCGGACTGGATCAGGAGGGTCTGGTCGTCGTCGAGATCGCGCAACGACGCGAGGATCTGGTCGAAGCAGGCCCAGTCGCGCGCCGCGCGGCCGATGCCGCCGTAGACGACCAGGGCTTGCGGGTTTTCCGCCACCTCGGCATCCAGGTTGTTCTGCAGCATGCGGTAGGCCGCCTCGGTCAGCCAGCTTTTACACGTGAGCGCGCTGCCGCGCGGGGCGCGGATGACGCGGGTGGGATCGAAACGCGGATCCCCGGCGGGAGAGACTTTGGTCATGACGGACTCCTCGATAGGCATTCCAGGAAGTCTAGGTTGTCTATACAACTTCGTCAAGGACGATAACTCAGGTTCGGGCGGTAACGCAGCAATTCGTTATCGACGTGGTCGACGAGGCCGGACAAAGTGTACGGCGTCCCCAGCGTGGCAGCCGCACCGAACGATGGCACGGCACGCATCAGCACGTATTGGGGCGCCTCGCCGCCGGCCTGCAGCCGGTACCACGTCTGGCGCCCCGTGCCGCGCGCGCGTGCCACGGCCTGCTCGAACGCCGCTTCCTGGCCGGGACGGATGTGGTACGTGGTCATGGACAGGAACGGCGAAGAGTCCGGCAGCGGTTCGCCCGCGCTCATCGCGTCCATGCGCTGGTAGATCCCGTGACTGACGAAGTCCGCGTACGGCACCACGTTCACGTTGTTGTCGGCGGCGTCGGCCGCGGGCTGCACGGCCGCGTCGAAGTCGGCGGCCGCGTGGCCGAACGTGCCGTCCATGAACCGGTTGATGCGGTTGCCCAGCACAAAGGTCCAGCCGTACCACGTCCACGGGTCCTGCGCGCCCTTGTGCCATTGCAGGTGGCGCTCGTAGCCCTTTTCGAATGCCTCGGCCTGGCCGGGCTTGGGGACGATGACGACCATGCGGGCGTAGGACTGCGCGGCCGCCGGTATCGCGCACGTAAGAGCCAGGGTGGCGACGAGTGTTTTCATCATGGTTTGCGATAGACCTGGCGGCCGCCGACCCACGTCTCCAGCACGGCGATGTTGTGGATGTCGTACGGCGAAATTTTGAAAAGGTCGCGGTCGATGACGATGAAGTCCGCGTACTTGCCGGTTTCGAGCGAGCCCTGGGTCTTTTCCTGGTGGCCGGCGTATGCCGCGTCGAGCGTGAAGCAGCGGAAGGCTTCTTTCAGCGACATCTCCTGCTCCGGATACCAGCCGGCGATCGGGTTGCCGGCCGCATCCTGGCGCGTGACGGCCGCGTGGATGCCGAAGAACGGATTCGGCGCCTCGACCGGGAAATCCGAGCCGCACGCGATGCGCGAGCCCTGCGCGAGGAAAGTGCGCCACGCGTACGCGCCCTTGATGCGCTCGGGGCCGATGCGCTGCTCGGCCATGTTCTTGTCGGACGTCGCATGCGTCGGCTGCATCGACGGGATGATGCCGATGCTTTTGAATCTCGGGATGTCGGCGGGCGTCACGACCTGGGCGTGCTCGATGCGGTGGCGCAGCGCCTGCGCGCGGTTGGCCGGGATCTCCTTCGCGAAGGTGTCGAGGATCTGGCGGTTGCCGGCGTCGCCGATCGCGTGCACGTTGACCTGGTAGCCCTTCTTCATGGCCTTGGCGATCATCGCGTCGATCTCGCCGTTCGAGTGGAACAGCAGGCCGTGCGAATGCGGTTCGTCCGTGTACGGCGCCAGCAGCGCGGCACCGCGGCTGCCCAGCGCGCCGTCGGCGTACAGCTTCACGGCGCGCAGCGCGTACATGTCGTGGCCGTACGCGTTCAACGGGCCGTTCTTTGCCAGCTGGTCGAAGTCGGCGCCCGTTCCCCCGATCATCGCGTAGATGCGCGCCGTCAGCTTGCCGTGGTCGGCGTAGTCGCGGTACAGCCGGTCCTGGGCGATGCCGATGCCCGCGTCGTGCGCGCTCGTGAGGCCGACGCTGGCCATCCGGTCCAGCGCGCGGTCGAGCATCGTGCGCGCTTCCTGTTCCGTCGGTTGCGGCAGCACCTTCTGGATCATGGCCTGTGCCGCGTCGACCAGCACGCCCGTCGCGTGGCCGGCGCCATCGCGCACGATCTTGCCGCCGACCGGGTCCGGCGTCCGGTCCGTGATGCCGGCCAGCGCCAGCGCACGGCCGTTGGCCCAGCCGGCGTGGCCGTCGACCCGTTCCAGCCAGACCGGCCGGTCGGCCACGACGCCATCGAGTTCCTGCGCCGTCGGGAAGCGGCCCAGTTTCCAGTTCTCCTGGTTCCAGCCGCGCCCGCGCACCCACTTGGCCGAGGCATTGGCGCGCGCGTAGTCGCCGATGGCGGCCAGCGCCTGTTGCAGCGACGCCGTGGCCGACAGGTCGAGCTGCGTCAGCATCTCGCCCAGGCCGAATACATGGCCGTGCGCGTCGATGAGGCCCGGCAGCACGGTGCGGCCGGCCATGTCGACGTGCTTCGCCTGCGGGGCTTTTGCGCTGACGTCCGCGGCGGTGCCGACGGCGAGGATCCGGCCGGCGTCGTCGAACGCGAGCGACGCGAACTGGACGACGTCGCCCTTCGCGTCCAGCGTGTAGCCGTTGGCGTTGTCGATGACGGTGGTGGCGTGGGCCGTGGCGGCAGTGAGGGCCAGGGCGATCAGGGTGCACTGCAGGGGCCTTGTGGGCTTGTGGCGCATGGGGTCTCCGTTCTTGTGATCGATGAACCGGGTACGCTTGGTTGCGGTTCAATCGCAAGAAACAGAGTGTATCGAAATTTACATTGTGGTCAATCGCCGTGCCATCGGTTCGATGGCAAGAACCGGAGGGTGCGGTGGGTCACGCGGTGGTCCAATCGTGTTTTTCCACCGGAGACGACGATGCTCACCCTGTACGATTACCTGCCCTCGCAGAACGCCTGGAAAGTCCGCCTGCTGCTGAACCATCTCGACATCCCCTACCGCACGGAGATCGTGCGCATCTTCGAAGGCGAAGGCCAGCGCCCCGCCTTCCTGGCCGTGAATCCGACCGGCGCCGTGCCCGCGCTGCGCCTGCCCGACGGCCGCATGCTGGCCGAGTCGAACGCCATCCTCACGTACCTGGCGCACGGCACGCCCTATCTGCCTGCCGATCCGTTCGGCCAGGCGAAGGTGCAGCAATGGCTGTCGTTCGAGCAGGACCACGTGGCGTCGATCGCCACCCTGCGCCACTGGACGCTGACGGGCAAGCTGGCGCGGCGCGCCCCGGCGCTGGTCGACCGCCTGCGCCGCGTCGCGGACAAGGCGCTGGCGATCCTCGACCGCGAGCTGGAAGCGCGCACGTTCATCGCGGGCGACGCCTACACGATCGCCGATATGTCGCTGTTCGCCTACGTCCACCGGGCCGACGAGGCCGGACTGGCGCTGTCCGACTATCCCGGCATCACGCGCTGGATCGCCCGCGTGCGCGCGCAGCCGGGATTCCTCCCGACCGTGTACCCGTACTCGATCGACCCGTTCTCGGGCGGCGAACTGCCGTGACCGCGCTTATTCGAGCTGGATGCGCGTGATGTAGTAGCCCGGGTAGGCGGCACCCTGCCCCTGCCAGATGAGGGTGTCGATGGTCTTGCCGGCCGCGTTGATGTCCTTCAGCGGCACTTCGACGGCGGCCCACGTCTTCGCCTTGAGCTGGATGGCGAAGTCGGCCTCGATCGCCTTGCCGTCGGCCATGGCCTTGATCATCAGGGTCTGGCCGCCGTCCTTGCCACCGTTGATGACGAAGGTCAGCTTGCTGTAGCCCTCGGTGGAAAACGGCTCGTGGTGCAGCGCGAGCGCGCTCCACGGCTCGCCTTCGACGCGGATCGGCTTGCCGTTACCGACCGACACCGACAACTGCGTCTTGGCCCAACTATAGTTCTGGAAACCGTTCTTCAATTCGTCATCGTAGACGACGAGGGGTTGCGGCAGATTCCCGGCCCGGGCCAGGCTCCCGCCGGACATGCCGGCCGCGCCAAGGGCGGCCAGGAACAGGCGACGCGATACGCTCATGGTTGTTGTCTCCTTCGAATTATCGTTGTATGCCTGCTGGGATGCAGGTTCGTCGATGCTACGACGGAAACGTATGCATGCCTAACGCCTGGTAAAAATTCTACTTCCCTTAGCACATTTCATAAAACCGGGGTCAGACCCCGGTTTTTGGAAAGTTCCACATGCCCATAGACCGGATACCCATGCAGGCTTGATCTCGCTCGCCCGCCTTGGGGTGACGATTTCGTATCGTCTCGTCTCCGCCTGCTTTTCACATTCGCCATGTCACGTCCACGCCGCCTCGCCTTGCCCTCAGTACCGCTCCATGTCATCCAGCGGGGAAACAATCGGCTTCCCTGCTTCACATGCCGGAGCGACTATCTGGTGTATCTCGACGTCTTGCGCGAGTGCGCATACGACTGTGGTTGTACCGTGCATGCCTACGTGCTGATGACCAATCACACGCATTTGCTTCTTTCTCCGGATGATGAGTATGGAGCCAGTGGTTTGATGAAGCGCCTGGGCCAGCGTTACACACAGTATTTCAACCGCCACCACACGCGTACCGGCACATTGTGGGAAGGGCGCTTTCGATCTAGCCTCGTGGTCGACGAGCAATATTTTCTGGCATGCCAGCGCTACATCGAGCTGAATCCCGTGCGCGCACGGATGGTGAAAAAGCCGGAAGACTACCCTTGGTCCAGTTACCGAGCAAATGCATTCGGGCAGGATAGTCCACTCGTCACACCTCATCTTGTCTACTTGCGTTTACATCAGGAAGCGATCGCGCGTCAGGCTGTCTATCGGCAGCTGTGCGGGGAGGCCTTGCCCGATCAACTCATCGCGGCAATCAGGGAAGCCAGCAACGGCAGCCGGCCCCTCGGCATCGCAGAACCAAAAGGGAACATGCCAGACTAGGCGCTGGAGCAATTTCCAAAAATCGGGGTCTGACCCCGGTTTTATTCGGCGTCGTGGAAGATGATGCCGAGCGTATGGCGGTGCCCGCTGCGCACGCGGCTCACGCCGTGGCGCATGTTGACGCGGTAGATGCCGCGCGTGCCGTTGACGGGGCGCGTGTGCACGGGGAAGACGACGGCGTCGCCCTGCCCCAGCGGCACCACTTCGACGCGCGACTGCATGCGCGGCCGCTGTTCCGTCAGGACGAATTCGCCGCCGCTGAAATCGACCCCGGGGCGCGACAGCAGTACGGCGACCTGCAACGGAAAGACGAAGTCGCCGTACAGGTCCTGGTGCAAGCAGTTGTAGTCGCCCGGACCGTATTGCAGCAGCAGGGGCGTCGGCCGCAACTGCCCCGCCGCGTGGCAGCGCGCCAGGTAGTCGGCGTGCGCGTCCGGGTAGCGTTCCTCCAGCCCGAGCGCGGCTTGCCAGCGGTTGGCGATGCGCGCCAGCGGCGGATACAGCGCCGTGCGCAGGTCCGCAAGACCAGGCGGCAGCGGGTACGCGTAGTAACGGTACTCGCCGCGCCCGAAGCCGTGCCGCTCCATCACGACGCGGCTGCGGAACAGCGCATCGTCCCCATAGCCGGCCGCATACGCCGCGCACCGGCCGGCATCCAGCAGGGACGGCAGCACGGCGCAGCCGAAGGTGTCCAGATCGGCGCCGACGCGGTCCCAGTCGAGGCCCGTCATGCCTCCACCTCGCTGGAGGCGGCAGCCTGGCTGGCCTCGCGCTGGAGCAGCGCGTGCTTGCGTTCGACGCCCCAGCGGTAGCCGGAGATCGAGCCGTCGTTGCGCACCACGCGGTGGCAGGGAATCGCCACCGCCACCGGGTTGGCGGCGCAGGCCCCGGCGATGGCGCGCGCGCCCTGCGGCATGCCGAGGCGCGCGGCCAGTTCGGCGTAGCCGACCGTCTGCCCGGCCGGGATCTGGCGCAGTGCCTGCCACACGCGCTGCTGGAACGCGGTGCCGCGCACGTCGAGCGGCAGGTCGAGGCCGAGGCGCGGCGCCTCGACGAATGCGACGACCTGCGCCACCGTGCGTTCGAAGCCGGGTTCGGCGCCGATCAGGTCCGCCTTCGGAAAGCGGTCCTGCAGGTCGCGCACGAGCGCGTCCGGATCGTCGCCCAGCAGGATGCAGCAGATGCCCTTGTCGGTCGCGGCGACGAGCAGCGCGCCCAGCGAGCACTGCGCCACGGCGAAGCGGATGGCTTCTCCGCCGCCGCCCGCGCGATAACGCTTCGGCGTCATGCCCAGCACGCCCGACGACGCGGCATAGAAGCGGCCGCTGGAATTGAAGCCCGCGTCGTAGGCGGCCGCGGTGACGCTGCCCGCCTGCGCGAGGCCCTGCTTGAGACGCTCGGCCCGCCGCGCCGCCGCATAGGCCTTCGGCGTGATCCCCGTGTGCGCCTTGAAGATGCGGTGGAAGTGGAAGCGGCTCATGCCGCAGGCTTCGGCGAGGCTGGCGAGGTCCGGTTCCTCCTCGGCGGCCTCGATCAGGCGGCAGGCCTTCGCCACGGCCTCGGCCTGGCGTTCGGCCAGCGGCGGCGCGTCCGGACGGCAGCGCAGGCACGCGCGAAAACCCGCCGCCTCGGCATCGTGCGGCGTCGCGTGAAAAGCGACGTTGGCGCGGCGCGGCGTGCGCGACGGGCACGAGGGCCGGCAGTACACGCCCGTGCTGCGCACGGAATAATAAAACTGGCCGTCGGCCTCGCGATCGCGGGCCACCACGGCGGCCCAGCGCTCGTCGTCGGTGAGCCAGGCGGCAGCGGATTGTGGGATGGTGGCGGTGTTCATCTCGGTCTCCAGATTCTCGATGGCCCCATCGTAAGCGCCGGCGTGCCGGCAAACACTTCGGGTCTTGCTTTCGAATTCGCGATGCTAGAATGTCGCCTCCCCGACGAGGTGACAGATTCCGGAGAGTAGTTTGGACGAACAGATCGCGCAAGACAGCACGCCCATTTTCCAGCGTATCAAGGATTATCTGCTCGGCGAGATCGCGTCGGGCCGCTGGAAGGAAGGCGACCTGGTGCCGTCCGAGCAGGCGCTCGTGCGCCAGTTCGGCGTCTCGCGCATGACCGTCAACCGCGCCGTGCGCGAGCTGACGGCGGAACAGGTGCTCACGCGCCGCCAGGGTTCGGGCACCTATGTCGCGCCGCAGAAGTACCAGGCGACGCTGGTCGAGATCCGCAACATCGCCGACGAGGTGCGCGCGCGCGGCCACGTGCACGCGAGCCATCCGCGCCTGCTGGAACAGAGCCCGGCGGGCGAGACGCTCGCGCGCCAGTTCGAACTGGAACCCGGCACGCCGCTGTTCCATTCGCTGATCGTGCACGACGAGAACGGCCAGCCGATCCAGGTCGAGGACCGCTGGGTCAATCCGGCCTGCGCGCCCGCCTACCTGGAACAGGACTTCGCGCGCATCACGCCCAACGAACACCTGATGGAAGCCGCGCCGCTGCAGGGCGCCACCTACAGCATCGAAGCGCTGCCGGCGCCGCGCGAGGTGGCGGACATGCTCGGCATCGCGCCCGGCACGTCGTGCCTCGTGCTCAAGCGCCGCACGACGTCGGGCGGCCGGGTGGCGTCCGTGGTGACGATGTGGCACCCGGGACATTTATATAAATTCACGGGCAGCGTCGGCTGAAAATTAGAGGGCGCAATCAGGAACATTGAGCGTGTTAAGATTTTGTACAAAGCTCACGAACACGTTCCAAAAAAATCGGTTATTATTCCGCTTAAACCCCGCCTGACATCCTCTTGCAGCTCTTCCACTATTGAATATTGCACACATTGGCACCACCTTTGTGCAGCAAGCCAGTCTGACAAGTACGGGAACCGGCTGACACTACCGAGCAGGATTGGATAAACGGGCACCTTGAAAGCCCGAAGGACCTGCAGGCGTTAATTGACCTACCTCTCTTGAGGAAAACATGAGCGAAAACATCAAACACATCAGCGATGCATCTTTCGAAACCGACGTGCTCAAGTCCGAGCGCCCGGTCCTGGTCGACTTCTGGGCCGAGTGGTGCGGCCCCTGCAAGATGATCGCGCCGATCCTGGAAGAAGTCGCGAAAGAATACGACGGCAAGCTGCTGATCGCGAAGATGGACGTCGACGCCAACCAGGCCGTTCCGGCCAAGTTCGGCATCCGCGGCATCCCCACGCTGATCCTGTTCAAGAACGGTGTCGCAGCGGCCCAGAAAGTCGGCGCGATGGCCAAAGGCCAGCTGACTGCTTTCATCGATAGCAACATCTGATACCATAGGTGGCGGCAGCGCGCCCGCACTGCCGCCTGTTCCGGCCCGGGTAGACGATCGATTCCGATCCTATCCCTTTGATTAACCCACGCAGTTCCCTCCCCTACCTTTACTTTCCCGTCACGGGACACCCGACACATGCACTTATCTGAACTGAAGGCAATGCACGTCTCCGCCCTTCTGGAGATGGCGATCAGCCTGGATATCGACAACGCAGCCCGCCTGCGCAAACAAGAACTGATGTTCGCGATCCTCAAGAAGCGCGCGAAACAAGGCGAACAGATTTTCGGCGACGGTGCGCTCGAAGTGTTGCCGGACGGGTTCGGTTTCCTGCGTTCGCCGGATGCGAGCTACATGGCTTCGACCGACGACATCTACATCTCGCCATCGCAGATCCGCCGCTTCAACCTGCATACGGGTGACTCGATCGAAGGCGAAGTCCGCACGCCGAAAGATGGCGAGCGCTACTTCGCGCTGGTGAAGGTGGACAAGGTCAACGGCGAATCGCCAGAAGCCTCGAAGCACCGCATCCTGTTCGAGAACCTGACGCCGCTGCATCCGAACGAGCCGCTGCGCCTCGAGCGCGACATGAACGGCGCGGAAAACATCACCGGCCGCATCGTCGACCTGATCTCGCCGATCGGCAAGGGCCAGCGCGGCCTGCTGGTCGCCTCGCCGAAGTCGGGCAAGTCGGTCATGCTGCAGCACATCGCCCACGCGATCACCGCCAACCATCCGGACGTCACGCTGATCGTCCTGCTGATCGACGAACGTCCCGAGGAAGTGACGGAGATGCAGCGTTCGGTGCGCGGCGAAGTCGTCGCCTCGACCTTCGACGAACCGGCCACCCGCCACGTCCAAGTCGCGGAAATGGTGCTGGAGAAGGCCAAACGCCTCGTCGAGATGAAGAAGGACGTCGTGATCCTGCTGGACTCGATCACCCGCCTGGCACGCGCCTACAACACCGTGATCCCGGCTTCGGGCAAGGTGCTGACCGGTGGTGTCGACGCCAACGCGCTGCAGCGTCCGAAGCGTTTCTTCGGCGCCGCCCGTAACGTCGAGGAAGGCGGCTCGCTGACGATCGTCGCGACCGCGCTGATCGAGACCGGCTCGCGCATGGACGACGTGATCTACGAGGAATTCAAGGGCACCGGCAACATGGAAGTCCACCTCGAGCGCCGCCTGGCCGAGAAGCGCGTCTACCCGGCAATCAACCTGAACAAGTCGGGCACCCGCCGCGAGGAACTCTTGATCAAGCCGGACCAGCTGCAGAAGATCTGGATCCTGCGCAAGCTGCTGTACTC
>CBIHRX010000136.1:0-17082 GCA_966212555.1 uncultured Massilia sp.
CGCGGGCGGAGTGGCGACGGCGCTCATTATAGTTCCGGCAGCGCCTCTTCCCGCCACTGCAGGCCGTCGCGCCCGATCAGTGCGCTGGCCGCGGCCGGGCCCCAGCTTCCGGCGGTGTACGGAATCGGGTCGTCGCCTTCCTGTTCCCAATAGTCGAGAATCGGCTCGACCCATTCCCACGCAGCTTCCAGCTCGTCGCTGCGCATGAACAGCGTAAGCTGGCCGCGCAGCACGTCGAGCAGCAGCCGCTCGTATGCATCCATGCGCGGCATCTTGAAGGTTTCGCGGAAATCCAGTTCCAGTTCGACCGGGCGCAGGCGCATGCCATCGCCGGGCGTCTTCGCCATCAGGTTCAGTTGCAGGCCTTCGTCCGGCTGCAGCCGGATCACCAGGCAATTCGGCTGGAAGCTGCTGTTCGGCTGCGCGAAGATCGAGTGCGGAATCGACTTGAAACGGACCACGATCTCAGCCAGCTGGTCGGCCATGCGCTTGCCGGTGCGCAGGTAGAACGGCACGCCGGCCCAGCGCCACGTGTCGATCTCGGCCTTCATCGCGACGAAGGTTTCCGTTTTAGATTGCTTGGGCGCGCCCGGTTCGTCGCGGTAGCCCGGCACGGACTGGCCGTCGACGTAGCCGGCGCGGTACTGGCCGCGCACGATGTTCTGCGACAGCGTCGTCGGTGTGAAGCGCTTCAGCGAGCGCAGCACCTGCAGCTTGGCGTCGCGCACGGCGTCCGGCGCGATCGACGTCGGCGGTTCCATCGCGACGATACACAGCAGCTGCAGCAGGTGGTTCTGCAGCATGTCGCGCAGCGCGCCCGAATTGTCGTAATAGCCCAGGCGGTTGCCCACGCCGATCTTTTCCGCGATGGTGATCTGCACGTCGGAAATCCACTCGCGGCGCCACAGCGGCTCGAACAGGATGTTACCGAAGCGCAGGGCCAGCAGGTTCTGCACGGTTTCCTTGCCGAGGTAGTGGTCGATCCGGTAGATCTGCGATTCGGCGAAGACCTTGCCGACGTCCTTGTTGATCTGCTTGGCCGACGCGAGGTCGCGGCCCAGCGGCTTTTCCAGCACGACGCGCGAATTCGCCGTGGCCAGGCCGACGGCGGCCAGGTTTTCGCAGATCGTGGCGAACAGCTGCGGCGGCGTCGCGAGGTAGTACACGCGCGTGAGCGACGAATCCTTGCGCAGCGCTTCCGCCAGCGCCGCATAGGTCGCCACGTTGCCGGCGTCGACGGCGACGTAGGTGATGCGGTCCAGGAACGTCTGCCACGCGCCAGCGTCGACGTTTTCCTTCACGTGCGATTTCGCGTTGGTTTCCACCATGTCGATGAACGCTTCCTGCGACATCTCTTCACGGCCGACGCAGATGATGCGCGCCGTCGCGGGCAGGTCGTTGCACACGTCACGGGCATACATCGCCGGCAACAGCTTGCGCATCGCGAGGTCGCCGCTGCCGCCGAAGAAAACGAGATCGAAATCGGAAAGTGCCATGGTGTCTGTCGAGGAGTGAAATGCTGTAAATTTACTACACGAATTTGGAATGCGCAAGAAAATTTACTACGCAAATGCGTGCAGTCGAAGGTAATGGTGCCACATCCGTGGCGGTGTGGGCGCGAAAGAAAACGGGATCGGTGTGCGGACGGTCTGGTGGGCACGGGGTGCCCACCCTACGGCTACGGCAGGGTGTTCGTAGGGTGGGCTCCCCGAGCCCACGTCGCGCGTAAATCAGCCGCGGTATTCTGCCTGCTCGATACCGGGAACGTCCACCGTAAAGGCCAGCACCTTGCCGCTGTGCGGATACTGCGCCAGCTCGTCGTTCGAGCGGCCCTTGCTGGCGCTGGTGACGAACAGGGTGCGCAGGTCCGGTCCGCCGAACGCGACGGACGTCGGGCAGCGCACGGGCAGCTCGATTTCCTGCAGCAGTTCGCCGGTCGGCGACAGCTTGACGATGCGGCCGCCTTCGAACATCGCGGACCAGTAACTGCCTTCGCTGTCCACCGCGGCGCCGTCCGGACGGCCGCCGTAGTCGGCCGCCTTCTTGTCGTCGGAGAAGGTGACGAGGTTGCGGCGGTTCGATGCCGTGCCCGTCTTGACGTCGTAGTCGTACGCGTCGACGCGGTGGCTCGTCGTGTCCGAGTGGTACATCGTCCTGCCGTCCGGGCTGAACGACAGGCCGTTCGAGTTCGTCATGCCGCCGGCCCAGGCCAGGCGCAGCTCGCCCTTGTCCAGCACGTACATCTCGGCCTTCTGCTGGTCGCGCGGCTCGTACATCGTGCCGACCCAGAAGCGGCCCGCCGGGTCCGTGCGGCCGTCGTTGAAGCGGACGATGGACGTGTCGTACGGCGCGGCCACGATGTCGTCGATGTCGCCCGTCGTCGTGTTCAGGTAGACGAAACCGGCGCGCGTGGCCAGCACGAGATTGTTGTCCTGGTCGACGGCGATGGCGGACGGCTCCGTCGCCGTGTTCCAGCGCGAATACTTGCCGCTCGACGGATGCAGGCGGTGCACCGACTTGCCGTCGATGTCGACCCAGTACAGCGCGGATTCGACCGCATGCCAGACGGCCGATTCGCCGACCAGCATCCGTTCGTCATGCACGATGTGGAATTTTTCGGTCTTCATGGAACGCTCCTCAGACAGCGGCCTTGGCGCGGGCGATCAGGCCGTTGGTCGAACCGTCGTGCTGCGCCGGTTGCGCCGCGCCGTTCAGTTCCGCCTCGATCTTCTTGGCCAGCACCTTGCCCAGTTCCACGCCCCACTGGTCGAAGCTGTTGACGTCCCACAGCGCGCCCTGCACGAACACCTTGTGCTCGTACAGCGCGATCAGGGCGCCCAGCGTCGCCGGGGTCAGGTATTCCATCAGGATCGTGTTGCTCGGACGGTTGCCCGGGAAGGTCTTGTGCGGGACCAGGCGCTCGATCTCGGCGGCGTCTTGTCCGGCGAGATCCTGGCGCACCTCGTCCGCCGTCTTGCCCTTCATGAAGGCTTCCGATTGCGCGAAGCAGTTCGCGAGCAGCGCCGCGTGGTGGTTCTGGAATTCGTGCGCCGGACGCAGCGCGGCGATGAAGTCGATCGGCGTGACGTCCGTGCCCTGGTGCAGCAGCTGGAAGTAGGCGTGCTGGCCGTTCGTGCCCACGTCGCCCCAGATCACCGGGCCGGTCGCGTAATCCGTGATGAAGTCGCCGGCGCGCGTGACGCGCTTGCCGTTGCTTTCCATGTCGAGCTGCTGCAGGTACGCGGGGAAGCGGTTCAGGTCCTGGTGGTACGGGGCGATCGAGACCGACGGGCAGCCGAGGAATTCGCGGTTCCAGAAGCCGACGAGGGCCAGGATCATCGGCAGGTTCTGCTCGATGGGCGCGGTGCGGAAGTGCTCGTCCAGCGCGTGCGCGCCCGCGAGGAAGTCGGCGAAATAGCCGTAGCCGACGCACAGCGCGACCGGCAGGCCGATGGCCGACCAGACGGAATAGCGGCCGCCCACCCAGTCCCAGAACGGGAACATGTTGTCCGGGTCGATGCCGAACTTCTTGATCGCCTCGACGTTGGTCGACACCGCCACGAAATGCTTCGCGAGCGCATCCTCGCCCGCATGCCGGAGGAACCAGCTGCGCGCGGTGTTCGCGTTCATCATGGTCTCGGCCGTCGTGAATGTCTTGGAGGCGATGATGAACAGCGTCGTTTCCGGATTCACGCGCGACAGCGCGGCGTCCATGTCGTGGCCGTCGACGTTGGAGACGAAGTGCATGGTCAGGCGCGGATGCGCGAACTGGCGCAGCGCCAGGCAGACCATCTTCGGGCCGAGGTCGGAGCCGCCGATGCCGATGTTGACGATGTCCGTGATTTCCTTGCCCGTGTGGCCGCGCCACTGGCCGTTGCGCACGGCGTCGCTGAACGTTTTCACGCGGGCGAGCACGGCGTGCACGTCGGCCGTGATGTCCTGGCCATCGACCGTGATCTGCTTGTCCTTCGGCGCGCGCAGGGCGGTGTGCAGGACGGCGCGTTGTTCCGTCAGGTTGATCTTGTCGCCGGCGAACATGGCATCGCGCAGCTGCTCGACGCCACGCTCGCGCGCCAGGTTTGCCAGCAGTGCAAGCGTGCGCCCGTCCAGGCGGTTTTTTGAATAGTCTAGGAACAGCCCGGCCGCTTCGGTGGAGAGTCGCTCGAAGCGCTGCGGGTCTTGCGCGAACAGGTCGCGCATCTGCCATTGCTGGGCGTCCTGGGCGTGGGACTGGAGGGCCTGGTAACTGGTGGTGCTGGTCAGGGGTGGTTGGCGCATGGTGATGGACGGTATGATGTCATTTTGTGCAGGTTAGCGAATCATACAGGAAGCAGGCGTAAATTCACTACACAAATTCGCCGCACAGCGCGAGTCTCCCGTGTTCACCTTCCTTCGCTCATTGATTAGTGAGCGGGAATCCGCATTTCGTAGTAAAATTTCAGAAATCTAATTCACAAGGAACAGATCATGGCGCTGCACCCCGTAGTAGAACAGGTCACCAACCGGATCATCAAGCGTAGCCGGCCTTCGCGCCAGGCGTATCTCGCGCATCTCGACGCCGCGCGCGTCAAGGGCGTGCAGCGCAGCGTGCTCGCGTGCACGAACCTGGCACACGGTTTCGCGGCGTTCCCGGCCAACGACAAGCTCAAGCTGCGCGAAGCCAAGCAGCCGTCGGTTGCGATCGTCTCCTCCTACAACGACATGCTGTCGGCGCACCAGCCGTACGAAGCCTACCCCAAGGTCATCAAGGACGCCGTGCGTGAAGTCGGCGCCGTGGCGCAGTTCGCCGGCGGCGTGCCCGCCATGTGCGACGGCGTCACGCAGGGCCAGCCGGGCATGGAACTGTCGCTGTTCTCGCGCGACACCATCGCCATGTCGACCGCCATCGCGCTGTCGCACAACATGTTCGACGCCAGCCTGTACCTGGGCATCTGCGACAAGATCGTGCCGGGCCTGCTGATCGGCGCGCTGCACTTCGGCCACATCCCGGGCATCTTCGTGCCGGGCGGCCCGATGGCGACCGGTATCTCGAACAAGGAAAAGGCCGCCGTGCGCCAGCGCTACGCGAAGGGCGAAGCCACGCGCGAAGAACTGCTGGAAGGCGAGGCCAAGGCCTACCACAGCGCCGGTACGTGTACCTTCTACGGTACCGCTAACAGCAACCAGATGCTGATGGAGATGATGGGCCTGCACCTGCCGGGCGCCGCCTTCGTCCACCCGGATACGCCGCTGCGCGAGGCGCTGACCCGCGCCGCGGCCCAGCATGCGGTCAAGATCTCGCAGCAGGGCGGCGAGTACATGCCGATCGGCCACATCGTCGACGAAAAGTGCATCGTCAACGCCATCGCCGCGCTGCACGCGACGGGCGGTTCCACGAACCACACGCTGCACCTCGTCGCGATCGCGCGCGCGGCCGGCATCGTGATCGACTGGAACGACTTCGACGAGCTGTCGAAAGTGGTGCCGCTGCTGACGCGCGTGTACCCGAACGGCGACGCCGACGTGAACTACTTCCAGGCCGCCGGCGGCCCGACCTTCGTCATCCGCGAACTGCTGGACGCCGGCCTCGTGCACGACGACGTCAACACCATCCTGGGCCGCGGCCTGCGCAACCACTGCAAGGAACCGTTCCTGGACGGCGACAAGGTCGTCTGGCGCGACCTGCCGGAGCAGAGCGGCGACGAATCGGTGCTGCGCAAGCATACGAACCCGTTCAGCGACAACGGCGGCCTGATCCTCGTGCAGGGCAACCTGGGCCGCGCCGTGATGAAGATCTCGGCCGTCAAGAAGGAACACCACATCGTCGAGGCACCGGCGCTGACGTTCGATTCGCAGGAAGATTTCATGCACGCCTACAAGGCCGGCAAGCTGAACCGCGACTTCGTGGCCGTGATCCGCTTCCAGGGCCCGCGCGCCAACGGCATGCCGGAACTGCACGCGCTGACGCCGGCACTGGCCAACCTGCAGGATTCCGGCTACCACGTCGCGATGGTCACCGACGGCCGCATGTCGGGCGCATCCGGTAAAGTGCCGGCCGCGATCCACGTGTCGCCGGAAATCCTGGCCGGCGGTCCGCTGGGCCTCGTGCGCGACGGCGACATCATCCGCGTCGACGCGACGCAGGGCACGCTGGAAGCGCTGGTGCCGGCCGACGTGTGGGCATCGCGCAAGATGGCGACCGCCGACCTGAGTTCCAGCCACATCGGCATGGGCCGCGAGTTGTTCGACGTGTTCCGCAAATCCGTCAGCGCGGCCGAAGAGGGCGCCGCCCACTTCCCGCTGCCGTCGCCGATCGACACGACCGTGCCCCTGCACGAAGGCACCGACAGCGGCGAGATCATGCCGGGTTCCGATGAAGACTTCCTGTTCCGCAAATCGAAATAAGCAAAGTGAGCACAACGATGAGTAACGATATGACCCTGCTGGACATCATGAAATCCGCCGTCGTGATCCCCGTGATCGCGATCGACGACCCGGACCATGCCGTGCCCCTGGCCAAGGCGCTGGTCGCCGGCGGCATCCGCGTGCTCGAAGTCACGCTGCGCACGAAGCACGGCCTGGACGCGATCCGCGCGATGGCCCAGGTGGAAGGCGCGATCGTCGGCGTCGGTACGCTGACGCAGCCGGAAGAATTCGCCGCGTCGCGCGATGCGGGCGCCGTGTTCGGCGTGTCGCCGGGCCTGACCCCGGCGCTGATCGAGGCGGCGAAGAAAAGCGGCCTGCCGCTGCTGCCGGGCTGCATGACCCCGTCCGAAGTGATGGTCGCGCGCGAAGCCGGCTTCAAGCAGCTGAAACTGTTCCCGGCCGTGCCGGCGGGCGGCGTCGGCATGCTGAAGGGCATCGGCGGCCCGCTGCCGGACGTGACCTTCTGCCCGACGGGCGGCATCTCGATCGAGACGGCGCCGCAATTCCTCGCGCTGAAGAACGTCGCGTGCGTGGGCGGCTCCTGGCTGACCCCGGCGGACGCGATGAAGGCCGGCGACTGGGACCTGATCACCGACCTGGCGAAAGCCGCTGCCGCGCTGAAGGCTGCCTGAGCTTTCAGATGCAACGGCGCCTGGTCCGGGGCCTGACCCCGGCCGAGACGCACATGGCGTCGCTGCTGTTCGGCGGCGCCATCGATGTCTCGCGCGTGCGCGTGCACGGGCGCCGCTACCTGCCGCTGGTGCAGCCGAAAAACTGCGCCATGACGCCCAACGGCAGCATCTATTTTCATCCCTCCTGTTTCCTGCCCGACTACGCCGCGGGCGATCCGCACACGATCCACTGGTTCATGCACGAGATGGTGCACGTGTGGCAGCACCAGCTGGGCTACCCGGTCCGGCTACGCGGCGCTTTCCGCATCGGCCTGTCGTACCGCTACGAACTGCGTCCCGACGCGCTGCTGTCCGACTACAACATGGAAGCCCAGGGCGACTTGCTCGCGGATTATTTTGCGCTGAAATACATGCGCAACCCGCGCATCATGCGCCAGCGCCGCTATGCGCACCAGCTGGCCCTGTACGAACAGGTGCTGGCCCGTTTCCTCGCCGATCCGCGCGACCCGGACAACCTGCCGCGCGGCGGTGCGCGCCGCTTCGCGCGGATGGTAACGTCCGTCTCTGCCTGAGCTTGCGCAGCCTCAAAATCTGACAGTGGTGCCGTCGTAGGCTTTCGCCTGGCGTTCCTGTCGAGGTCCTCATGTCCGCTGCCCGTCGCATCCCCATGCTGCTGTGCGCCTGCCTGCTGGCCGCGCCGGCGTACGCCCGTGTCGGCGAGGCCGAGGTGCGTGAAGGCCCGCGCGGCGGCCCGTGCTTCACCATCACCCCGCGCGAGGAACGCCTGGGCACGCCGGAGTTTCAATCGATCGTCGTATGGGAAGGCGCACGCCCCGTGTGGAAGATGTCGATGCCGAAGGAGCGCACGTTCCCCCTCACGTTCGGCATGTGCGTGCCGTATGGCGGCAGGGTGGCGTCGCTGCCGCGCACGTCGCCCGCGCCCCTGGCCCCGGGGCGGATCTACAGCCTGCGCATCGAGGCGCGGCCGGGCAAGGGCCGCGCCGCGTCCAGCTACGAGGCCCGGTTCTGCCTCGCGCGCCAGCATGACGGCAGTGCCGTCGTCCACCAGATCTGGAATGGCGACAGGGAAGGGCCGCGGATGTACGGGTGTCTGCCGCCGGACTGATTACGCCTGCAGCAGCGCCATGACCATCGACGCCATGCTGCTGGTCTGCTTCAGCATCGCGGTGCCGGACTGCATCAGCATCTGGTTGGCCGTCATGGTCGACGATTCCGACGCGATATCGACGTCCATGATGCGGCCGGTGGCGGCCTGCGTATTGGCCGAGATGTTCGCCAGGTTGTTGTAGACGTGGTCGAGGCGGTTCGAGATCGCGCCCAGCTTCGAACGCAGCGTCGACACGGCGTCGATGGTGTCGTTCAGGTTCCGGATGGCCGACGCGGTGTCGGCGGTGAGCGTCATCGTGCCGTGGATCGTGATCGTGCCGCCGAAGCCGTCGGGAACGTGGTTGACTGTGGGGACGACGATGTCGGCGAGCGTATGGCCCGGCGTCGCGTTGAGGGTCGAGCTGTCGCCCGCGAAACGGGTGACATTGGTGACCACGGTATTGCCGCTGCCGTCGAGCGAGGTGACATTGCTGGTCGTGGCGGCTTGCAGCCGGCTGTCGACAGCGGCCAGGTCGGACGCGAAATCGGCGTGCATGGTCTCTGAACTGTCCGCGCCGATCTGGAACCTGAGACCCGTCGGATCCTTGAGTTTTCCGCCTGTCGTCGCCGAGGTGTTCAGCAGCGTGGTGCCGCCGAAGCGCGTGTTGCTGAAGATGTTCGACAGCTCGTCCGTCAGCGCATCGTACTCCGACTGCAGGGCATCCTTGTCTGCGCTCGACGACGAGCCGTCGGCAGCCTGGGTGGCCAGGTCCTTCATGCGGATCAGGATCTCGTTGACTTCGTGCAGCGCGCCATCGGCGGTCTGCAGCAGCGAGATCGAGTTCTGCGTGTTGCGCATGGCGACCGCCATGCCGCTGCTCTGGGCCTTCAGGCGGCTGGCGATCTGCAGGCCGGCGGCGTCGTCGCGCGCCGAGTTGATGCGGTACCCGGTCGACAGGCGCGTCATCGCGGTCGACAGCCAGCTCTGGGTACGGTCCAGGGCCTTTTGTGCCGACAGCGATACGAAATTGGTGTGAAGACTCAGCATTGATAAGACAGTCAATAGACCTCCTGATAACAGGGCGACCGAATGCTGCTGCGTATTAAATTTTGAACCAATCTTTTTTTCGATTTTGCGGATTCCGAACGTGTTGGTGTCAGAGAGTTCAGAAAAACTTAACATATCCGGTAAAAATAAATCGCTTGTTGGGCAGGGAAAGACGCATCTATGCTTCGCCATGTCAATACCCAGCAGTGGGAAATCTATGGCTTCACAACAAAGAAAAAGCGCTGTTACGCCGCAGTATGGGAAATTTGCACGTACGCAATGGATGATCTTCGGGCTTGTAATCGTCGCATACATGATGTCCTTCTTTCATCGTGTCGCGCCAGTTGCACTGGGCACTCATCTGCAGCAGGACTTTTCGGCATCATCGACTGAACTTGGTTTCATCGCGGCAATGTATTTCGTAATGGTCACAGCGATGCAAATCCCAACCGGTATTATTGCCGATACGATTGGACCGCGAAAAATTCTGGTTCTTGGCTGTGTCACTGCGGCCATCGGCAGCGCCATTTTCGCGACTGCGACCACCATACCAATGGCAGGCGCAGGCCGGGCGCTGATCGGGACAGGCGTCGCCGTGCCCTTTGTTGCCCTGCTTAAGCTCAATGCCTCGTGGTTCGCGCCACGACAATTTGCGACGCTGAGTGGATTGACTATCCTGTTCGGAAATTTCGGCTCGATCTTGTCGACATATCCGCTCACCGTGCTGTCCAATCATGTCGACTGGAGAATCATCATCGCGGCGACCGGCGTAGCAAGCTTGTCTCTCGGCGCTGTGATCTGGCTATTTGTACGCGACACGCCGTCCGACATCGGATTCACAAGCGACATCACGGGCTTGCCTCCGGTGGCGAGGCGTGCGCCCAATACCTCGTGGTCAAAACAGTTGCATACAGTGATGGCGAATTCCGCGACCTGGCCATGCTTTTGGGTCGGTTTTGGCATCTGTGGAACGTTCTTCACTTTCACCAGCCTTTGGGCGACACCCTTTCTCACAAAAACGTATGGCCTGACGAAAGACGTGGCATCAGCCCATGTTCTCGTGATGCTGGTCTGCCATGCGGTCAGCGCCATTTTCGTTGGTCGGCTGTCGGACAAGTTCGCGAACAGGAAGTCCCTGTTGCTTGGATTGGGAACGTTATATGTACTGATGTGGGTGCCGATGTTCATGGGTGCAATGCGTCATCCCTGGTTCAGCTTCGCGGTGTTCGCCATACAGGGAATCGGATCGACAAGCTATACGCTCATTTGGGCGTTGGCAAAGGAAGTCAACCCACCTGAGTCGGCTGGCATGGCGATCGGCGTGGCAAACACCGGCATGTTTCTGGCGACGGCGTTGTTGCAACCCTTGATCGGCTGGATCATCGACATGCGCCCGGAACACGGCGTGGCATACGGTATCGCCGTACTGGCGGCGGTTTCTGCCGTCGGCTTGTTCTCCGGTATGAAAACAATCGAGACACATGCGCGAAATATTTTTCCGCAACCGACTTGAAGGACGCGCAAATGCTTTTTAGTTTTTATAATTTGGACAATGCCTGCACCACGGAGCGGCGCACCGAACTGTTGGGCGCTCATCGCGCCTATCTTTCACGATTCGCTGCAAATATGGCGTTTGCGGGACCTTTATTTGCGGACGACCATGAGACTGTAGTCGGCAGTCTGTTGGTTCTTGATTTTCCTTCGTTGGAAGCAGCCCGCGACTTTATCGAGGACGAACCCTATACCAAAGCAGGAATTTATGCGTCCGTGCAGATCAGGGAATTCCACAACCGTTGGAAGCAAATGGTTGGTTTTCCCCCAAGCTCGCTCACGGTTCTTGATGGTCTTCTTCGCGTTGAAAATCCAGCAGCGTAAGCACGGTGTGAAATTGTCCGCTTACTGATTATTTTGCAGATGTCGACGTTCCCGCTTCACAGGACCGGCTTGCGCGCCGGCAGCGGCGCCTCCGCCGGCACCAGTCCCTCCGCCCGCAAGTCGTCCCAGAACGCGCCCGGAATCTCGACGTGCATCAGCGTCGCGTTACGCCGCAGGTGTTCCGGGCTGCTGGCGCCGGGTATCGTCGCGGCGACGACCGGATGCGCGAGGCCGAATTGCAGCGCGGCCGCGGCCAGGTCGACGCCGTGCCGCGCCGCCACCTGGCGCAGCCGGTCGCGGTGGGTGTGCTGGTCCGCGGTGGCGGGCCGGTAGTCGTAGTGTTCGCCGCCCGCGAGGAAACCGGAATTGAACGGCCCGCCCAGCACGACGTGCGCGCCGCGTTCGGCACACAGCGGAAAGAACTCGGCGAGCGGCGTCGTCTCCATCAGCGTGTAGCGGCCGGCCAGCAGGAAGACGTCCGGATCGGACTGCCGCAGCGCGCGCAGGCAGGGCTCGACCGTGTTCACGCCGAGGCCCCAGGCCTTGATCGTGCCTTCCTCGCGCAGTTTCGCCATGCCCTCGAATGCGCCGCCGGGACCGGCCGCGATGCGGAAGTGATGTTCGAACCGATGCCCGAGCAGGTCGGGCGACAGATCATGCACGTAGACGATGTCCACATGGCCCAGCGCCAGCCGCTGCAGGCTGTCCTCGACGGCGCGGCGTACGCCGTCGGCCGTGTAGTCGAGCACGCGCCTGAACGGCAGCGCGCCGACGAACGGCGCCTGGATCTCGCCCGGATGGTGCGGCACGAGCAGGCGCCCGACCTTGGTCGACAGCGTGTACTCGTCGCGCGGCCGCCGCCGCAGCGCCTGGCCGAAGCGGTGCTCGGACAGGCCCGCGCCGTAGTGCGGGGCCGTGTCGAAGTAGCGGATGCCCGCATCCCAGGCGGCGTCGACGGTCGCATGCGCGGCCGCGTCGCTCGTCGCGTGGTACATGTCGCCCAGCCCGGTGCCGCCGAGGCCCAGGCGCGTGATCGGTCGGTAGCGTGCGTTCACCATGCGTCCTTGTCGTTGCGTCGTCAGGCGGACACGCTACAGGGCGGACGAGGCGGCGGGCGCACGGTTGCCGCTGGGCAGCCTTAGCGGCGCGGCGACGCCGTATAGGCCTTGAGCGCGTTCGCCAGGGCCTGGGCGCCCTCCTGGGGCGTCTGCTTCGATTCCATGAACTGCTGCGCCACCTTCATCAGGACGGGATAGGCGCGGTTATCGATTTCCTGGCGGGCGCTGCTGATGAGCGTGCGGCGCTTGTCCGCTTCGACCAGGTCCGCATGGGCGACGCGGGCGCACGGGTCCATGCGGGCCAGCGTCGCGTCGGTGCGGACCGGGATCGATCCCTTCACGAGGCTGAAACCTTCCTGCACGTTCCGGTCCATGACCGTGCGGGCGAAACGCATCTGCACGTCGACGTTGGCGTTGCCTTTCTTGTTGACGAGTCCGAAAAAGTCCGTCACGTGGACGAACGTGCCCGCCGTGCCCGGGTAGGGCACGCACTGGAAATCGACATTCGCCTTCGAGCCGCGCAGCAGGTATTCCGACTTCACCCAGTCGCCCATGACCTGCATCGCGGCCTTGTTGCGGATGAACATGTGGGCGGCGTCGTACCACGCGCGCGCGTGGGCGTGCTTGTCGACCATGCCGCGCAGCGCGTCCAGCTGGGCAAACGCGCGCTCCATCGTCTTGCTGCGCAAGGCACGCTGGTCGAACTCGACGAGCGCTTGCCGGTAGAACGCCGGCCCCCCGGCCGACAGCACGGCGTTTTCGAACAGCAGCGTGTCCTGCCAATCCTCGCCGCCGTGCGCGAGTGGGAGATAGCCGGCCGCACGGATGGTTTGCGCGGCCCGGACCATGTCGTCGAAGCTCGCCGGCGGCGCCAGTTTCAATTCGTCGAAGATCTTTTTGTTAATCCAGAGCCAGTTGACGCGGTGGATTTCCGTCGGCAACGCAATCCAGTGGCCGTTCGGCCGGGCGAAACGCTGGATCGCCGCGGGCACGGCATCGTTCCAGCCTTCCCTGGCCGCCAGCGCGTCGAATGGCAGCAACAGGCCGGACGGGGCGCTCTTCTTGATCGCGTTCGCGTTCAGCAGCAGGGCGTCCGGCGTCGTGCCGTTGGCGTTGCGGATCCGCTCGCCCAGCGGCTTCCCCTGCTCGCCGTTGACGCCGCTGTCGTGCCAGGCGATGCCGTCTTCCGCCAGCTTGTCCTTGTACACCTTGAGTGCGGCGTCATCGGCAATGCCCATCCACCAGTGCCGCACGTCGACGGTCTTGCCGGGAGACGGCTGGGCCGCGATTGCGGGAATGGAAATGCCGAAAAATAAACCGATAAGCAGGCGGCGTGATTTTTTCTTCACGGAATAAACGAACAGAAGTTTTTATATGACGACGACAATATCCAAACGTGGATTGCCCGGGGTGGGGGAGTAGCGTATATTATTGCCAAACGGAAATCAATCGCATAGGATCGATCCGTATGTTATGTGTAGCATTTACGTGCCGCGCGATTGTGAAAAGAGCACAAATGAATAACAGGCAATAATCTAATCGATGATGCGCACGACAGGCTTACGGCATTTCAGGATCGGTTATCGACTGGCGCTCGGCTTTGCGTCGTTGCTGCTGCTGATGGTCGTCGTCACGGTGATGAGCCTCGTGCTGCCGAGCGGGCCGCGGCGCGCCGTGGACAAGGCGGTGAGCCTGGCCAACGAAAAATCGGTACTCATCACGGCGATGCGGCAAGGCATCATCGTCCAGGGCTTGCTTGCCCACGATATTGCATTTCCGCACGATACAGACGTCGATACGCCATTCAAGGATATGGTGCAGATCCTGAATGAGCAGCGGAATTACGAAACAGCCCAATCGCAATTAAAGAAACTGCCATTAAGCCGGCCCGAAACGGAAATCATCCGGAAATTGCAGGTACGCGATGGCGAGATTCAATCGGTATTGGCGGAAGCGGACGAATGGGTGCAGGCATTCAATCCGGGCCAGGCCGGGCGTGTTCTTGCCGAAAAGGCCACGCCGCCGCAGCAGATCAATATCGAATTATTGAATCACCTGAACGAGTTGCAAAATACCCAGATCCGGCTGCACCTGGAAGAATTCCACGATGCGTCGAGCGCGGCCAATCGCGCGCTCGTGGCCGGCACGGCCGTCGTGCTGGCGCTCGCCGGCGTCATCGCCTGGCTGCTCACGCAGAGCATCGTCCGGCCGTTGACGGATGCGGTCGATGCCGCCCGGCGCGTCGCCAACGGCGATCTCGACGACCAGCCGGTCGAGCACCATCCCGACGAACCGGGCCAGTTGCTGGCCGCGCTGGCGCACATGACGGCCCGCTTGAAAGAGGCGCGCCGCATGCTGGAAATGGCGGCGCGCCAGGATGGCTTGACGGGACTCGCGAACCGCCGCCATTTCGACGAGAGCCTGCAGCATGAATGGCAGCGCCTGGGCCGGCTGGCGCAGGCGCCCGGACTCGAGGACGGCAGGCTGGCCCAGTTGTCGCTGCTGCTGATCGACGTCGACTTCTTCAAGAAATTCAACGACACCTATGGCCACCAGGTGGGCGACACCTGCCTGCGCACGGTGGCGGGCGTGATCGGCGGCGCCAGCTTGCGCGAGGGCGACGTCGCGGCCCGCTACGGCGGCGAAGAGTTCGCCGTCATCCTGCCGGGCATCGACACGAGCGGCGCCGCCGTCGTGGCGGAGCGCATCCGGGCGGCGCTGGGCGGGCATCCGGTGCCGGGCATCGAGCCGCCGCGCACGGTCACGGTGAGCATCGGCGTGGCGTCCGTCACGCCGGGCGCCGGTCTCGCGCCGGCGCGACTGGTGGCTGCGGCGGACGCCGCGCTGTACCAGGCCAAGCACGAGGGGCGCGACCGGGTGTGCATCGCGCCGCCTATCGTGCCGGCCCTTTCAGATAATTGTCCTTGACGCGCACATAGTGCTCGGCCGAGTAGCGCAGGTACGCGATCTCGGCCTCGGTCAGCGCCCGCACCTTGACGACGGGCCGGCCCACGTACAGGAAGCCGCTTTCCAGCGTCTTGCCCGGCGGGACGAGGCTGCCGGCGCCGACCATGACGCGGTCTTCGACGACCACGTCGTCCATCACGATGGTGCCCATGCCGATGAGGCATTCGTTCCCGATCCGGCTGCCGTGCAGGATGACGGCGTGGCCGATGGTGACGTAGTCGCCGATGACGAGCGGCGAGCCGTCCGGTTTCGCGGGCGTCTTGTGCGAGACGTGACCCATCGTCAGGTCCTGGATGTTGGTGCAGCGGCCGATGACGATGTCGTTAACGTCGCCGCGCAGGACGGCGTTGCACCAGATCGAGCTGTCCGCGCCGAGGCGGACGCTGCCGATGACTTGCGCCGAGTCGTGCACGTACACGCGCTCGTCAAGTTGCGGAACGGCGTCGAGGTAATTGGAGAGGGGCATGTGACCTGTTTCTGAAAATTAAAAAATCAAGCCGGCGGTTCCCACAGCTCGACCTTGTTACCCTCCGGATCGATGACCCAGCCGAACTTGCCGTACTCGCCGTCCTCTGTCCTGTCCAGCACGTTGCAGCCTTCGTCACGCAAGGCCTGCAGCAGGGCGGCAAGGTCGTGGACCCGGTAATTGATCATGAAGGGGGCCCGGCTCGGCGCGAACTGGTCGCTGTCCGCGGGGAACACGGACCACGCGGTCGTGCCGGACGGATCCTTCCAGTCGAACGCCGCGCCGCCCCACGGCTGGACGTCGATGCCCAGGTGGCGCTTGTACCAGGCGCCCAGCGCGGCCGGGTCGTTTGCCTGGAAGAAGATGCCGCCGATGCCAGTGACTCGCTTCATGAAGAACCTCCGATTTATTTGTTCAGCCGGGGCATCTCGGCCTCGCTCGCGCCGGCGTCGTCGAGGTTGCCGAAATAGACGTCCAGATCGCTGGTCGGCTGGAAGTTCTTCAGCCTGACCTGGTAGGTTGTCGCGTCGACCTTCTTGAATGTGCCGGGAAAGCACAGGCTGACGAGTTCCGCCGGATCGCTCTTGACGACGTTGAGCGTGAAATCCTCGATGCCGCGTTTCCAGGTATTGCCAGTCTTGAGGATGTAGGCCACTTTCGCGGCGGGCAGGTACCTGCCTGCCTCGTTGCCGTGGCGTGCCGCCAGCCTGTTCCAGCTCTTGAGGAAGGCGGGATCGGCGCAGTAGCGTTTCGCTTCGTCGGCATCCAGCACCCATTCGCCGGGACCGGTGCCGATCAGGGGCCGGTACGTGTGGTGTACGCGCACGATTTTGTTGGCCGGGAAGCGTTGCTGCCAGACGTAATTGAACTGCACGTCCCACAGCGCGTCCGGTTCGCCCGTGCGCTCGTCGCCGAACAGGCCCAGCCTGGCCAGTTGCCGGCGTTGCTGCTCGCTGAGGGGCGGCACCTTGACCCGGTCGCTGAAGAGCGACGCGTAGGCGATCTGCGCATCGCTCAGGCCCGCCTTGCGCAGTTGCGCCGTCACGTCGACGCCGTCGTGCAACGCGGCCAGCACGGTACGCGTCTGCACGGGCTTGCCGTCCACGGCGACGGCAAAGCCGTTGGGCTGGCCGTAGTACGTATCGCTGACCTGGACGGAAGCCGGATAGGCGGGCATCGGGAAAATGATGGTCTCTTCCACGTCGGCGCCCGATTCGTTCACGAATTCGTAGTCGACGGCGATGCGCCGGTAACCGACGGTGAGCACTTCCTTTTTCATGGCGATGGCATCGGTCTTCTTGAACACGATACCGCCGGCAGCAACCACACCGATGCCGTCGTTGGCGCCTGCAGAGAGGGGAACGAGCAGCGCGGCGGCGATGGCGTGTCTCATTGCGCCACCGCGACGCCCAGCGCCCCCAGCCGCTCGCGCGCATGCGCCTGACCCGGCTCCAGCGCCAGTGCCTGCCGGTAATTCGCGATGGCCGCGTCGCGCTCGCCGGCCGCCTCGTACGCCTGGCCGAG
>CBIHRX010000137.1:0-17017 GCA_966212555.1 uncultured Massilia sp.
GGGGCCTCGCCGCGCGCGGCGTCGACGCCGCGGCCGTGTCGTGGCAGAGCGCACGCACGGCCGCGCGCATCGGACGCCGGCGCGCCCCGGATCGTACCGCATGGAGCCATTACGACCTCGCGCTGCCGGTACTCCTGTCGGGCCTGGACGCCGGCTGGCAGGCGGCCCAGCTGCGCCAGCCGGTCGCGCGCCTGGCCCGCGACCGCAGCGGCGCCACGCTGCGGCGCACGCTGGACGCCTGGTTCGCCCACAACGAAAGCGCGGCCGCCACCGCCGCCGCGCTGCACATCCACCGCAACACCCTGGATTACCGGCTGCGCCGGGTCGAGGAATTGACCGGCCTGCTGCTCGCGCGGGCGGAGGACCGGTTGCTGCTGTATGTGTCGGCGCTGCTCAGCCAGGATTGAGCGCGTGCCCATGCGTGGCCAGTCAACCGGTTGACATCACCCGCCACGTGCGGCACGCTGTCGCTTCCTCACAGCCGGGAGTCGCGATGAAACAGCTTGCCGCACTGTTCGTACTGGCCGCCACGTTCGCGGCACCCTGCGCACACGCGCAAGAGCAGGATGCCGTGCGCAAGGCGGCCGACGCCGCCAACCGCTGGCTCGTCCCCGCCGACGCCGGCGACGGCGCCGCCACGTGGGACCAGGCCGCGTCCACGTTCCAGGCTGCGGAAACGAAGGCCGACTGGTCGGCGGCGCTCAGGCAGGTGCGCCAACCGCTCGGCGCCGTCACGTCGCGCACGATGCTCTCGTCGGAATACAAGCGTTCGCTGCCGGGTGCGCCGGACGGCGAATACGTCGTGATCCAGTACGACACGCAGTTCGAGCACAAGGCGCATGCGGTGGAGACCGTGGTGCCGGTGCGCGAGCGGGATGGCAGCTGGAAGGTGTCCGGCTACTTCGTGAAGTGATCGCGCCGGCCGACGAATCCTTCGCATTTCCGTCGAGGTTGCGTTCCACCGTGCGCGCGACTGTTGCGACGGTCGCCCACGAGGCAAGCGCCCCGCCGCGTGGCGCTTTCAACGTCAACGTGGATGGCGAAGCCGTGCACATTCCGTACCGGCTCTACTACGACCCTGAGCGACTGCGCCGCGCGTTGCAACACGCGCACGGCGTCGATCGCCGCATTCTCGCCTGCCTGGGAACGCGGCACTACGATGGCTACGTGCGCCAGGCATCCCTCAAGCAGATTCTCGACGACCACGATACGTGGCTCATGCCTTACTCGCTACCCTGTCGCGGCGCGTGACGAGCTATTGGAACTGCTATCATCGCGGGCAGTATCCGGATCGGGCCGACTATCCGGGCACCCGAGTCCTTTCACCGTTCACACCTGATGCCACACGCCGCTGATTTGCTGTTGAGACGCGCAACCCACGCCGACATCCCCGCCATGTCGCGCATCCGCCTGGCCGTCACCGAAAACGTCTTGCGCGACCCCACGCGGATCACCGCCGCGATGTACGAGGAATTCCTGGAACGGTCGGGCCGCGGCTGGGTGGCGGAATCGGATGGCGCGGTCGTCGGGTTCAGCTACGCCGACAACGTCAACGCCTCCATCTGGGCGCTGTTCGTGCAGCCCGGCCACGAAGGACGGGGGCTCGGCAAGGCACTGCTCGACCTGGCAACGGACTCGCTGTTCCAGCAGGGCCACGAACGCATCCGCCTGACGACCGGCGCCGATACACGCGCGGACCGTTTCTACGCGGCCCGGGGCTGGCGCCGCGAACCCGTCGGCGATTCCGAGATCGCGTACGTGCTGACGCGTACCGAAGTGGTATCCTTGGCGCCATGACTACCGATTCCGACATCGAGCTGTCCGGCCCGTTCCAGGCCAAGGACGGCAACGGCCGTACCCTCGACGTGAAAGCGATCCGCATCTTCGACGAGGGCTACGGGATCATCGACGTGTACGTGGAATTCAAGAACCGGCTCGAACCGGGCGCCTACAAGGATCCCGTCCTCGTGCGCGCCATCATCGACCGGCTGCGCGCCGTCGGGTACAAGGGACCGGACTTCGGTCACAGCGATCCGGGCCTGCAGGAAAGCCGTCTCGTCGTGCTCGAGGCACCCGAGGAATTCGCGCCGTTCGCCAAGAGCCGCGGCTGGAAGAACCTCGCCGAGGACTTCGACTAAGTCCCCTGCGCCCCGAACAGGTCGTGCGCGTCGAGGATCGCATACGTGATTTCGGGATGGCGCTCCAGCACCTTGCGCACCGCCGCCGGCACCGACTGGCGCACCTTCTTGCACAGGCCGGGCCGGTCTTCCAGCACGATGAGGATGCCGCGCAGCGTGCGCACCTCGTTCGGGCCAGGCGCGATCTTCAATTCCGTGCCGAGGTTGGCGCGGATGCGGGCCTGCAGTCGTTTGAGCTCGTCGTAGCTGCCGACCGCGTCGATGCGCTCGAGCAGGCGCTGCTCCTCCGTCCGCGTGAGACGCAGTGGGCGCAGGTCCGCGTCCGGATCGGCCAGCAGGATCTCGCGCTCGCAGACGCAGGCGCCGGGGGGACATTCGGTGCGGATGGGTATCGATGCTTGTTGCAACATGGGTTCACGCTGTCAACGGATGGCTCGTCCGGGAACGTAGTGTATATCATTTAAAACGCCCGCCATGCGCTGCCAGTGCGAGCCCTTCCAGAACACGCGGTGGCAGCAGTCGCACGTGCTGAACTCGTCGTGCGTGGCGGCCACGCGCGGCGGCAAGCGGTCCCTCACGTCCGCCTTGGCGACGGCACGCAGCGGCGCATTGCACGACAGGCACAGCGTGAACGGGCGCATGCGCTCGGCCAGGCCGAAGCGTTCGACCACTTCGCGCAGTTGCTCCTCCGCCTTCAGCGCCCGCACATAGCAGCCGTACGCGATGCCGCGGCGCTTCAGGAGTTCGCGGTCGCGCGTCAGCACGGCGCGGCCGTCGGACTCCGCGATCGCTTCGACTTCGGCATCGTTCAACGTGTTGCGGTAGATGGTGTCGAACCCCGCCATTCTCAACAGCCGCGCGAGGCCGCCGAGATGGGCATCCGCGACGAAGCGCACGCGGCCCGGCGGACGCTGGTCCAGCCGCGCCACGTCGGCCACGTCGAGGGCCGTGAAGCGCGGGTAGACGGCGACACGGTCGCCCTCTTCCAGGATGTCCTCCAGCCCCCTCGGTGCGCCGTTCACGAGCACCAGCTCGACCTCCGTATGCGGCACGCCGAGCGCCTCGATCATGTGCTTGGTCGTGGCGGCGCGGGCGCATGGCGTCGCGAAGTCGTGTCCGCGCCGCTCGCGCGCGAGGAAGTCGTTCAGCTCGCCGTAGAAGCGGAATGTCGCGCTGACCATGATTCGTCCACGCCGCGCAGCACCTCCAGCGCGTTCGGCACCGAATGGCCTTCGGCCGTGTTATCGAAGATGCACCACAGGTCCGCCCCGGGCCGCGCCATCGCCGCGATCCTTTGCTCGACCTCGCGCAGGAACGCGGGCGGATAGGCCGAGTAATAGATGCGCGGCGCGCCGTGCAGGCGGATGTAGGTCGCCACCGTCGTCGGTTCGTGCGGGCCGGGCTGGCCGGCGGGCGGATCGGCCATCACGCGCGTGACGCCGTGCTCGCGCAGCAGCGCGGTCGCGGCCTCGCCGAACCACGTCGGATGGCGTCCTTCCAGCGCGAGCATGCAGGGGAAGCGTGCGCGCAGGCGCGGCAGGAAATCGGCGACGGCGTCCGCGTCGAACGCGCCGCTGGGCGGCAGCTGGACGAGCACGCAGCCCAGTTTCGGCCCCAGTTCGCCCGCTTCGCGCACGAACCGGTCGAGCAGCTCGTCGGCGTCGCGCAGCTTTGCCTCGTGCGTGATCGCCTTCGGCAGCTTGATGGAAAAGCGGAAGGCGGCGGGCACGCTGGCGGCCCAGCGGGCGTACGTCTGCGGCTGGTGCGGGCGGTAGAACGACGAATTGATCTCGACGGCCGGAAACACGGCCGCGTAGCGCTCGAGGTGGCTGCCCTCGACGGGGAAGTCGGCCGCCACGTCCTTGTTGAGGCCCCAGCCGGCGCAGCCGATCAGGGGCCGGGATACCTTGCCTGCCGTGGATTGCAATTCGCTCATCTGGACCCATGTTGAAGGGCATCCGCCCGGCACCCGATTCTATGCCGAACGGCATGGCGGACGGCGCACGCGCCACCGGGCATACAATATCGATCACCGAAGGAGGAAACACCATGGCCGAGTCCCTGCACATCGTCTGTCCGCACTGCGACGCCGTCAACCGCGTCGCCGCCGAGCGCCTGGCCGACCAGCCCGTCTGCGGCAAATGCGCGAAGGCGCTGTTCACGGCCCAGCCGACCGATGTGTCGTCCGCCCGCTTCGACAAGCACGTCGGGCGCAACGACATCCCCGTCCTCGTCGACTTCTGGGCCGCATGGTGCGGTCCCTGCCGCATGATGGCGCCCGCGTACGCGCAGGCCGCCGGCCGCCTGGAGCCGCGCGTGCGGCTGCTGAAGGTCGACACGGAAGCGTCGCAGGACCTGGCGGCGCGCTACAGCATCCGCAGCATCCCGACCATCGCGCTGTTCCAGGGCGGCCGCGAGATCGCGCGCCAGGCCGGGGCGATGGATGCGAATCGGCTCGTTGCGTGGGTACGGCAGGCCGCGCGCGTGGGGTGAACGACGCACGCTCGTGCGCTTGCTTTACGGTTTGTTATTGAACACAACCGAAAGTGTGGCATACGCGCCGCATCACGATCGTCAGCGTAAATATTTGCCGGCTTTTTGAAGACGGCCGAGCTCGTCACGCCTAATATTTTCCGTACGGAATTTATTTCTCCCCGAGCTTACCTGATCCGATCCTTCCGAGTGCTTCCATGACATCCCTCCCGACGCTGCGGCCCCGGTCGCCCAAGCCTGTTTCGTCGCGCCCCGCCGTCCCGGACGGCCCGCGTACCGCAGCCCGCTCCCTGAGCCTGAACGCCAAGATCTGCCTGACCGCGACCGTCCTGGTCATCCTCAGCCTTGCCGCGACGTCGACCGTCATCGGCATCCGCAGCAGCCACAGCGCCGAAGAGGCCAGCATGAAGCTGGCGCGCACGACGGCGCGCGAAGCCGCGGCCGCGGTACAGGCGCGCATGGGGTCGCACTTCACGACGGTCCTCGGCCTGACGCGCACCATGCGCGCCACCCGCGCCGCGGATGCGCCGCTGACCCGCTCCCAGATGAGCGACATCGAGAAGACGACGCTGCTGGAAACGGGCGACCTGAACGGCGTGTCCGTGACGTGGGAACCGAATGCGCTCGACGGCAAGGACGCCGAGTACGCCGGCAAGGCACCCGAGTACGACGCCACCGGCCGGGCCATGCCCTATTACTCGCGCGACGCCGCGGGCGGCGTGCACATCGAGCCGATCGTCTTCCAGGACAAGCCCCATGCCAACGACTGGTACGACATCCCGAAAAGCTCGGGCCGCATCTTCCTGACCGAACCGCATACGTATCCGATCAACGGCAAGGACGTGCCGATGGCTTCGATCAACATGCCGATCATGGCGAAGGGCGCGTTCCAGGGCGTGGCCAGCGTCGACTTCGGCCTGTCGAAGCTGGGCGACATCCTGGGCTCGCTGAAGGTGATCGACGGCGGCCGCCTGGCGCTCGTGTCCAACGGCGGCCTGTACGCCAGCAATCCGGATGCCGCGCTGACCGGCAAGAAAGCCGACGACATCCCGGCCGCCGGGCTGGAGGCCATCCGCCAGGGCACGACCTACGAATACGCGGACGGCCGCGGCCAGCTGCATCTGCTGCAACCGGTCCACCTTCACGCGGACGTGCCGCCGTGGGCAATCAAGCTCAGCTTCCCGCAACGCGTGGTGACTGCGGACGCGCGCGATCTGCTCAGCTACACGCTGGTGGTGTCGGTGCTGTGCGCGGCGGCCGCGGCAGCCGTGCTGGTATCCGTGCTGAACCGCCTGACGAAGCCGTTGCGCGTGCTGGGCAAGGCGATGGCGGGCCTGGCCGGCGGCAACGCCGACCTCACCGCGCGCCTCGACGTGAAGGGCAACGATGAGCTGGCCCAGATCGCCGGCGGCTTCAACGAGTTCGTCGCCAAGCTGCAGGACGTACTGGCGCGGGTGCGCCGCAGCTCGGACGACGTGGCGCTGGCCAGCACGGAAATCAGCCGCGGCAACGCCGACCTGTCCGCCCGCACCGAGCAGCAGGCCGGCGCGCTGGAAGAAACGGCCGCGTCGATGGAGGAGCTGACCTCGACCGTCAGGCAGAACGCCGACAACGCGCGCCAGGCCAACCAGCTGGCGCAGGGCGCGTCCGAGATCGCCGCCCGCGGCAGCGCCGTGGTCGCGCAGGTCGTGGACACGATGGGTTCGATCAAGGATTCGTCGCAGAAGATCGTCGACATCATCGGCGTCATCGACGGCATCGCCTTCCAGACCAATATCCTCGCGTTGAACGCCGCGGTCGAGGCCGCACGCGCGGGCGAACAGGGACGCGGCTTCGCCGTCGTCGCCGGCGAGGTGCGCAACCTGGCCCAGCGCTCGGCGTCGGCGGCCAAGGAGATCAAGGCCCTGATCGGCGACTCCGTCGAGAAGGTCGGCGCCGGCAGCACCCTGGTCGGCGAAGCGGGCCGCACGATGGAAGAGATCCTCACGAGCATCCGCCGCGTCACCGACATCGTCGTCGACATCAGCGCCGCCAGCGCCGAGCAAAGCAACGGCATCGCCCAGGTCAACCAGGCCATCGCGCAGATGGACGGGACCACGCAACAGAACGCCGCACTGGTCGAAGAAGCTGCCGCCGCGGCCGAGAGCCTGCACCAGCAGGCGGAGCTGCTCGTGTCCCTGGTGGGCGAATTCCACATCGAAGGCGGCGCCTCGAGGAAACAGATTCATGCGTAACCTGAACACCAAATGCGTCATCGCGGGCGCCTGCCTGGTGGCGTCGGCGTCCGGCGCGGCCGCACCGGAACCGGGGCCCCTGAAATTCGACGGGGCCATCAGGATGTGGGTGGAAGCGCTCAGCTGGAACGACCAGCGCAAATGGGTGCCCGAGTTCGACACGGCCCGCCTGGGCTTCAAGTACGACGACGGCCGCGTCCTCGCGGCGGGACGTGAACGGTTCTACCACTACACGAGCCGCCAGACGGGCGCCGCCAAGAGCGCGAGCATGCTGTTCAACGAATACCTGTGGGCCGGTTACCGGTTCGCGGACAAGAGCGAACTCCACGTCGGGCAGGAGCGCATGCCGTTCGGCCTGCTGCCCTATGCATCGAATAACTTCTTCGAATCGATGGCGTGGTATGCGGGGTATGAAGACACGTATGCGATGGGCGTGCAATACCGGCGCAAGATCGGCAACCTGAACGCCAACGTCGGCGTCTTCCCGTCGGACGGCCGCCATCTGCTGTCCTGGACCGACAGCGCCGTGGAACTCGACGGACTGGACTCAGTCCGGTACAGCAACCATCTGATGCGGAGCTACGGCCGCGAGGAAAAAAACACGTTCGTGGCCCGGCTGGGGTACGTCGTACCATTTGCTGGAGGCAAAACGGAGATCGGTGCCTCCTTCCTGGCCGGGCGGCTGGCCGCAACGGACCCCGGACTCTCGAGCGGCAACCGCCGGGCCGGCGCGCTGCACGTGTCCGCGGAATTCGGCCGGCTCGGCGTCCAGCTCGAGACCATCCGCTACGTGAACGACTTCAGCGGGCCCGGTTCGGTCGCCGGGAACTGGTATGGCGCCTGCGACCGGGACTGCGTGATCATCGGCGCGTACGGCTTCACGAACCGTCTCGCGGCCAGGGGACATATCGACATCGCGAACGTCAGCTATAAACTGCCGGGCTCAATCGGCCCGTTCAGCAACTTCGTGGTCTACAACGACTGGAGCCGCTTGCGCAAATCCGCCGCCGGCTACGCCGACAGCTACCAGAACGTGACGGGCGTGACGTTCTCGTCGGGCGGCTGGGTGGTCATCGTCGACGTGGCAAATGCAACGAACGAGCCATACCTGTCGCCGGGGTTCGGCAACGCGCTCGCCACGGGCGGCGGTGCCAAATCGTCCGGTCATCGGTTCAATGCTAATATCGGTTACTACTTCTGATTAGCGGAGAACCCATGGCCCAGGAACTCGTCTACGAACGCGGCCTCGAGGATGCCAAGCAGTTTGCCCGCATCCTGTACGTCGCGCACGCGCTCACCTTTTTCTTTTCGCTCGGCATGCTGTCGATCCTGGTACTGATCGTCAACTACATCCGCCGGCCGGATACGGCGGGGACGATGGTGTACAGCCACCACACGTGGATGATCCGGTCGTTCTGGTTTTATCTGGTGTGGATGGTGGTCGCGGTGGTACTGGCCATTACCATCATCGGGATTCCGATCGCGTGGCTCGTCGGTGCGGGCGCCTGGGTGTGGATGGCCTACCGGATCATCCGCGGGTTCCTCGACCTGAACAACAACCGCGCGATGCCCGTGTGATCACAGCTTGCCGAGGGCCTGCCCGATATCGGCGATGAGATCGTCGGTCCCTTCGAGGCCGATATTGAAGCGCACGAGCGGGCCCGTGTCGGGCCAGTTGCGCCGCATCCCCTGCATCCGGTACGGCACGGCGAGACTGTGCGTCCCGCCCCAGCTGTACCCGATGCCGAACAGTTCCAGGGCCTCGACGAACCGGTCGACCTGCTCGCCCGTATAACGCGCGTCGAACACGACGGAGAACAGGCCGCCCGCGCCCGTGAAATCGCGTTTCCACACGTCGTGGCCCGGGCAATCCTCGAAGGCCGGGTGCAGCACCCTGGCGATTTCCGGGCGGCCTTGCAGCCACGCGGCCACCTTGCGCGCGGAAGCGTCGTGCGCGTCGAAGCGCAGCTTCATCGTTTCCAGGCCGCGCAGCACGAGGTACGCATCGTCCGCGCCCACGCCCATGCCCAGGCGCATGTGGGATGCCGCGATGCGGTCGTTGATGGCCGTGTCGCGCGTGATCACGGCGCCCATCAGCACGTCCGAGCCGCCCGACTGGTATTTCGTCAGCGCCTGCATGACGATGTCGGCGCCGACGTCGAAGCCGCGCAGCGCGAGGCCCGCGGACCACGTGTTGTCCAGCGCGACCGGGATGCCCTTGTCCCTGGCCGCCGCGCAGATCGCGCGCAGGTCCGGCACTTCCATCGACACGGAGCCCGGCGCCTCGGTCCAGATCAGCTTCGTGTTCGGCTGGATCAGGTCCGCGATGCCCGCGCCGACGAGCGGATCGTAGAAGCGCGCGGAGACGCCGAAGTCGTTCGCGAGCCAGCGCCCCAGTTCGCGCGTGGGGTTGTAGACGTTGTCGGGCAACAGGACGTCGTCGCCCGATTTCAGCAGCGCCAGCAGGATCATGGAGATCGCGGCCAGGCCGGACGGCGCGAGCAGGCAGTACGTGCCGCCTTCGATGGCGGCCAGGCGCGCTTCCAGCGTGAACGTCGTGGGCGTGCCGTGCAGGCCGTAGGTATAGGCTTGCTTGCTGCGCCAGTCGCCCGAGCGCAGGCTGGCGACGTCCTTGAACAGGACCGTGGACGCGTGGTGGATCGGCGTCGGGTACGCGGCGAAGCCTGCCGGCGGGCGGTAGTCGCTGTGGGTGAGCGTGGTCTGGATGGACTTCTTCACGGTCGATACTCCCGAGGACTCAACACCGTCATTCCCGCGCAAGCGGGAATCCATACGGCGCCGACCAGAGTGATTCAGCATGGGTTCCCGCTTGCGCGGGAACGACGTGGTAACTGTCAGGCGACCGTCGCCCACAGGTCGTGCGCATCCGCCTTCGTCACGACCACCTCGATGAATTCACCCACGGCCGGCTTGGCCTTGCCCGGCGCGAGGGCGCGCTTGATGTGGACGACGCCGTCGATTTCCGGCGCATCGGCAGCCGAGCGGCCGACCGCTTCGCGCGGGCCCACTTCGTCGACGAGCACGCGGATCGTCTTGCCGACCTTCGCCTGCAGGCGCTTGGCCGAGATCTCTTCCTGCAGCAGCATCACGCGCGCGCGGCGCTCTTCCTTGACTTCGTCCGGCACCGGATTCGCGATCTCGTTCGCCGTCGCGCCTTCGACCGGGGAATAGGCGAAGCAGCCCAGGCGGTCGATCTGCGCTTCCTTCAGGAAGTCCAGCAGGTAGTCGAATTCGGCGTCCGTCTCGCCCGGGAAGCCGGCGATGAACGTCGACCGGATCGTGAGGTCCGGGTTCATCTTGCGCCAGGCCTGGATGCGGTCGAGGTTCTTTTCGCCGCTGGCCGGGCGCTTCATGCGCTTCAGGACGTCCGGATGCGCGTGCTGCAGCGGGATGTCGAGGTAAGGCACCACGTTCTCGCCCATGAACGGGATCACCTGGTCCACGTGCGGGTACGGGTACACGTAATGCAGGCGCACCCACGCGCCGTACTGCTTCGCCATCTGGCCCAGCGCTTCCGTTAGCTGCGTCATGTGCGTCTTGACGGGGCGGCCGTTCCAGAAACCGGTGCGGAACTTGACGTCGACGCCGTACGCGCTCGTGTCCTGCGAGATCACGAGCAGTTCCTTCACGCCCGCCTTGAACAGGTTTTCCGCTTCCTGCAGCACGTCGTGGATGGGACGGGACACGAGGTCGCCGCGCATCGACGGGATGATGCAGAAGCTGCAGCGGTGGTTGCAGCCTTCCGAAATCTTCAGGTAGGCGTAGTGCTTGGGCGTGAGCTTGACGCCGTGGTCCGGCACGAGGTCGATGAACGGGTCGTGCGGCTTGGGCAGGTGCGTGTGCACGGACTCCATCACTTCGGCGACGGCGTGCGGGCCGGTCACCGCCAGCACCTTCGGGTGCACCTTGGTGATGATGTCGCTGCCGGAAGCATCCTTCTTGGCGCCGAGGCAACCCGTGACGATCACTTTGCCGTTTTCGGCCAGCGCCTCGCCGATCGCATCCAGCGATTCCTGCACGGCCGCGTCGATGAAGCCGCAGGTATTGACGATCACGAGGTCCGCGCCGGCATACGACTTGGCGGTCTCGTAACCCTCCGCGCGCAGCTGCGTGAGGATCTGTTCGGAGTCGACGAGCGCCTTCGGGCAGCCGAGCGAGACGAAACCGACCTTGGGCGGGACGGCATTGCCGACGGTATCAAGGGTGGCGGGGAGAGGGTTACGGCGGAGTTCTTGCATTGTCGGATTGCGGCAAAAATTCGGGGCAATCCGCGATTGTACAGGAAGCGGAGCGTGAGAGCACTAGGTGGGTAGACGCGACAGTTGTGGATGCACGCGGCTCTCGAACGTCATTCCCGCGCAGGCGGGAATCCAAGCTGAGCCTATGTTTCCGCGACCTATGGATTCCCGCTTTCGCGGGAATGACGATTTGCTTATTTCTTCTCCGGCGGCACCCCGAACGGGAACGCGCCGAACATCGCCTTGCTCTGGCTTTGCATCTGCTCCTGCATCTGCAGGAACAGGTTCTTGCTCTGGTCGATGTAGTTGTTCATCATGCCCTGCATCATCGGGCCCTGGATGTTCATGAACTGGGTCCACATCTCGGTGCTGAACGGTTTACCTTCCATCGCCCCCGTGGCCGAGCCGACGAACTTGTTCTGGATGTCGGTGAACGCCTGCACGTTCTTTTCCAGGTAAGAACCCATCATCCCCTGCATCGCGTGGCCGTAGTAGCGGATGATCTGGGCCAGCACGCCGCTGGAGAACATCGGCACGCCGTGCGCTTCCTCTTCGAGAATGATCTGCAGGAGGATGCTGCGGGTCAGGTCTTCGTTCGTCTTGGCATCCACGACCGTGAACTCGTCGGAATCGAGCACGAGTTGCTTCACGTCGGACAAAGTGATGTAAGAACTGGTCTGGGTGTCGTACAGCCGGCGGTTCGGATATTTCTTGATCAGGCGTTCAGTGCTTTTTTTGACACTACTCATCTCATTTCCATGTACAGCGCCGTAGCGCATTTATTATGCGGCGACCGCGGGGATCTCCCGCGGCGTCTCCGATTCCAAGAGGATATCCGCTAAAAATACCACGTTGCGAACGCAGGTGCAGCAATTATTCGCTGAGCAACTGAATGATTTTTTTCGCAATGTGTTAGCGGTCCCTTTCAATCGGCCCTGGCCTTGACGTAACGGCCCGGCGCCGGCTCGATCGCCGGATACTGCGCATTGCCCGGCTGCGCGGACGGCGCGACTTCCTTGCCGCCGTGTTCGACGAGGAATTTCGCCCATTCGGGCCACCAGCTGCCCTTCTTCTCGACGGCGCCGGCAAACCAGTCGGCCGGGGTTTTCGGCTTGGTCCGGCCACCCTCGTTCACCCAGTAGCTGCGCTTGTTCTTCGACGCCGGGTTGATCACGCCCGCGATGTGGCCCGACGCGCCCAGGACGTAGCGGTTGTTCTTCGGCTTCTTCGGGTTGAGCAGGCCCATCGACGCGAACGCCGCTTCCCACGGCACGATGTGGTCTTCCTTCGATCCGTACAGGAAGGTCGGGCAATCGATGGCACCCAGGTCGACCTTGACGCCCGCCACCGTCAGCGCGCCCGGCACCTTCAGCTTGTCCTCGAGGTACGTGTTGCGCAGGTACCAGCAATACATCGGGCCCGGCAGGTTGGTGCTGTCGGCATTCCAGTACAGCAGGTCGAACGCGGGCGGCGTCTTGCCTTTCAGGTAATTCTGCTGGACATAGTTCCACACGAGGTCGTTCGGACGCAGCGCCGAGAACGTCGTCGCCAGGTCGCGCCCCGGCATCAGGCCGCCGCGTGCCAGTTGCTGTTCGCGCAGCATGACCTGGGTGTCGTCGACGAACACGTCGAGCACGCCCGTGTCGGAAAAGTCGAGCAAGGTGGTGAACAGGGAGAGGCTGGCGGCCGGCTTCTGCCCGCGCGCGGCCAGCACGGCCAGCGCCGTCGCGGCGATCGTGCCGCCCACGCAGAAGCCGAACACGTTGACTTTATCCTGGCCCGTGATCGCGCGGGTGGCATCCAGCGCGCGGATCGCGCCCTGCTCCACGTAATCGTCCCACGTCGTGCCGGCCAGGCTCTGGTCCGGATTACGCCAGGACAGCATGAACACCGTATTGCCCTGCTCGACCAGGTAGCGGACGAGGGAATTCTCCGGCTGCAGGTCGAGGATGTAGTACTTGTTGATGCACGGCGGCACCATCAGCAACGGCACCTCGTGCACGGTCGGCGTCGCCGGCGTGTACTGGATCAGCTGGAACAAGTGATTCTCGAACACGACCGTGCCCGGCGTGATACCGACGTTGCGGCCCACCTCGAACGCGGATTCGTCCGATTGCGAG
Organism: uncultured Massilia sp.; assembly: GCA_966212555.1. Taxonomy (GTDB): domain Bacteria; phylum Pseudomonadota; class Gammaproteobacteria; order Burkholderiales; family Burkholderiaceae_D; genus Telluria. The sequence continues at coordinate 13,245 of CBIHRX010000137.1, forward strand.
ATCCGGCCCTTCTGCAGGTCGGCCAGCATGTTTTGCAAGCCCTTCGTGAGACTCTCGCCCTTGGTCTCGATCATTTTCTGCTGGGCTTCCGGATTCGTCGCGAGGAAGTTCGCGGGCGACATCGCGTCGACGATCTGCTGGACCGCGAAACGGATCTTCTGCTTGTCGCGCGGCTGGGCTTCCACGGCCTCGGCCAGCGCGACGAGGAATTCGGAATTCAACAGGTAGGATGCGACGCTGTACGCGGACATCGGATTCGCGGTCCACTCCGGTGCGGAAAAGCGGCGGTCGCTGAACGACGGCAGCTTGCCGGTGACCAAGTCCTGCCACAGCTTCATCGCCTTTTGCAGGTAGTCGTCGCGCAGCGCTTCCAGCTTGCCCTGCGACAGCCCGGCGCCGATATCGCCCAGCATCTTGGCTACCGGTGCGAACGCTGCCGGGCCGTCGGCACCGTCGGGGAGTTTCATCCAGGACTGCCAGGCGGAGGGATCGGTGAATTGCGCGAACGGCGCCATCCAGGGTGCGGCAAGCATCTGTGGGGTAGCATCAGGCGTATTCATAAGGCGTCCATTGTGTAGAATCGTTTTATCGACAGCAACCGGAGCATCGCATGTGGATCGTAGCCATAGGATGGATGTACGTCGTAACCCTGATGGCGGCGACGGAGCCGACTGTGGTTGGCGGCATTATGACTTTTTTCGGCTATGGCGTGTTGCCATTCTCAATCGTTTTTTACCTCGCGGGATCAAGACGGCGGCGCGCCCGCGCGGCACAGGCGGCGTTGAAGACGGCTGACGGGACGCCGGTCGCGCCCGTCACGGGCTATGTGCCCGGCGCCGACGGCGGTACGGCCGGGCGCGGCTGCGATGGCGGCCGCGCGGGCCACTGAACGCCTGCCTATTTCAACCAGATGAGACTGGCCTGGCGGCCCGTGACGCCATCGCGGCGGTACGAATAAAACCAGTCGGTCTCGGTCGCCGTGCAGCGGTCGCCCCCGTGGACGCGCGTGATCCCGTCGCGGGCCAGCATGCGACGCGCCAACAGATACATGTCTGCCAGATACTTGCCCGGCCGGCCAGGATACTGCCGGAAAGCATCCTCTACCTGCCCCGGCAACGCGGCCTCGAAGGCCGCCAGCACGTCCGGGCCGACTTCGAACGCATCGCGCCCGATCGCCGGCCCGAGCCAGGCCGTGATCTCGCCCGCGCCCGCCGCGCGCATGGCGGCGACCGTCTGGCCAAGGACGCCACCGGCAAGCCCACGCCAGCCCGCGTGCGCGGCACCCGCGACCTTGCCGCCCAGGTCCGCGAACAGCACGGGCAGGCAATCGGCCGTGAGGATGGCGCAGACGACGCCCGGCACCGTCGCGATGCTCGCGTCGCCCGTGCGCACGGGACCGCCCGGAAGGACGGTCGCCGCGTCGACGACGTCGGCACCATGCACCTGCGCGATCCACGCGGGCGGGCCGGGAAGGCGCGCGCGCAGACGCGCCCGGTTCGCCTCGACGGCCTCCGGATCGTCGTTCACGTGCCTGCCCAGGTTCAGGCCGCCACCGTCGCGACCGTCGCCGTACGGGCCCGTACTGACGCCGCCACGCCGCGTCGTGGCCAGTGCACCGAACGCGTCAGGCAGGTCGGGCCACTGGGTCCGGGGGTGAATCAGATCAGCGTCCTGCAGATCGGATCCCACCATCAGATCGCTTCCGGTTCTTCGATCCCGGCCTGTTCCAGAAGTTCCGCGAAATCGTCCGCCAGCGGGACGACCCACTCCATGTGCTCGCCCGTCGCGGGATGCGTGAGCCCCAGGCGGCGCGCTTGCAGGGCCTGGCGGTGGAAGAACTGGCGCAGGTGCTGCTTGCCGTACACGGTGTCGCCGACGAGGCTGTAGCCCAGCGACTGCATGTGCACGCGGATCTGGTGCGTGCGGCCCGTCTCCAGGCGGCATTGCACGAGACTGACGGGGCGGCGGTCCAGCTCGCCCGTCTCCAGCAGCTCGTAGTGCGTGATGGCCGGCTTGGCCGACGGGCTGTTCGAGACGGCCATCTTGACCCGGTCCTTGGCATCGCGGCTGATCGCCGAGTCGATGGTCCCGTACGCGCGCGGCGTGCCCCACACGAGGGCGAGGTATTCGCGTTTTACGGTACGCGCCTGCAACTGGCGCACGAGGTCGGTCTGGGATTCCAGCGTCTTGCCGACGACCATCAGGCCGCTCGTGTCCTTGTCGAGGCGGTGCACGATGCCGGCGCGCGGCACGGACACGAGTTGCGGGCAGTGGTGCAACAGGCCGTTCAGCAAGGTGCCGGACCAGTTGCCCGAGCCCGGGTGCACGACGAGGCCGGCCGGCTTGTTGATGACGATGATGGCGTCGTCCTCGTGGACGATGTCCAGTTCCATCGGTTCCGGCGTATAGGCCGTGTCCTCGGGCGCCGGCTGCGGCACGACGGTGACCGTCTCGTCGCCATAGGCCGTGCTCTTGCCCTTCGCCGGCTTGCCGTCGACGAGGATGTGGCCTTCGTCGAACCATTGCTGCAGGCGGCTGCGCGAGAACTGGGGCACCAATCCGGCCACGACCTTGTCCAACCGCTGGCCGCAGTGTTCCTGGCCCAGTTCCAGGGTGATCGGGGAGTAGTCGGGGCCACCAGAACCGGCGTCAAGCGCGGCATCGAGCTCGGCGTCGAGGTCCTCGTCCAGGTCGGGGTCGAAAAGGTTTTCCGCCGAATTCGGCGCAGCAGTTAATATCACGTCAGTCCCATCGGCTATAATCAGCCGTTCGTTGAATCTCGGTAAAACTTTCTTGCAATAGAGCTTATGCAAAAAAAATTGTCTGTATTAGTCGTGACTAGCGTTCTGCTAAGTTTGTCAGCTTGCGGTTTGTTGCCGGAAAGATCCGACGAAAACAAGAACGTGTCAGCATCGAAATTATACGCTGACGCGCAGGAGGAAATGGCGGGCGGCCACTACGAAGCCGCGATCAAGCTGTTCGAACGCCTCGAATCCAACTATCCGTTCGGCACCTACGCCGCCCAGGCGCAGATGGAAATCGCCTATGCGCACTACAAGGCGCAGGACCAGGCGGAAGCGCTGGCGGCCGTCGAACGCTTCATCAAGCTGCACCCGAACCACCCGCAGGTCGACTATATGTACTACCTGCGCGGCCTGATCAACTTCAACGACCAGATCGGCTTCCTCAGCTTCATCTACGCCCAGGACCCGACCGAGCGCGATCCGAAGGCGACGCGCGAAGCGTTTGCCGCGTTCAAGGAACTGGTCGACAAGTTCCCGAACAGCAAGTACGCACCGGACTCCATCGCCCGCATGAACTACCTGATCAATGCGATGGCGCAGTACGAAGTGCACGTGGCGAACTATTACTATCGCCGCGGCGCCTACCTGGCCGCGCTGAACCGCGCCCAGGGCGCCGTCACGCAATTCAGCGAAGCCCCGGCGCGCGAGGAAGCCCTGTTCATCATGATCCGCTGCTACGACAAGCTGGGCATGTTCGACCTGCGCGACGACACGCAGCGCATCTTCGCCATGAACTACCCGAACAGCCGCTTCATGGGCGGCAAGGGCTCGGGCGACGCGCCGTGGTGGAAGTTCTGGGCCAAGGCCGGCCCGAAACCGGCGCCGAAAGACGCCGTGCAGTAAAGACGACAATGCCCGCGCGACGCGGGCATTTTTTTGGGCTATGTTCGCGCTAGTTATGTGAACTGAAACTGGTTGCAAAGGTCTTACGTATCGTCGAGTTAACTCATGAGGAGTGACGATGCGCAG
>CBIHRX010000138.1:0-16968 GCA_966212555.1 uncultured Massilia sp.
CGCCCGCGCTGTCGACGAAGTAGGTGTCGGATCCATCCCCGCCCGTCATCGTGTCGGCGCCGGCGCCGCCGTTGAGCGTGTTGTTGCCCTGGTTGCCGGTCAGCGTGTCGTTGAACCGGCTGCCCGCCAGGTTCTCGATATTCAGCAGGGTGTCCGTGCCGGAGCCCTTGGTGAGTTGCACCGCCGTCGTGGCGAGACTGACCGTGATGCCGGCCACGGCGTATGCATAAGATGCGGTGTCGTTGCCGAGCCCGCCGTCCAGTACGTTGTTGCCGTTACCGGCGTACAAGACGTTGCCGAGTTCGTTGCCGGTGAGATTACCCTGGCCCTCGGCCAGTGCGCGGGCGTACTCGACGTTCGGTGCGAGCTGGTAGGAAGCGAGTGTGCTGTAGACGATGTCGGTACCGCCGTTGGCGGCTTCGTTGACGACGTCGCCCTTGTTGTCGACGTAATAGGCATCGTTGCCGACGCCGCCGGTCAGCGTGTCGGCACCGCCCTTGCCGTCGAGCGTATCGTCGCCGGCAAAGCCCTGGAGTACGTCGTCGCTCCATTCACCGATGAGCTTGTCCGCGCCGGTTGTGCCAAACAAGTACTTCGTCGATGACTCGACAGTCACGTTGAAGACGCCCGACTCCCAAAGGCCGCCGCTGTCGCTGGCGGTCACACGAATTGCATACGTTCCGATGTTCAGTTTGTCCGGCGTGCCGGACAACGTACGCGTGGCCGCATTGAACACAAGCCAGGTCGGCACGGCGCTGCCGTCCGACATCGCGATGGTGTAGGTGAGCGCATCGTGGTCGGGATCGACGAAACTGTCAGCGGGGATGACATAACTGAAGGCTTTGTCCGTTACGACATTTTGGTTCGACAACGCGTGGTTCAAGAGCGGCGCGTCGTTCCTGGGGAAGATCGACACCGTGGTGCTGCCCGTCGTCTTCAGCGTGCCGCCCGTGCCCTGTGCGCCGGTATTGCCGTCGCTGAACGTCCAGTCGATCTGTACCTGGTACGGTGGGGCGTCGGATTTGTTCACATAGGCGATCTGTTGCATCGTCTTGTTGACGAGTGACTGGGTCGCGTTCGCGCCGAACGTCAGGGTCAGCGTACCTCCGGCGTTGGTTGTCACGCTACCGATCTTCACGTTATCCACGGAAAGATCACTGCCGGCCTTGAGGTTGGACACCGTCCCGCCGAAGTACGACGAAAAGACGTCGTCGGCACTCGCTCCCCCGTGGCGCTCGAGCGTCAGGCTGGCACCGTTGTAGCTGCCGGCAGCGGCGAGTTCGGCATCGACGATCACGACGTCGCTGTCGAGAATGACCGGCATGGCCAGGATATCCGGTTCCGAAAATAGCGGGTGCCCATCCAGGGTATTGGAAGGGGGTGAAAAGGAGGAATCCAGGTTGCCGTTCGCGTCGAAGCGGATCAAGACGAAATCGCCGCTGCCGCTCGCGTCGTCGCCGTACACGAGTATCTTACCGTCCGCCTGGACCTGCAGGTCAAGACCCCCTAAAGCGTTAGCCGTGAAGTAGTTACCGGGAATGATCGCGTGCGCCTGGCCGCGGTTGCCGAACGCCTGATCCAGGGTACCGTCGGACAGGAAACGTGTGACGATGATATGGTTGTTGTGGTCGAATGTAGTGTTTTGACCGATAATCAGGATCTTTCCGTCTTGCTGGACAGCGACGCCCTGTGCTGAACGCGGTTGAAAGAAACCTGGGTATACGGTGGCGGTTCCGGTGCCATTGAAAGTCGTGTCCAGGCTACCGTCCGCGTTATAGCGAATCAGTGCCATTGTCGGGCCACCGAATGGCGCATTGACATAGCCGGCGAAGAGAATCTTGCCGTCTGACTGCAGCGCCAATCCACCGGTCGACCCGACGGTGCCCTCACTGCTCGTCAGCGAGAGTTTGCCGTCGCCGTCGAAACTCGTATCGAGTGTCCCGTTCGAATTCAGGCGAACGAGATTGCCCGGAGTGAAGATCCCATTAGTGCTGCTTATCAGGATCTTGCCATCCGACTGCACGAGCATTTGGCGTGCACTATCGTGTTCGCCGAGATCGATCCTGGTTGTGCCATTGTTGCCAAAACTCGTGTCGAGGGTGCCATCGGCGTTGTATCGGGTAACCGCGCAATCGTCTTGAAGACCGTAGAGCGTGCCTGCGGTCAGGACCTTGCCGTTGGCGAGTATGGCGAAATCCGAAATGTCGGCAGGGCTAAAAGATGGCGTCAGCGTTCCGTTTGTGCCGAACGTGCCATCCAAATCGCCGTTCGCGAGGTAGCGCGCCAGCGTAAAGGTGTTGTAGAAAGACGAGGCAACGACAATCTTGCCGTCCGATTGAGGGGCGACGTATGCCGACGTCATCTCTGTGGTCAACGGGGTGGTGAGCTTGCCGTCGCCGCTGAAGGTGGAATCGAGTGTGCCGTCCGCGTTGTACCGCGCCAGCGCGAACTGGCCGTTACTGCGACCGCCCAACAACGCTTTTCCGTCCTGTTGCAGAGCGACTGCGTACAAGTCGTCTCCCCATCCGCCGTTGAACGTCGTGGTCAACTTCCCGTCCCTGCCCGTAAACGTTGGCGCCGTATTCGGCTTCGCGATATCCACCATTCCTGCTCCCCAGCATTATTTTTTAATATTCAAACAACCTAGAGTATAGGCGGGAAGATTGCTAATTTGCAATGTAATTACGACGAAATGTGCAAATTCGATACGTCATCGATTCCTTGTATCGATTCCGCCCAGCAGCGGGCGCCATCCGGAAATCGCCTGGCGTACGCGTGCACGGCCGATTAGGAGAGTTAGTTATACTCGGCCAATTTCTTCTGGTGTCGCGCCATCGAGCGCTGAAAGGAGACCGCGTGGTCCAACGTCCCGGCATTTTCCCGACTTTCTTCCTGTCCGGCTTCGAATGCTCCACTTTCCTGTGGGGAAAGGACCGCGTGCGCCGCAACCTGGTAGCGGAAACGGGCCACGACCGCCACGCCGCCGAAGACTACGCACGCCTGGCCCGCCTCGGCATCGCCGTCGCCCGCGAAGGCATCCCGTGGCCGCTGGTCGACCAGGGCGGGCGCTACGATTTTGCGGGCGTCGACCCGTTCATCGCCGCGATGAACGCCGCCAGGGTCATCCCGGTCTGGGACCTGTGCCACTACGGCTACCCGGACGATCTCGATCCTTTCGACGAGGCGTTCGCGGACCGTTTTGCCAGATACTGCCGGGCCGCCGCCGAATACGTCGTGCCGAAGGTGCGCGGCCCGCACTTCTTCACGCCCATCAACGAGATCACGTTCTTTTCGTTCTGCGCCGGCGAGTGGGGCTGGGCCGCGCCGTACCGCTGCGCGCGCGACGACCGCATGCGCCTGCGGCTCGCGCTGTGCCGCGCCGCCATCGCGGGCGTGAAGGCGATCCGTGAAGTGGATCCGGACGCGCGCATGGTGCACGTCGATCCGCTGGTCCGCGTGGTTGCGCCGCGCGACCGGCCCGACCAGGTCGAGGCCGCGCGCCACGAGACCGAAGTCGACACCTTCCTCGCCTGGGACATCCTGTACGGTCGCGAACATCCGGAACTCGGGGGCGCGCCCGACGTGCTGGACATCGTCGGCGCGAATTCGTATTCGTTCGGGCAGATGGAATACCGCGAGCACGGCCCGCATGCGCCGCTGGCACCCGACGACGACCGCATCGCCCCCCTGTGCGACATGCTGGAGACGGTCTGGCAACGCTATCGAAGGCCGATGATCATCGGCGAGACGAGCGGCCTCGGTCGCGGGCGCGCGAGCTGGCTGCACGACGTGATGTGCGAATCGCTGGCGGCCGTGCGGCGCGGGATGGACCTGCAGGGGATCTGCCTGTTCCCGGGCATCGACATGCCGGACTGGCATACCGGCGAGTGGGTGCACAACGGGATCCACGACCTGGTCGACAAGGACGGGGAGCTGCGGCGGGTGCCGGACCAGGCCTGTGTCGACGAGCTGCGGCGCTGGCAGAAGGAGCTGAACCGGGTCACCGCGCTGGACGAGGATCCGTTCAGCGACCCGGTGGAATTGCAGGACGTGATCGACGCGGCGCACCGCCTCGACATGAAACCCGACAAAAACTGGTGTTGAAGACCGTTACTGCGACGCCAGGATCGCTTCGACCGCCGCGATCTCGTCGCCCGCCAGCGGCGTCATCTCCACGGCCCGTACCGCGTCCAGCACTTGCTGCGGCCTGCTCGCGCCGATCAGGACGGAGGCGATCGCGGGCTGCCGCCGCACCCAGCCCAGTGCGAGCTGCGCGAGCGTGCGCCCGCCCGTCTGCGCGACCTGGTTCAGCGCCTCGATGATGCGCAGGCGCTCCGGTGTGATGTGCTCCGGCTTGAGGAAGCCGACCTTGCCGGCCGCGCGCGAATCGGCCGGCAGCGCGCCGCCGAGGTAGCGGTCGGTGAGCAGGCCCTGCGCCAGCGGAGAAAAGGCGATGCCGCCGACGCCTTCCCGTTCCAGCACGGGGAACAGGTCCGCCTCGGGCTGGCGCACGAGCATGCTGTAGCGCATCTGGTGGATGACGAACGGCGTGCCCAGGCGGCGCAGTTCCGCCGCCGCGGCGGCCGTGCGTTCGCCGTTGTAGTTCGAGATGCCCGCGTACAGCGCGCGGCCGCTGCGCACGATCCAGTCCAGCGCCGCCATCGTCTCTTCCAGCGGCGTGTCGGGATCGGGGCGGTGGTGATAAAAGACGTCGACGTAGTCCAGGCCCATGCGCTCGAGGCTCTGGTCCAGGCTCGCGACGAGGTATTTGCGGCTACCCCAGTCGCCGTAAGGGCCCGGCCACATCGTGTAGCCGGCCTTCGTGCACACGACGATTTCGTCGCGGTACGGTTTCAGGTCCTGCGCGAGGATGCGGCCGAAGTTTTCCTCGGCCGATCCGGGCGGCGGGCCGTAGTTGTTGGCGAGGTCGTAGCACGTGACGCCGTGGTCGAACGCCGTGCGCACGATCTCGCGCTGGCGCCCGAAGTCGTCGAAGCCGCCGAAGTTGTGCCACAACCCCAGCGACACGGCGGACAGCCGCAGGCCGCTGCGGCCGCAGTGCGGATAAGGCATGCTGCCATAGCGATCGGCCGCCGCCTCGTACGTCATGGCGTGACTTTGCCGGCGCCCGCGGCCGGCTTGCACACGTAGATCGTGGCCGGCTTGCCGTCCGGCGAGCGGTATTCGCGCTCGACGGCGGCACGGGCCGCGTCGACCAGCGCGTGCGGCACGACGGCCACCACGCAGCCGCCGAAACCGCCGCCCGTCATGCGCACGCCGCCCTGGGTGCCGATCACGTTCTTGACGATGTCGACGAGGTTGTCGATGGCGGGCACGGTGATCTCGAAATCGTCGCGCATCGATGCGTGCGACGCGGCCATCAGCTCGCCCAGGCGTTCCAGGTCGCCCGATTCGAGCGCGGCGGCGGCGGCCAGCACGCGGTCGTCTTCCGTCACCACGTGGCGCGCGCGGCGCAGCACGACCGGGTCCAGTTCGGCGGCGCGGGCTTCCAGCGTCGCCAGGTCGAGGTCGCGCAGGGCCGGGATGCCGAAGTGGCGGGCGGCCGTCTCGCACTGCTCGCGGCGGACGTTGTAGGCGCTGTCGACGAGGCCGCGCGTCACGTTGGAGTTGAAGATCATGATGGCGGCGTTGTCCGGCACCGGCACGGGCTTCACTTCCAGCGAGCGGCAGTCGATCATCAGCGCGTGGCCTTCGACGCCGCACGCGGAGCTGATCTGGTCCATGTTGCCGCACTTGGTGCCGACGAAGTCGTTTTCCGATGCCTGTGCGATCAGCGCGATGTCGATCGGCGACAGGGCCTCGAAGCCAGGCAGTGTGGCGAACAGGCGGCCCACGGCGACCGACAGCGACGCCGACGACGACAGCCCCGCGCCCTGCGGCACGTCGCCCGCGATGGCCATGTCCATGCCCTGCACGGGCAGGCCGCGCTTGACGAACTGCTCGACGACGCCGCGCACGTAGTTGGCCCACATCGGCTGGTCCACGCGGCCGATCGGCGCGTCGAGGTCGTATTCGTCGAGCGCGTCGCCGTAGTCGGCCGCCACGACGCGCACCTTGCGGTCGCTGCGCGGTTTCGCGGCGATGGCGGTGCGGTAGTCGATGGCGCAGGGGAGCACGAGGCCGTCGTTGTAGTCGGTGTGCTCGCCGATCAGGTTGACGCGGCCCGGGGCCTGGACGAACAGCGTGGGGGCGGTACCGAACGCGGTCTCGAAGGCGGCGGCGGTACGGGAGATACGGTTATCTTGCATGTCAGGTCGCTTGGTTGGATTCGGTGTCGAGGTAGTGCACTTCGGATTGCGCGCGCAGGCGTTCGGCCGCCTGTTCCGGGGTCAGGTCGCGCTGGGCTTCGGCCAGCATCTCGAAGCCGACCATGAACTTGCGCACCGATGCGGAGCGGAGCAGCGGCGGGTAGAAGTGGGCGTGCAGCTGCCAGCCTGCCGCTTCTTCGTCCGGAATGCCGTACGGCGCGCCGTGCCAGCCCATCGAGTACGGGAACGAGGTCTGGAACAGGTTGTCGTAGCGGGTGGTCAGGCGCTTCAGCAGGACGGCCAGGTCGGCGCGCTGTGCCGGCTGCAGCTCTTCCAGGCGGCGCACGGCGAAGCGGGGCAGGACCAGCGTCTCGAACGGCCATGCGGCCCAGTAAGGGACGATGGCGACCCAGTGCTCGGTCTCGACGACGACACGTTCCTGGGCGGCGATCTCGCGCTCGGCCACGTCCAGCAGCAGGCGGCGGCCCTGTTCGGCGTGGTAGGCCTTCTGCTGGCGGTCTTCCGCGGCCGGCAGGTTCGGGACGTAGCTCGTGGCCCAGATCTGGCCGTGCGGGTGCGGGTTCGAGCAGCCCATCACGGCGCCCTTGTTCTCGAACACCTGGACCCAGCGGTATTTCGCACCCAGTTCGGCGGCCTGCGCGCACCACGTGTCGATGACGCCTTCGAGGGCCGGCAGCGACAGTTGCGGCAGCGACTTCGCGTGGTCCGGCGAGAAGCAGATCACGCGGCTCGTGCCGCGCGCGCTCATCGACTGGAACAGCGGGTCGGCGCCCGTGCCGGCTTCCGGGGTGTCCGGCATCAGCGCGGCGAAGTCGTTCTCGAACACATAGGTGCCCGTGTAGTCGGGATTCTTTTCGCCGTTGACGCGGGTATTGCCCGGGCACAGGTAGCAGGTCGGGTCGTGCGACGGCTTGGCCGAGCGGTCGACGGCTTCCTGCTGCCCCTGCCACGGACGCTTGGCGCGGTGCGGCGAGACGAGGACCCAATCGCCCATGAGGGGGTTGTAACGGCGGTGCGGATGGTCGGATGGATTGAACATGATCTTCTTCTGCGATTCGGAAATAGGATGCTCGAAAAGCCGCGGCCGGACGGCGCGGCGCGCGTACCGGTGGAAGCAGAGCCTGGCGCCGGTGTCTGGGGCCATTCTACCGTCGGTCGCGCCGCGCACGGCTGCGCAGGCGTGCGGGCTTTTCCTGAGGCAAGAAGCTTAACGTGACGCCGGGAAAGGAGTTATACCCAATGCAAGGGCAAATATCCTTTTTTTATATGGCAAAGGGTCAATGCGGGCGTTGTAGTCGAAGCAACAACCAGGCGATGACGCCCGTGACGAGCGCCGTGAAGCCCAGCACGAGCCAGAAGCCGTGCGGATGCTGCGACAGCGGCACCCCGCCCACGTTCATGCCCAGCAGGCCCGCGATCAGGTTGATCGGCAGCGCCATCACCGTCACGATGGTCAGCAGGAACAGGCTGCGGTTGTTGTCCTCGTTGACCCGCGCCGCGATCTCTTCCTGCAGCAGCTTGATGCGCTCCTGCAGCGCGGCCAGGTCGGACAGCACGACCGTAAACTCCTCGGTCGACTGGCGCAGCTCCTGGCGGTCTTCCGGCGCCACCCAGGCCGGGGGACGCTGCAGCAGGCGGAAGAGGGCGGCCGGCTCGGGCGCCAGCAGCCGCTGCAGCCGGACGAGCACGCGCCGCAGCGCGCCCAGGTCCTCGCGCCGGCGCGTAAGGCGGCCCGCCAGCAACTGGTCCTCGGCGGTGTCGACCCGCGCGACGGCATCGCGCACGATGTTGACGAGGACGTCGGCCTGGTCGCGCAGCAGGTGCACCAGGAGCTCGACGCTCGACCGCAGCGGCGCGCCGTTCAGCACGTCCTGGCGCAGGCGCTCGATGGATTCCAGCGGCTTGCGGCGGGCGGTGATCACGCCGTGCGGCGTCACGTGGACCCACAGGGTGGAAATCTCGGCCGTGTCGACCGAAAAATTATGCAGGACGTCGTTGACGACGGCGATCAAGGCATCGTCCGCCACCTCGATGCGGGTGGAACGCGAACCCTGGTGCAGCGTCTCGTAGAATTCGTCGGGCAGGCCGGCGTGGGCGCGCAGCCAGCGCTCGCTGGCGGCGTTCGACAGGTTGAAGTGCAGCCAGACGAACTGCCCGGGGACGGGGGCGCGCAACCAGGCTTCGGCGTCGTTCGCGGCGATGGATTTAGCCGGCGCGGCTTCCGTCAACAGGAAGCCCCAGACCAGCCCCGTCACGTCGGAACCGTAGTTGAACGCCGGTGTCGCCATCATCCATCCCATGCAAGCCAGAGGTGACGGCATTGTAGAGCATGCGCATCACCGTCGTTCCCGCGAAAGCGGGAACCCATACTGATCCAGCAAATTCGGATACCGGGCGCCAGATGCACGCGCACAGAATTCCGAGGCTCGGCATGGATTCCCGCGTGCGCGGGAATGACGGATCATGTGCGACGGCGCATGCTACGCGGACAAGGTCGTGTCGTACCGCTTCCCGCCAATGACCACGTTAGCCAGCTTCAGCCCCCGCACGTTATATGTGTACCACGGATGCGCCGCATTGACGGGCGTGCCGAAGTCGCAATCCGTGATCGTCACGTCCCGCACCGGCAGCACGGCCGGCGCCGGAGAAGGCCCGTTGTAGTCGGACGCCACCGGCCCGAGGATGACGAACGCCTGGAAGCACGACGCCGGCGAGCCATCCTTCGTCTTCACGTTGCCTACCTTGACCTTGGAGATGTGCACATTGCGTACCTCGGGCGGCCGCACGCGCACGTTGTCGGCGCGCGGCGTGTAGTCGCAGTCGAACGTGACGACGGCGCCGGCCGCCGTGGCCACCGTCTTCGACACGATCGGCGACCCGGGCAGCGATGCGTAGAACGACGGCGACGTCTGCACGCCGTTCGGGATGCTCACGTTACGCACATAAAAATTGCGGAGGAAGCCGCCGCGGTTCATGTTCGTCTTCAGGCGGATCGCGGTGTTCAGCGGGTTCGTCGCCCAGTTCATGTTCTCGAACACGAGGTCTTGCGCGTACACGTTCTGGATGCCGCCCGCCATCTCGCTGCCCAGCGTGACGGCGCCGTGGCCGCTCTGCATCGTGCACTTCTGGATCACGATGTTCTGCGACGGACCGTATTGCGTGTCGAGGTTCTTGCCGGCCTTGATGGCGATGCAGTCGTCGCCCGTGTTGAACTGGCAGCCCTCCACGAGTACGGTGTCGCACGCTTCCGGATCGAAGCCGTCGCTGTTCGGCCCCAGGCTGTTCGCATGGACCTTGCGGATCACGAGGTTGCGGCACGCGACCGGGTGGTGCTGCCAGAACGGCGTGTGAACGACCTGGTAGCCTTCCAGCAGCACGTTCGTGCACTTGACCAGCTGGATCATCGGCGGACGCAGGTAATGCCCCAGGCCGAACACGCGCTTCTCGAGCGGCACGCCCGCTTCCGACAGCGCGGGCAGGTAGGCGTCGTCCGCGCGCCACTTGTCGCCTTCGCCCTGGATCAGCCGGCGCTTGGCTTCCGACAGATCCGGCGCCACTTCCGCCAGCGACTTCGGATTCAGCTCGTTGACCTGGTTCTGCGCCAGCTTGCCGGGCACGTAGTTGGGCGACTTGTCCTGGGCGACGGAATTGATCGTCGCGTTCTTGCCCTTCCACGTCCACCAGCAGTCGGCGCGGCCCGGGAACGGCACGCCGCCCTGGCCGTCGAGGACCGCCGTCCAGTCGTCGCCCGTGAGGGCGATATTGTCCTGGTTGTGCGCGTAGACCATCGGCGAGAAATTCAGGCAGTCGTTGCTCTGCCAGCGCGAGACGACCAGCTTGCCGTTCGGGCCGCAATCGACGTCGCCGTATTTCGCATAGTCGGCCGGATCGTTGCTGAAGTAGACGTGGGCGCCGCTCGCGAGGTGCACGTTCACGTTCGACAGCAGCACGATCGGGCCGGCGCAGAACCAGTCGCCTTTCGGGATCACGACGCGGCCGCCGCCCTCGGCGTGGCATTTCTCGATGGCGGCCTTGATCGCGGCGTAGCAGTCCTTCGCACCCGGCGCGGGCGTCGGCAGGTCGGCCTGGTCCTCGAACGATACCCAGGCCTTCACAGGCACGAGCTTGCACGGCGCGGCGCCGAAGTCGGTGACGACGTAGTCCGCCTTGCGGAACTTGACGGGGTTGGCGAGGCGTTGCGCGATGCCGGCTGCCGCCTTCCATGGATCGGGAACGGCCGCCGCCAGCGCCCGCGCGGGGCCGGACAGCGCGAGGCCGGCGACGGTCGCGGTTTTCAGGAAGCCACGGCGGGCGTCGAATGATTGCTTCATGGTGTCTCCGTCACTCGTAGTTGCTCATTTGCGTTATCGTATTCGCCGAGATAGATGTCGGCCGGGACCGGGCGCGGACCGTCGCCGAGCGCGCCGGCCGGATCGAAGGCCGTGCCGGCCAGGTTGTTCCAGTAATCGTCGGAGCCGAACTGCGCGGGGCGGTGCGCCAGCGTGCCGTTGCGGTTCCATTCCGACCACGGCGTCGTCTTCTCGAAATGCGGGCCGATGCGCGAACGCAGGATCACGGCCTTGCCGACCGTCTCCAGTGTGCGCTTGCGGATCGTGCCGTTGGGCGCCTTGTAGACGTCGATGTCGCCCAGCTTGCATGTGTAGCCCTCGACGGGGATGAAGCCGTACGGCGTGCAGCGTTCGTTGTGAAACCACTGGCGCGCGAAGTAGAACTGCGTGCGGGCCGCGCCCGGCGCATCGCTCGTGAAGCGGCAGCCGTCGAAGACAAACCCGTATCTTGCGCGGCGGTTCGTGTCCGGCGCCGCGACGTACGATGCCGAACGGCCGCCGATGGCGTGGATGTCGCAATCCTTGAACACGGCGATGGTGTCGCCGAAGATGAAGTCGACGTCGCCCTCGATATGCGTGTCGTGGAAAAAGCTGCGCACCGTTTCCGTGCCATCCTTCGAGTTGAGGAACAGCGTGTCCTGCAGGCCGACCAGGCGGACGCGCTCGAATTGCGCCTTGTCCGCGCCGTCGACGCGCAGCGCGACGGCCTGGTGGTGCACCCGGCTGCCGCCCGTCGTGTCGGGGCAGTTGTCGCCGCCGCATTCCGCATGCTTCACCGATTGGTCGCGGTTGTACGCGTTCTCGATGGTCAGGTTACGGGCCTGGAAACCGTCCGCGCGCACCCACACGGTGGCCGAACCCGTCGTCTGCAGGGCAGGTAAATCCTTCAGTGTGTCGTACATGGCGCGCACGCCGGGCGCCGCGTGCTCGAATCCGGCGGCGTAGCGGTCGCGGTAGGCGGCGCCCGTCGTCGACGCGTCCAGCGCGGCGCTGATGCGCACGGCCTGCGGATCGGCGCCGGCGCCATCCAGCGTGATCGGCGGCGCGCCCGGCGGCACGTAGACGAGTTCCTCGTACGTGCCCGGCGCGATGCGGATGACGACGCGGCGCGTGGCGCCCGCCGCCGCGGCGCGGCTGACCGCCGCCTGTACGGTCGCGAAACGCGTGCGCCCGTCGGCCGGCGCGCGCGCATCGACCGTGTAGTCGGCTTTCAGCGCGGCCTTGCCCGCGAGCGGATCGGCCAGCGGATCCCACGGCTCGATCCGCTCGTTGCCTACGGGGCCCACGTACTTGAGGACCTCGCGGTAGTCGTAGGCGCGGGCCTGTTGGGCCGTCAACTGCGGGCGCGGATTGCCGGCTGCCTGCTCGGGGAAGGGCTGGAAGCGCTCCGCGCAATCGCCGGACGCGCCGAACGCACCCTGCACGCGCGCATGTTCCTGTTTGATGTCCGAGCCGGCCGCGATGGCCACGTCCTGCAGGGCCAGCACGAGCGGATGCGCGTCGTCATACCCCTGCAGCAGGATACGCCCGGGCGTCGTGCTGCGCACCCGCTCCATGCGGATGCCGGCATAGTCCGGGATCAGTGTCCCCGGCTGCGCGGGCTGTTCGTAATGCGTCGTGATCTCGATGGGCGCGCGGATGCCGCGCAGGCACACGTCGCGGTAGACGATGCCGTCCACCCGGCCTCCGCGCATGTCGTTGCTCTTGATGCGCAGGCCGGACGTCGTTCCATCCATCGTCAGGTCGTCGACGAGTACGTTGCGTACGCCGCCGTTGGTCTCGCTGCCGATGGACATGCCATGGCCGCTGTAGAAGCGGTTGTGCAGGATCGAGACGTTTTCCGTCGGCCCGTTGCCGCCCGCCTTGATGGCGACGTTGTCGTCGCCCGTGCGGATGATGCTGTGCGCAATGGTGACGTTGCGCGACGAGATCGGGTCGATGCCGTCCGTGTTGCGGGCGTCGTGCGGCGTGTCGATCGTGACGCCCCACGCGGTGAAGCCGTCCACGTCGTTCAAGGTGACGTGGAAGTTCGGCGAGTTCTTCAACGTGATGCGGTACAGCGTGACGTCGCGCGCCTTGTCGGCCTGGATCAGGCGCGGCACGTTCTGCCGGGTCTTTTCCTTTTGCGCGCGGCGGGCGATCTGCCACCACGTCACTTCCTTGCCGGCGATGCGCTGGCCGCCCTGGCCGTCGATGGTGCCGCCGCCCATGATGCCGGCACCGCGCACGCCGTCCAGCGCGATGAACGGCCGGCACCCGCGGCCGGCCGCGTCGTTCGTGCCGCACGTGCCGGCGCCCCGGTCGAACAGGCGCGGGTCCGTGCTGGCGTACAGCGTGGCCCCTTTGTCGACGAGCAGGGTGACCCCGTCGCGCAGTTGCAGTGGCCCGGCTACGAAGCTGCGCTTGTCGTTGCTGGCCGCGAGCACGACGGCGTGGCCGGGCGCGCATTTGTCGATGGCGGCCTGGATGCGCGCGGCGTCGTCGCGGCCCGTGTTCGTGCTGTCTCCGATCAGTACCGCGCAGGCCGGCGGCACGACGGGTTCGCGTACGTTACGGGCGTCCTGCGCATGCACGCCCGCGCAAGCGAGCATGCATGCGAGTCCGGCGAGACGCCTCAAGGCTTGCCCCCGTCCTTGAAGTACACGGCCGTCTCCGGCCTGGCGGCCACCAGCTCGCGCTCGACCATGCGCGCAAACAAGTCCGCCCCCTTGGCGCCAAGGTGCGTACGGTCGAACGCCGTCTTCGCGGCGCCGGCCGGTTCGACCTTGTTCGGATCCACAGGCAGGCCATAGCCGGGCGGACGCGGGACGACGGCCAGCGTGTCCGCCTCGTCCTGGCCCATCGCCTGGACGGCGGCCACGCTGTCCCTGTTCAGGTCCAGCAGCACGGCATGTTCCTGCGCGGCCGCGCGGCGGGTGGCCTCGGCCCATGGCGCCAGGTCGTTGGCCAGGTACGCGCCCTTGAACGTGCGCCGGGTGAGCGGGGTGACGAGCACCGGCACGCCGCCCAGCTCCCGCGTCTCCTGCGCATAGCGCGCCATGTTGGCGGGGAACTGGGTGACGAGGTCGGTCGAGCGGCCCGGCTTGCCCGGCTGGTCGTTGTGGCCGAACTGCACCAGCACGTACGTGGCCTTGAACGCGCCGCCGTCCTTCAGCATGCGCTGGACCTCGTCCCAGCGGCCCTCGGCGCGGAAGCTGCCGGTGCTGCGGCCGCCACGCGCGAGATTCACACACGCGACGCCGGGCGTGAAGCGGGCGCAGAACGCGTCGCCGTAGCCGCTCTTCGTGGCCATCGTCGAGTCGCCGACGAGGATCACGCGGATCGGCGCGTCGGCGGCGCCGGCCTGGCCGGCCGCAAGCAGCGCGGCCAGGACGATACATTTCAGCATCGTACGCACGTCGGTCACTCGAAGTCGTAGCTGACGCGCAGGTTCCACGAGCGGCCGATCGGGTTCGCCACGCTGCTCAGGTAGCCGCTGCTGTAGATCGTGTTGTTGGTGATCGGCGGCGCCTTGTCGAACAGGTTCGTGACGCCGGCCGTGATGCGCACCTGCTTCTGCACGCGGATCGAGCCGGTCAGGTTCCACGTCGAGAACGACGGGATGTCGCGGTAGTACTGCGACGTGACGGCCGTGTTGGCGTCGCGGTAGTGGCTGTTGAAATTGTTCGTCAGCTGGGCCGAGTAATCGCCGCTCTGCCAGGTCAGGCGCAGGTTGTGCTTCCAGCGGAACGTGATGATCGGGAAGCTCGACGTGGTGCCGTTGCTGGCCCAGCCGAACTGGCCGACGTTCGATTGCCATGGACCGTTCGGTACGAGCTGGTTGTCGAAGCGGGTCAGGTAGGTGCCGTCGATGGCCGCGCCGAACTTGCCGTAGCGGTTGTTCGCGATTTCCCAGTTGGCCGATACGTCCACGCCGCCGGCGATCTGGCCGCCCAGGTTCATCGTCGTGTTGTTGATGTAGGCGAGCGAGCCGTCGGCGTTACGCACGAACAGGTTCTTGTAGTCGGCGTAGTTCGTGAAGTAGACGTTCTCCGGCAGGTTGGCCAGCATGTCCTTCATGTTGACCTGCCAGTAGTCGAGCGACGCCGTGAAGGCACGGGACGGTTCGAATACGACGCCCAGCGTGCCGCCCTTGGAGCGTTCCGGCTTGAGCTGCGAGTTGGAGCCGGTCAGCTTGTTCAGCTTCGCGTTGCAGACGTCGGCGGCTTCCACGCCGGGGACGGCGGTGCCGGTGCCCGGCATGGCGATGTTCGGACCCGGGCACAGGACCGGATCGTCCCAGCGTCCGGCCGTCGTCGTGTTGGCAACGGTGGTGCGGTAGCCGTAGCGGTCGAACAACGTCGGGGCGCGGAAGCCGGTGTTGGCCGAGCCGCGGAACATCAGGGTCTTCATGGGTTGCCAGCGGAAGCTGATCTTCGGCGTCACGGTCGAGCCGACGTCGCTGTACTTGTCGACGCGCACGGCACCGTTCAGGGTCAGGGTCTTGGTGACGGGAGCGTCGATCTCGCTGTACAGGCCGACGATGTTGCGGGCGCTTTCACCGTGCGCCGGTACGACCTTGGCGTAGGTGATGTCGGCGGCCGGGCCCAGCTTGGTGTCCTCGTTGGTGTCGCGGTGCATGTCGGCGCCGATCGCGATCGCCAGGTCGCCGCCGGCGAGGGCCATCAGCGATTTGCTGATGTTGCCGTCGATGCCGTAGTACGAGCTCTTCGAGCTGCGGTTCTGCATGCCGTCGGCGGCGATCGATTCCAGGTAGTCGCTGCCCGCCTGGTCCTGCAGGCCGAACGGGTTCAGGGTGCCGTTCGCCAGGCCGTTGATCAGGCCGATGCCGGAGTAGTAGCCGGACTGGAAGTAGCCCTTGCGCTGCGACAGGCCGTAGCTCAGGCCCGCCCGGTAGTCCCAGGTCCCGACATGGCCGTCGGCGGATACCAGCAGGCGCTGGTTGATCTGGTTGTCGCGGGTCACGGCAGGTCCGCCGTCGGCGACCGCCCACGACACGGTCAGGGGCTGGTTGGTGATGCCGGCCACCGCCGGCACGCCGCCGCTTCCGCCCGGGTACCACTTGCTGGTCGACGGCAGGATCGGCTTCGCGCTGCCGACGGCGAGCGCCTGCGTCGGGTTCTTCTGGCCGAAGATCGATTCGTCGCCGCGGGTGTACTCGACGGTGATCGTGTTGTCGGCGTCGATCTTCTTCGTCGCCTTGGCATACATCGTCAACTGCTTGTTCGGGTGCAGCGCCGAGCCGTACGTGTCGTCGTCCAGGACGCAGGTGTTCTTCGCGCCCTGGATCGAATAAGGCGACAGGCAGCCGCGCGAATAGTACGGGTTCGCGGCGTTCTTGTTGGCCGAGCTGGTGAAGTTGGCCGGCGTCGCGTAGCCGCCGGAAGCGGCGCTGCGCGGCAGGCCGATCGCGGCCATCGCCGCGTCGTCCGGGATGAAACCGGCGCGGTCCGACAGGAGCAGGCGGCTGCGCTGGTGGAAGTCGACGGTGCCGTAGATGTTCCAGCCGTCGCGCTCCAGGTTGCCCTTGCCGAACGTGGCCTGGATGCGCTGCTCGTCGCCGCCGCCGCGGCGCTGCGGCTGCACGAGCTGCACGGTGACGTTGCCGCCGTCGACCTCGCGCTTGGTGATGAAGTTGACGACGCCGCCGATCGCGTCCGAACCGTAGATCGACGACGCGCCGTCGCGCAGGATCTCGACGCGCTGCAGGGCGCTGATCGGGATCACGTCGAGGTTGGCGTAGCCGTCGGCGATGGCCTCGTTGGCGAGGCGGCGGCCGTTCAGCAGCACGAGGGTGCGGTTCACGCCCAGGCCGCGCAGGTTGATGTTGGTGCCGGAGCCGGCGTTCGACGGCTGCAGCGACGCCGACTGCGGCAGCGCCATCATCACGTCGGCCAGCGTGGTCATGCCCTGCTTGACCAGTTCATCGGCCTTGATGGTCGTGACGGGCAGGGCTTCCTCGGCGGCCAGGCGCTTGATGCTGGAGCCGGTGACTTCCACGCGCTGGACCGGCGCGTCGGCCTGTTGTGCCTGCGCCTGCTGGGCGAGGGAGAGGACCGCGAGTGCGATCGAGGACATGACGAAATGGCGGGGCGGGGTGCTGCGGGGGTATTTCATGAAGCTGTCTCCTGTTTTTATGTCGATGACGTGTCGGCGTCCAAGGGGGGAGGGGCGCCGATGATTGCTTCTTACAAAACCAGCCTGGCAAGGTCGGACCCGTACGTGCTTTGCGTGGGCTCCGTGTTGAAATCATTCTATATTGGTCTGACCACAAGATCAATGTGGTCAGACCAGATTATGATGAGTATGTGCTGCAAAAGCAACACATA
>CBIHRX010000139.1:0-16954 GCA_966212555.1 uncultured Massilia sp.
GTCCCAGCCGGTCTGCGCTTCCCAGGCGGCGCGCTGGGCGTCGTCCATCACCTGGATCTCCACGCTCCAGCGCGGGTAATCGCCCTTGGCGATGGCGCCGAACAGGTCGCGCTGGGCATAGTCCGGGTCGGCGCCGGCCAGGCGCTGGGCTTCCGCTGCCGTCAGGTTTTTAATGCCCTGCAGCGTCTTGAAGTGCCACTTGACCCACACGCGCTCGCCCGCGTCGTTGATCAGGCTGTACGTGTGGCTGCCGAAGCCGTCCATGTGGCGGTAGCCGTCCGGGGTGCCGCGGTCCGAGAACAGGATCGTCACCTGGTGCAGGCTTTCCGGAGTCTTGCTCCAGAAGTCCCACACGTTCTGCGCGGATTTCAGGTTCGTCTGCGGGTCGCGTTTCTGGGTGTGGATGAAATCCGGGAACTTGATGCCGTCCTTCAGGAAGAACGTCGGGGTGTTGTTGCCCACCAGGTCCCAGTTGCCTTCCTCGGTGTAGAAGCGCACGGCGAAACCGCGCGGATCGCGTTCCGTGTCGGCCGAGCCCTTTTCGCCGCCGACGGTCGAGAACCGCAGGAACGTTTCCGTCTCCTTGCCGACGGCCGCGAACAGTTTCGCCTTCGTGTACTTGCTGATGTCGTGGGTGACGGTAAACGTGCCGTATGCGCCCGAACCCTTCGCGTGCACGACGCGCTCGGGAATGCGCTCGCGGTTGAAGTGCTGCAGTTTTTCGATCAGGTGGAAATCCTGCAGGAGCACGGGGCCGCGCGGACCGGCCGTGATCGAGTTCTGGTTGTCGGTGACGGGGATGCCTGAGGCGGTGGTCAGTTGGGTCATGGCGGCTCTCTCATGGTTAAGCTATCGATGAATATTCATCGATAGCTGTGATCTATTCATAACCATGGTAGAGCTTGCGGGGCATTCGTGCAAACTATCCGTTTATATGGAACCAATAGATAAAATTAATTAACTAAAAGCATCCATGTAGCAGCGGACTATTGCTCGAACACCGGGGTCAGACCCCGATTTTTGGAAATTTCCTAAAAATGGGGTCTGACCCCGGTTTGATTTAGATCAGGCTCAGCTTGACGTCGATATTGCCGCGGGTCGCGTTCGAGTACGGGCACACGATGTGGGCCGCGTCGACCAGGTCCTGCGCCACGGCGCGGTCCAGGCCCGGCAGGCTCACGGCCAGTTCCACGGCCAGGCCGAAACCGTTCGGGATCGGGCCGATCGAGACGCTGGCGTCGATCGACGCGTCGGCCGGGACGACCACATTCTTCTGGGCGGCGACGAACTTGATGGCGCCCATGAAGCAGGCCGAGTAGCCGGCCGCGAACAGTTGTTCCGGATTGGTGGCGTCACCCTTGCCGCCCATCTCCTTCGGCGGCGCCAGGCGGACGTCCAGCAGGCCGTCGTCGGTGCGGGAGGTGCCTTCGCGGCCGCCGGTGGTGTGTGCCTTGGCGGTGTACAGGACTTTATCGAGTTTGGTGGTCATCGCATTTCCCTTTCAGTGGTTGAGTTCGTACTGCACATGAATCGGTTATCAAATCGCGCCGGCGAGCCTGGCGCGCATCGCCCTGATCTCGCCGACGAGTCTTACTACTTCCTGCACGTCGCAACCGGTGGCGCCCAGGATGCAGGCCGGGATACCGGCCGCCTGCTCCTTCAGCGCTCGCGCCGCCGCCGTCAGCCGGATCACCACGCGGCGCTCGTCCTGCGGATCGCGGGAGCGGTCGACCAGGCCTTGCACCTCCAGGCGCTTGAGCAGCGGGGTCAACGTCCCGGAATCGAGGTACAGGCGCTCGCCGATGTCCGACACGGTCAAGCCGTCGCGCTCCCACAGCACCAGCAGCACGAGGTACTGCGGATACGTCACGCCCAGCTTGTCCAGGTGCGGCTTGTACACCTTCGTCATCGCCAGCGATGCCGAGTGGAGTGCGAAGCACAACTGGTTGTCGAGCAGGAGCGCTGCGTTTGCGTCGTTCGTTTCCATGAGTTGAACTATAGCGCGCAATTCAATTGCGCGCAATATGTTTGTTTTCATGAACGCCATAGCGTGGAGCTATGATCAGCGCGGGGTGCCGAAGACCTGGGTCCAATAGGCGGTGCGGTTGCGGTTCTGCGGATTGATCGCGTAGGCCGCGCCCATTTCCGTGAACGTCGGATTCATGATGTTGGCGCAGTGGCCGGGGCTGTCCAGCCAGGAAGCGACCGCTTCCTCGGGCGTGCGCTGGCCCGACGCGATGTTTTCGCCGACACGCAGCCAGCGATAACCCGCCGCCGTCGCCCGGTCGGCGGGCACGCTGCCGTCCGGCTGCTTGTGGTTGAAGTAGCGCTTCTGCGCCATGTCCGTGCTGTGCGCGAGGGCGGCCTGGCCCAGCAGCGGGTTCCACGCCAGCGGACCGGCCGGACCGAACGCCTGCGTCCCGCACGTGCGCGGCTGTGCACGCGCCGCGTTCACGAGCGCGAGGATGTCCCGGCCCGCGTCCGGCCACGCGGGCAGCGGAGGAATGACGACGGGCCGCGCCAGCACGACCTGCCAGTCGGTGCCGATGTGCGCCGTCCCGACCGCAGAGAATGCCGCGGCGCGCAGGGTGCGGCAGTATTTTTGTGCGATGACCTCCATCGCCGCGCGCGCATCGGGCGGGCCCGCGACCGTGATCGCCTCGGCATGCGCGGCCTCGTAGCCGGCGCGCTGCAGGGCGGATTCGAGGAAGGTGCCGGGCCCGATGCGGATGCGCGCCAACGCCGGCTCGACGGCCAGCGCCGCCGCCGGCGTGGCCGACGCACCGTCGCACGTGCCGGGCGCGGCGCGGTAGGCATTGATCAGATTGGCGAGTTCATCCGCACGCACGGGCACGGCGGCGGCCAGGGTGGCGGCGAGCAGGAGAAAACGGGTGAGAGCAGGCATGGTCGTTACCCCAGATGGGGACGCCCGCGTGGAATTCCAGCCGGCCTGGTCGCTTGGCATCGGGCAATGGTTCCTTTAGCATCGCAAGCCTACACCACCGTGGAGACACCATGAGGTCGCTTTGTGCAGCGCCCTTATCCTGGGCCTGCTCGCAGGCCAGGCCTACGCGGCCCCGGCCGATACCGCACCTTCCGGCGTCGACCAGGCCGCCGTCGATCCGGCCGTCCGCCCGCAGGACGATTTCTTCCGTTATTCGCAGGGCAAGTGGCTGCACGACGTCGACAACCCGGCCGACCGCGCCAGCTGGGGCGCATTCAATGTGGCCCAGGAAAACGTCGAGACGCAGATCCGCACGCTGATCGAGCAGGCCGCGCAGGACAAGGCTGCAGCGCCGGGCTCGAAGGCGCAAAAGATGGGCGATTATTACGCCAGCGACATCGACCGCGCGCACCGCGACGCGCTGGGCGCCACGCAACGGCAGCCTGCGCAACCGCCCGGGTTTCTACGACGCGTTCGACGTCAAGCCGGGCGACCGGATGTATCTCGCGCCGCAGGACCGCGTCGTGTTCTGGTAACGCGTCCGGTTCAGTGCCGCAGCGCGGTCGCCGCGGCCGCCAGGTCCGGCCGGTCGGGGCGGAAGGCGCGCTCGGCCGACGCCGTGTCGTACAGCGACTCGACGCGGATGAACTTATCGTCACGCATGGTGAACACGTGGACCCATTGGCTGTCGTAGCTGCGCCCGGAGGCCCTGACCATCCACATGGCTTCGCCGAGGACGACGACCTTCTCGTTCTCGGCGATGACGTCCTTGATGACGAAGCGCGTGGGCTGCATGGCCGTGATCAGCTCGGAAAAGAAACGCCCGACTTCCGCCTTGCCGTGGAAGCTGCCGGCGAAGGGCACGGCTTCGGCGTCGGGGCCGATCCACTCGGCGTCGTCGTGTGCGTAGGCCAGCATGCCGGGAATGTCGCCGTTCTGGAACAGCCGGTAACCGTCCAGGACGAGCCGTTTGTAGTCTTGTGCGTCCATGTCTCTTTCTCCTTGTGATTATGGTGCGGCGGGGCCGCTTCATGCAGCCTAGACGCCCGGCGCGGGAAGTCAAGCAACGCTTGTGACTTCTGGTTATCGTGAGCGCGGCCGCTGGGTATTACAATCAGGACATCAACCTGAAGGAATAGCCCATGCGTCAGATCTGCTTCGCCACCCTGTTCGCGCTGGCCTGTGTGCCGGCCGCCCACGCCCAATCGCAAGTGAAGATCGGCAGCGCCTCGCCGCTGTCCGGTCCCAGCGCGCACCAGGGCAAGGACATCGAGAACGGCGCGCGCCTGGCGATCGACGACTTGAATGCGCAGGGAGCGACCATCGGCGGCAAGAAGGTCAAATGGGTGCTGCAGGCGGAAGACGACGGCAGCGATCCCAAGCTCGGTACGGCCGTCGCGCAAAAGCTCGTCGACGGCGGTGTCGTGGCGGTCGTCGGCCACCTGAATTCCGGCACGACGGTGCCCGCCTCGAAGATCTACAACAGCGCCGGCATCCCGCAAATCTCGCCGGCCGCCACCACGCCGCTGTACACGCACCAGGGCTATAAAACGGCATTCCGCATCGTCGCCAACGACGACCTCGTGGGCCGCGTGCTGGCCAGCTATGCGATCAACACGCTGAAGGCGAAGAAGATCGCCATCATCGACGACCGCACCGCGTTCGGCCAGGGCCTCGCCGACCAGTTCGCGAAGGACGTCAAGCGGTTGAAAGGCGCGGAGATCGTCAGCCGCCAGTTCACGAACGACCGCGCGACGGATTTCAATGCCATCCTCACGCAGATCCGCGCGCGCCGGCCGGACGTGATCTTCTACGGCGGCATGGACGCGACGGCCGGCCCGATGCTCAAGCAGATGCAGGCGTTGGGCATCGCCGCGAAGTTCGTGTCGGGCGACGGCGTGTGCTCGGAAAAGCTGCCGCAGCTGGCCGGCAGCGCGCTGGGCGACGACAAGGTGGTGTGCGTCGTGGCGGGCGGCGTCGATGCGCCGCTGGAGGCGGGCATGGCCGCGTTTTCGGACCGCTACAAGAAGCGCTACGGCATGGGCTTCCAGACGTATGCGCCGTACGCCTACGACGCAACAATGACCTTCGCCGCCGCCATGCGCGCGGCCGGATCGTCCGACCCCGCGACATTCCTGCCGGCCCTCGCAAAGATCAAGTACCAGGGCATCACGGGCACCGTCGCCTTCGATGCGAACGGCGACCTGCGCGACGCGGCCCTCACGCTGTACACCTACCGCAAGGGCCAGCTGACGAAGCTGCGGGTCGTGCGCGGCAGCGTCGACTGAACCGGCGATGCGCTACCTGGACTTCAGTTCGTGGCAGGCGCTGGCGACGACCTTCCTCGGTCTCGCCGTCTTCACCCTGATCGGCGTCGGCATCCGCGTGCTCATGATGCAGACGATCCAGCAGCGGCGCGAGCGCATGAACCGCCAGATCAACGAACGCCTGCGCACGCTGATCGCCGCCTACCGCACGCTGGGCGGCTCGTTCACGGGCGAGCTGACGGTCGATCCGAAGCATTTGCGCGACCTGCGCGCGGCCGGCCTCGACGCGGGATCGGACCGCGCGCGCCGCATCCGCGACGCCGTCGAGGCGGCGCTGGCCGACATCCTGCTGCTCGGCACGGAAGAACACTGCCGCCTCGCGGGCCAGGCCGCGAACGACCTGGCGGCGGGGCGCCCGATCCACACGGCCGACCTGGTGATCTCGCTGCGCGCGTTCATCCGCGAGGCGCTCGACCTGGGACCGGTCCCGGACGGCGTCGCGATCCCGCTGCAGGGACCCACGCGCACGCAGGGCAGCGGTAGCCGCGGCAAAGGGGAGGGCGGTGGTCGCGGAGGTGGAGGTGGAGGTGGCGGCATGGACGGTGGCGGCAGTGGCCTGGGCGCCGGACTGGCGCTGGGCCATCGTGACAATCACGATCCCGCCGCCTGATGCCGCCCGATGGCGCCAGGTGGCCGTCAATCCGTCACGACGTGCCAGACGTTCATCTTCTTGTCGCCTTCGCGGTCGCCCGCCTTCTTGTCCTTGACGAACGTGTACAGCGGCTTGCCCTGGTAGGCGAGCTGCTTGCTGCCGTCGTCGCGCGTGACGGTGGAGTACGGCGCGGACACGGGCGCGTCGCCGGCCTTCACCGGCGGCCAGTTTTCCGCGCACGTGCCGTTGCAGGCGCTCTTGCCGCTGCCGGCGGTGTCCTTGTCGAACGTGTAGACCGTCATGCCGTGGGCGTCGACGAGAACGCCATTCATCTTCTTGACCGGTGCCGGATCGGCGGCGTGGGCGGACAGGGCGAACAGGGCGGAGAGACAGGCGATACCGAGGTTCACAGCTTTCATGGAAATCTCCTTGGAAGACATCGGTTGTCAGGACTGCCCGGTCATTCTAGTCCAGGATGCGGGCTATAATGCCGCTCCTTCCTGAAGAGTTTCCCCATGTCCCTCGACTGGTTCGCGCCGGCACAATGCGTCGGCTACATCGCGTTCGTGCTCGGCGTCGCCTGCGCCATGCAAAAGGACGACCGCCGCTTCAAGCTGTTCATGGCCGGCGAATGCCTGGCGTACATTGTCCACTTCGCCCTGCTCGGCAATATGACGCCCGTCGCCAGCACGACCATGTCGCTGCTGCGTTCCGTGCTGGCGCTGTACACGCGGTCGGTGTGGGTGGCGGTCGGCGTCGTCGCGATGAATCTTGCCCTGGGCCTCGCGCTCGCCACGCGCATGACGGACTGGCTGCCCCTGGGCGCGTCCTGTATCGGCACGCTCGCGCTGTTCCTCTTGCGCGGCATTCCGATGCGGCTCGCGATGCTGTGCGGGACGTTTCTATGGATCGCGAACAACATCATCGCCGGCTCGATCGGCGGCACGGCGCTCGAGATCGTGATGGCGGTCGTGAACGCGACGACGATCTGGCGCATGGCGCGCGCGGCGCGGATGGCGCAGCCGGCCTGAGGTCCGTCAACGCCGCGCTTGGGGCGCGGCGCGCCGATCGCGGATAATGGCGCCTCGATTCATTCACTCTCCACCAGTCCATGGAATTCACGCGCGACGACGTCAAAAGGCAGTTCGACCCCGGCACGTTTGCCCGGGGGGAAACCTATGCCCGCGAAGACCGTGTCCTCATGCTCGACGTCGACGGCACGACGATCCATGGGGAAGTCAAAGGCAGCGGCAACAGTTACTACGCGCAGGCGATCCGCGTGACGAACGGCAAACGCGGCGTCCAGTTCAAGGGCGACTGCGATTGCCCGATGAGCTACAACTGCAAGCACGTCGTGGCCGTGTTGCTGGCGCTGCTCGACCGCGCCGCGCCCGACGTGCCCCTTGCGGCCGAGCGCTGGCTTGCGCTGCTGGCCAGGGTAAAGAACCACGTGCGGAACGCGCACGACCCGTCGGTGGAGGCCTTCAGGATCGAGTACGTGCTCGTGCCCGATCGCCATGGCAAGGCGCTGAGCCTGCACCCGTACATCGTGAGCCTGGGCGAGGGCGGCCGCTTCGATTCGGCCAGCATCGTGAACGACCCGCTGCACCTGCTGACGCACCGGCCGCCGTTCGTCCGGCCCGAGGACGAAGAGCCGCTGCTCTTGCTGGCCGCGCTGCGCACGGGCCAGGGCGCGCCCAGGCCGACGGGGGTGGTCGGCGCGCGGCTGCTGGGCGAGCTCGCCGCCGCCGGCCGGCTGTGGCGCGCAGCCACGCAGCACAAGGCCACGCGCGGCGAATTGCAGCGGATGGCGCCGGGTCCGCGACGCGGCATCGGTACCGTATGGCAGACGCATCCGGCCAACCGCGAGGCCGTCGTACTGGGCTGGCATCTTGCCGACGGCGGGAAGGTCGAGCAGATCCTGCCGACCGACCCCATGTACTACCTGGACGATCTCGTCTTGGGAGAACTGGCGGTGCCGGAGGCGCTCGCCGGCGTTCCGTCGGCGGCCTTCATGGACATCGTGGAACAGGCGCCCGTGCTGATCGCGGAACAGCGTGGCGGAGTCGCGGGCCGCCTGCTCGAGCTGGGCCTGGACGAATTCGTGCCCGTACCCGCCAGGATGGACGTGCGCGAGCGGCACGACGTCGCGCCCGTGCCGTGCCTCGTGCTCGACAGCCAGGACTTGCCGACGCGGCGCGACTGGATCGTCTGCGACCTCGCGTTTTTGTCCTTCGAATACGACGGCATGTCGACGGACGGCGTCGGCGAGCCCGTGCTGCGCATTGCGCACGAGGAGGGCGTCGACGTGATCGTGCGCGACCGGAAGGCCGAAGCGGCGGCCGGCGACATGCTGGCCGCGCTCGGTTTCATGCCCGCGCCGGCGAACTCGCCCATGCGCGAGACCTGGCCCGACGCCTTGTACCTGCCGGACGAAGCGGCCTGGCTGGCCTTCGTGCGCGACGGCCTGCCGCGCCTGCGCGAAGCGGGATGGCTGATCCAGATCGAACCCGATTTCCGCTTCGACTTCGAGCAAGTCGACGAGTGGTATGCCGACCTCGATGAAAGCGAAGGCGACGGCAACGGCTGGTTTGACCTGGAACTGGGCATCGTCGTCGGCGGCGAGCGCCACCCGCTGCTGCCGTTGCTGGTGGACATGATCCGCAAGACGCCGCTCGAATTCGGTGCCGCCGCCCTGGCCACGCGCGCCGATACCGACGACTTGCCGCTGACGTTGTCCGACGGCACGCGCGTGATCCTGCCGTGGGAACGCGTGAAGCCGATCCTGGCCACGCTGGGCGAGCTGTATTTCGGCGACCGCATCGGCGCGAAGCTCCACCTGTCCGCCATGGACGCGGCGCGCCTCGCGGAACTGGAGCGGGCCGCGCGCCTGCGCTGGCTGGGCGGCGACCGCCTGCGTGAACTGGGCCGCAAGCTGCACGATTTCGACGGCATCCGTCCCGTGGCCGTGCCGGCCGGCCTGACGGCGCAGCTGCGCCCCTACCAGCACGCGGGTCTGAACTGGATGCAATTCCTGCGCGAGTACGGTTTCGGCGGCATCCTGGCCGACGACATGGGCCTCGGCAAGACGGTCCAGACGCTCGCCCACATTCTCGCGGAAAAGGAGGCCGGCCGCCTCGATGCGCCGGCGCTCGTCGTGGCGCCGACGAGCCTGATGGGCAACTGGCAGGCGGAAGCGGCACGCTTCGCGCCCGGCCTGCGCGTGCTGCTCCTGCACGGCAAGGACAGGAAGGCATCGTTCGACCAGGTCGGCGGCGCCGATCTCGTGCTCACGACGTATGCCCTGCTGGGCCGCGACGAGCCGGCGCTGCGCATGCACCGCTATCACCTCCTGATCCTCGACGAAGCCCAGTACATCAAGAACAGCCGCTCGAAGGCGGCGCAGACCGTGCGCCTGCTCGACGCCCGCCACCGGCTGTGCCTGACCGGTACGCCGGTGCAGAACCACCTCGGTGAATTGTGGTCGCAGTTCCATTTCCTGATGCCGGGCCTGCTGGGCGACGACAAGCAGTTCAACAGGGTGTTCCGCAAACCGATCGAGCAGCAGGGCGACGTCCAGCGCAAGGACCTGCTGGCGCGCCGCCTGAAGCCGTTCATGCTGCGCCGGACGAAGGACAAGGTGGCGACGGAGCTGCCGCCCAAGACGGAAATCGTGCTGCCCATCGAACTCGACGGCGCCCAGCGCGACCTGTACGAGACGGTGCGCGTGGCGATGGACAAGAAGGTCCGCGACGCCATCGACAGCAAGGGCCTGGCGCGCAGCCAGATCGTCATCCTCGATGCGTTGCTGAAGCTGCGCCAGGTCTGCTGCGATCCACGCCTGCTCGGTGGTACCGCCAGGGCCGGCTCGGCCAAGCTGGATGCGCTGCTGGACCTGCTCGACACGTTGCTGAGCGAGGAACGCAGCGTCCTCGTGTTTTCCCAGTTCACCAGCATGCTGGCGCTGATCGGCGCCGCGCTGGACGAACGCGGCATCGCATTCGTGCAGTTGACGGGCGACACGGCCGACCGCGACGCGCCCGTCGCCGCGTTCCAGCGGGGCGATGTCGGCGTGTTCCTGATCAGCCTGAAGGCGGGTGGCGTCGGCCTGAACCTCACCGCTGCCGATACCGTCATTCACTACGATCCATGGTGGAACCCGGCCAGCGAAAACCAGGCGACCGATCGCGCCTGGCGCATCGGCCAGGAGCAGCCCGTGTTCGTCTACAAGCTGATCGCCCAGGGCACGCTCGAAGAAAAGATCCAGGACATGCAGCGCCGCAAGGGTGAGCTGGCCAATGCCGTGCTGGATGCCGAGGGCGGAGTGGCGGCGGCCATCGGGCCGGACGATCTGCGGGTGCTGTTCGCGCTGTCCTAAGCCGGCACGCGCACTCCGTGCATTACCGAACGGACGCCCGCGCCCGCCTGCGGCATCCTGAACCCGTGATCAATCGCAAACGAAAGGAGTACGATCATGGGCAAATATTTCCTCGCCTGGATCATGGGCGTACCGGCCATCGTGCTGGTCATCCTGTACCTGTTCTTCCACTGATCGTGGGAGCCCACCGCGACGAATGACAACGCCACCAGCCGGTGGCGTTGTCGTTTCAGGGCTTACGCCACGGTGATGTTCACGTCGATGTTTCCGCGCGACATTTTCGAATACGGGCAGGTCGAGTGTGCGGCGTGGACCAGGTCCAGCGCGACGTCGCGCGGCACGCCCGGCAGGCTCACGTTCAGCCGCGCCTGCAGCGAATAACCGTCGGTGCCCGTGCCGAGGTCGACTTCCGCATCGACGGCGGTGTCCGCCGGCAAGGCCACGTGCCGGTCGCGCGCGGCGAGGCCCAGCGCGCCGATGAAACAGGCCGACCAGCCCGCGGCGAACAGCTGTTCCGGGTTCGTGCCCTTGCCGTGGCTGCCCGGCGGCGACAGCGTGATGTCGAGGCGGCCGTCGTCGCTCCTTGCGCTGCCTTCGCGGCCGCCGGTGGTGCGGGTCTTGCCGGTGTAGAGAACCTTGTCGATCTTGCTCATGATGTGTCCTTTCAATGTAGAGGTGGTGCGGATTACAGGTGGTCGACGGCGATGACGGCATCGGCGAAGGCGCGCGGCGCCTCCTGCGGCAGGTTGTGGCCGATGCCGCCCTTGATCAGTTCATGCTTGTACTTGCCGGTGAACCGCTTGGCGTACGCGGCCGGTTCCGGGTGCGGGGCGCCGTTGGCATCGCCTTCCAGCGTGATCGTCGGCACGGTGATGGCCGGGAAGGCCGCCAGGCGCTGCTCCAGCTTGTCGTACTTTGCTTCGCCCTGGACCAGGCCGAGGCGCCAGCGGTAGTTGAAGATCGTGATGGCGGCGTGGTCCGGGTTCTCCAGCGACGCGGCGCTGCGGTCGAACGTACGGTCGTCGAACTGCCATTGCGGCGACGCGGTTTTCCAGATCAGCTTGGCGAAATCGTGATGGTTCTTCGCGTAGCCGGCGGCGCCGCGGTCGGTGGCGAAGTAGAACTGGTACCACCATTGCAGCTCGGCGGCCGGCGGCAGCGGCTGCTTGCCGCCTTCCTGGCTGCCGATCAGGTAGCCGCTCACGGACACCAGCCCTTTGACACGCTCGGGCCACAGCGCGGCCACGATGTCGGCGCTGCGCGCACCCCAGTCGTAGCCGGCCAGGATCGCCTTGTCGATCTTGAGCGCATCCATCAGGTCGACGACGTCCTGCGCCAGCGCGGCCGGCTCGCCGTTGCGCACGGCCTTCGGATCCAGGAAGCGGGTCGTGCCGTAGCCGCGCAGGTGGGGGATGATCACGCGGTACCCGGCCTTCGTCAGCAGCGGCACGACGTCGACGTAGCTGTGGATGTCGTACGGCCAGCCGTGCAGCAGGATCACGACGGGGCCGTTGGCCGGACCCGCGTCGACGTAGCCGACGTTCAGCACGCCGGCGTCGATCTGCTTGACGGACGAGAAGGCGTCGGCGGTCTGTTGTGCGTGGGCCGTGCCGAAGGCGGCGACGGTGAGGGCGGCTGCGCCGAAGACGTTGCGAAGCGTGCGGGCGATGGACTGGTTCATGTCGATTCCTCCGATATTGGTGTCAGGTGATCAGCTGCCGTAAATTGATTATCGCGATAATCATTATGTCGATAACTTTATCCGAGCTTCCGGCACTTGGCAAGCGCGAAAACCATTATTTCGATAATTATTTTTGACACGGTGTCCTGCCAGAAGACGCGCCCGCTAAAATGTCTTTTCGACAAATATGAGGAGACAACAATGAAAGGTGCGGCGGTAGTCGCGGGTTGCCTGCTGGCCTGCGCGGCCCAGGCGGCCCAGGTGACGGACCCGGTGCGGGTCGCGGGAGGGCAGGTCGTGGGCACGGCGGCCGACGGCGTGAACACATTCCTGGGCGTGCCGTTCGCGGCGCCGCCCGTCGGCCCGCTGCGCTGGCGCGCGCCGCAGCCGGTCGTGCCGTGGCAGGGCGTGAAGCCGGCGCACGCCTACGCGCCGGCCTGTGCCCAGACGGCTGCGTGGATTCCGGAGCCGAAAAGCGAAGACTGCCTGTACCTGAACGTGTGGGCGCCCGCCGGGGCGCGGAAACTCCCCGTCATCGTCTGGATCCACGGCGGCGGCTACTACGGCGGCACGGGTGCGCAGCCCGGTTATGACGGCGCCAACCTGGCGCGGCGCGGCGTCATCGTCGTCACCATCAATTACCGTCTCGGCATCTTCGGCTTCTTCGCCCACCCCGGGCTGACGGCGGAGTCGCCGGATAAAGCGTCGGGCAACCAGGGCATGGAAGACCAGGTCGCTGCGCTGCGCTGGGTGAAGGACAATATCGCGGCCTTCGGCGGCGACCCGGGGCGCGTCACGATCATGGGCGAATCCGCGGGCGGCGAATCCGTCGCGGTGCTCGTCGCCTCACCGCTGGCGCAAGGCTTGTTCCAGCGCGCGATCTCGCAAAGCGGCAACTTCGCCATGCCCATCGACGCCAGCGAGAACGCCCTGTTCGACCGCAAGACCGCGGAAAGCGCGGGCGTGGCGTTCGCCGGCACGGTGGGCGCGAAGACGCTGGCGGATTTGCGCGCGCTGCCCGTGGCCGCGCTGCAAAAACCGGCGTGGGCGCCGCATCCCATCGTCGACGGCCACTTGCTGCGCGAAGACTTGACGACGACCTATCGCAACCACCGCCAGAACGACGTGCCCCTGCTCGCGGGCTGGAATGCGGAAGAGGGCAAGGATCTCGCGCCGGAAATCCTCGGCACGGACAGGTTTACGGCCGCCAGCCACAAGGCGCTCGTGGCGAAGCTGTTGGGCCATGCGCCGTCCGCCGCCGTACTGGCTGCCTATCCTGGCCCGACGGATGCCGAGGCCAAGGCGGCGATCGACAAGCTCACGACCGACTGGTGGGGCTGGCGCACGTGGTACTGGGCGTCGCTGCAGGCGCGCTACGGCAAGGCCAAACCCTACCTCTACTATTTCACGCACCGGCCGACGGCACCTTCGACGCCGTGCGGGTACGGGTGCGGGGCGGGGCACGGCGCGGAGATCCAGTACGTGTTCGACCATCTCGGCCAGGATCCGCGGCCCTGGTCCGCGTACGACCGGCAGCTGGCCACGCGCATGGCCGACACCTGGGCGAGCTTCGCGCGCACGGGCACGCCGAACGCCAAGGGCTTGCCCGACTGGCCCGCGTTCGACGGCAGGCCGGCGACCATCCTTCGCATCGGCGACGCGGCCGACCTCGAGGCGCGCGGCAAGCTGCCCGATTTTTCGCTGTTCGGGCAGCCGCGCGAACGCTGACCAAGCGCCGACTAAGTGCTGACTAAGCGCGTATCTGCGAGGGGCTGAGCCCCAGCAGCCGGCGCATCCAGCGGGCCATGTGGCTCGGATGCGCAAAGCCGGCTTCCAGCGCGACGTCCGTGATGCTGTGCCGTCCCTCGAGCAGGCGCAGCCGCGCCCGTTCCACGCGCCGTTCGAGCACGAACCGGTGGACCGGCGTACCGGTCGCCTGTTTGAACAAGGCCTTGAAATGCGAAGGGCTGAACCCCGCGACGGCGGCCAGTTCGGCCAGCGTCAGGTCCCGGTCCAGGTGGGCGTCCACATATTCGATGACGTGGCGCAGGCGCCAGGCGGGCAGCGCCCGTGGCGGCGCCGTCTTTGGCGGCGCCTGCAGTGCGACGAGGCGTACGGCGAGCGCCGACGCGAGACTGTCGGCGAACAGCCTGCCGCCCGGGTAGGCGTCATGGTCCTCGGCCTGCATCATCCAGCCGATGCGTTCGACGTGCGGATCGCGGATGTGGATCGCCGGCACGAGGTCGACGGTGCGCGCGCCCAATCCCATGTCCTCGGCCGTGGTGCGCAGGTGCGCGGGCGCGAGGCGCAGCAGCAGCGAGGTGGCCGGCTGGGACAGGGTCCACCGGGTGCTCGAGCCGCCCGGCACGACGCAGAACTGGCCGTGCAATCGCACGCCCCGCCGCTCGGCCGTGCCCACACGGTACGACACCGGCACCGGCGCGCCCAGGTGGAGGCACAGGACGTGGCGCTCGTCCACGGGCGAATCGAACCGGCCGGACGGCACCGGCGACGTCAGGACGTCGAGGAGCGGCAGCGGGGCAGTGGGCGGGCTGGGATAGCAGGCGGGGCGGTCGGTCATCGCATCCTCCGGTACGCGTCTCGTGAATGTACAGGAAATCATCCGTTCGTGTCCGTGGCCGGCCGCCGGTGCGCGCCGGACTTCATCCGCATCGCTAGCATCCTTGATGTCCAAATCATCGAGGGAGGAGCGACAATGAAACGCAGGGATTTCTTGTATGTGGGCGCGGCAGCCGTCGTGGCTGGCCGTGCGCGGGCGGCGGCGCAATCGGACGTGGAGCGCTACCGCCACGCGCGGCGCTTCGTCGACCTGCCGTACGGCCGCATCGCGTACGTCGAGCGGGGCGCGGGCAAGGCGGCGCTGTTCCTGCACGGGGCGCCTTTGAACGGCTTTCAATGGCGGGGCGCGCTCGACCGCCTGGCGCCTTACCGGCGCTGCATTGCGCCCGATTTCATGGGCCTCGGCTACTCCCGGGTCCCCGGGGACCAGTCGGTCGCGCCCGCCGCCCAGGTGGCGATGCTGGCGGCGTTGATGGATGCGCTGGGCGTCGGCCAGGCCGACATCGTCGCATCCGACAGTGGCGGCGCGGTCGCGCAGATGTTCCTGGTCCGGTTTCCGGCGCGGGTGCGCTCGCTGCTCCTGACGAACTGCGACACGGAGCCCAACAGCCCGCCGCCGCCGATCCAGCCGGTGCTCGACATGGCGCGCGCCGGCACGCTGGCCGACGACACGGCCAGATGGCTGACCGACGGGAACCTGGCGCGCGCGACGTTCGGCGCGGCCGTGTACCACGACCCGGCGCTGCTCACGGACGGCATCATCGACTACTACGTGGCACCGCTGGTGAGCACGCCCTTGCGGCGCAGGCAATACCACGCATTTCACAACGCGCCGGCGCCGAACCCGCTGGCGGGCATCGAGGCGGCGCTCACGCGCAGCATGGTGCCGGTGCGGATGGTGTGGGGCGCCGGCGACAACATCTTTCCCGTCGCGGATGCGGTTTACCTGGACCGTATTTTTCCGCGCTCGCAAGGTATTCGCCGCGTTCCAAAAGGAAAATTATTTTTTCAAGAGGAATTCCCTGATGTTATTGCGGAAGAAGCATTGCATTTATGGGGTGCGATTTAAATAAATCGAGATTGCGCATTAATTCGAAATATCACAGATAATCAAATTTTCTTTAAAGTAAAATGATTTGCATTTAGAAATAGAAGTATGTGCATAATATAAATGCACGCTGGATATTACGAATACATATATTTATAAGTCATCAGAGAATTACCCGTTTTAAATGTCGGAGTATTTAACAGTTATAGGATCTATATCAATGAGACTTTAAAAAACCTATTTCCTTTCAAATAGATAAGTCACTGGCACGAGAATTGCTATCCTGTCGCACTGCATTACATGCACCTATAACGCTTATCCACTTGAAAGGACCACTGAGATGAAATTAAAATTTGCGCTGGCCGCAGCCCTCGCATTCACCGCCATCACCGGCACCGCACACGCGGGCGCCTTTGTCAATGGCGGCTTCGAGAATGGCAATGCAAATGGCTGGACGACTGGGGAAGGATATCGGGGCGGTGTCGACAACCCAAGCCTGACGCCGGCCACGTTCCTGCCGGGCGGCAGCCTGTACACGGGGCCGGCGACCCGCTCGGCCATCAACGCCGCGGGCACGTCCGATCCGTTGCTGGGCGCGCTGCTGGGCTCGACCGTCTATTCGGGTCAATATTCGTATCGCACGGAAGACACCACGTACGGCGGTTATGCATCGGTCCTCAGCCAGAAGGTGACGAATTACACCGAATCTAACATCTTCTTCGCCTGGAAAGCCGTGCTGGAAAATGGCGGCCACGTCGACAATGAATCGGCTGAATTGCTGATCACGCTGACCGACGACACGACGGGCACTGTCCTGATCAACCGCGTCTATAATGCCGGTGACGGCGGCGGCGGCGTCGACAGCCGTTTCTCTGTCGACGGCGATCTGTTTTATACCTCGGCCTGGCAAATCGAACAGCTCGCGATCGATTCGTCGCTTTCGGGCCATGATTTCACGCTGTCGATTCTGGCGGCAGATTGCGAGCCGACCGGACATACGGGTTATGCCTATATCGACGGCTTTGGTGCCGTTATTCCGCCGGTGAATGTTCCGGAACCGGCTTCGGCCGCGCTGATGCTGCTGGGTGCCGGCGCAATGCTCAAATCGCGTCGCCGCAAACAGGCTAAATAAACCGGTATGAAAAACGAGAACGCCACCTGCGGGTGGCGTTTTTTTTGGGCTGTGTT
Organism: uncultured Massilia sp.; assembly: GCA_966212555.1. Lineage (GTDB taxonomy): Bacteria > Pseudomonadota > Gammaproteobacteria > Burkholderiales > Burkholderiaceae_D > Telluria. Next base: position 16,739 of record CBIHRX010000139.1, read on the forward strand.
CGCGTTGATTCGGTAAGCCACCTCTGCCGTCTAACCGACCTGGACCGCGACGCGCAACAGCGCCGCCGGCGTCGTCAACTGTCGCGCATCCAGCAGCCGTTGCCATCCCGAATAATTGATCAGGTAGCGGCTCGCGACGCCGCGAAAGCGCACCAGCCAACTCTTGAAGCGGCTGTGCCAGGCATTTACGTTCTGGATATGAATGGCACCGCGTGC